>DATEIO010000822.1:0-2634 GCA_035278895.1 Thermoanaerobaculia bacterium | reverse complement strand
CCTTCTCCTCTTCCTCGAGCCGTTGTTCCCAGAATTCGAGGGAACGGTCGAGCAACTCGGTCTCAGCCAGCCACACCAGTAAGGATCGCCGAGCATTCGTCTGCCAGGCCAGTCCATCTCCCAACCGTATGGCGGCTTCGGGACCCGTTTCCGTCAGCCGGTGAAAGGCCCAAGGGGAGAGCCGGAGCCGAAGGGCGAGACGAGCGGCATAGGCGCTGGCACGGTCGACCGGGCGTGGAGAGACCAGGGCGAGCGCGGCCCGCCAGGCTCGAAGCTCCCCGGGATCTTCGGCCGGCCGTGGGGGAGCCGAGGCGTTGCCGAATCCGAAGAAATAGGGGAGCGTCTCCGGGAGGATGCAGGGAATCCCGAAACGGCGGAGCTCCTGGGCCAGATCCGTGGCTCCGCGTGAGAAGTCTACGAAAGTCAGGTGGGGCCAGGCCGCGAGCATTCGCAGGAGTGCGAAGAGCGGCTCGCGCCGGCCGTCTCTCGCGTGGCGGACGAGGACGGCGCCGTCGGTGCAGACGGCTACCAGCGCTGTCTGGCGATGGGCTTCGAGCTCCAAGGGGCGGACGCGCTGTCCTTCGTCCCAGAGCACCTCCTGGGGATCGCCGTCGAATCCACCGAGGCGGACGGCCAATCCCGATTCCGAGAGGCTCGCGGCGATCTCTTCGCAGTAGCGGACGAGGGAGGGGTCTTCGACCGTGCCGTCCAGCCAGAGCCAGACTTCCCGGAGCGGCCTTTCGGGCTCGTAACGAAGGTCCGGAATGCCGGCCCGTTCCGCCGTGGAGCGCACGGTGGCTTCGAGATCGAGATCCTCCGTCTGCTCTTCGGCGATGTAGCGGCTGACTCCCCAGACCATCGTACGGGCGCCTTCCGGATCCAAGAGCACCCTTCCCGGATCAGGGAGAGGCAGGAGCGGGAGGCGCTCGGGACCCGGAAGGTCAGGCTCGGCCTTGACTTCGGGTATCGAGCGTCGCCACCAATGGCGGACTCCCACCACCAAGGCGCCAAGCAGGGCTAGGGCGCCGATTCCCAACTGGGACGATTGGAGGGTGCCGAGAGAGAAGACGGTCTTTTCAACCGTGATTACGGGGACCCAGGTCCGGATCGTCGTCGGCGGGGGGCCGGGCGGTATCAGCTCCAGGCCAGGTGGAATCCCGGGCGATGAGGGCGGAGGGAGAGGGGGGAGATCCAGGGCGGCCACTTCAGGGGCGGACTGGATTGTCTCGTCAGGGACGAGCAATCCGGCTACGAGCCAGATTCCTGCGACGACCGAGGGAATCGAGAGGATGAAGATCAGAAGCAGAATCGCGACGACCCGGCTCCGATCATTCCAGAGGATGAGCCGTCGGCGGGGAGGGCCTGCCTGCCGAAGGAGGCCGGGCAATCCCCAGCGCTCCAGTGGTGACTCGGCCGCTCGTTGATCCTGCTGCTCCCACCTTCGCCAACGTTTCACCCAGCTTTCGAAGACGGGATCGAAGAGCTGTCTTTCTTCGGGAGAGTGGACGAGTGCTGTGGCGAGGAGGTCGCGGAGTTGGGAGATCTCCTCGCGGTCCTGGTCCAGAGCCGGGGCCCTGAAGAAGGCCTCCCGCAACCGCACGAGCTCGCGAGCACCCACGGGCAGGCCGTTCAAGCGCAGAGCCCGGAGGAGCCCGTCAAGCCCGGATGGCAGAGAGCTCACGGGTTTCGCAGCCGCTCCAGGTCGTCGCGGTCTTTGAGGAGGCAGCCGAGGGCCGGCAACTCGGAGAGCGGGCCGTCCAGGTTTCCGGGAGCGATCTCGAGCGCGTCGAGGACGGCCAGCCAGACGAGCAGCTCGGCCGTCGACGGGGGTTTTTGCAACCCGCGCTCTCGCAACTCCCAGAAGCGTTCGAAGGCGCGGTTGCGGACTTCCACGGCGAGGTGCGGGAACTCTCGAGCCCGGGCCTGGACGGCGCGCTTGACGACAGCCTCCGTCATCACGATGTGATGAAACACGCAGCGGCGCAGAAAAGCGTCCGGCAAGCGGCGCTCGAGGTTCGACGTGATGACGAGGATCGGCCGCTGACCGGGCTGCTGGGGGATCCGGATCGGCTCTCCGGCGTCGTCGCGTTCGAACGGATGAGGGAACCAGCCTTGGTCCAATTCGTGGAGGAGGTCGTTCGGGAAGTCGCGAGGCGCCTTGTCGATTTCGTCGATCAGGAGCACCGAAGGCTGTGAGTCTTCATACGCCTTCCAGAGCGGGCCTTCCTTGAGGAACTTCGTGCGCGGGAGAGGGGGAGCACCCTGTTGGGCCATGTAGGCTGACTGCAGGTAACCGACGGCATCGAATTCATACTTGAGGTCCCGAGCGGTGGAGGTCGACTTGACGTAGAAGGAGCGGACCTGGATTCCAAAATAGTGGCCGAGGAAAAAGGCGAGCTGTGTCTTGCCGGTTCCCGGCTCGCCAGTGACCAGGAGAGGAGCGCCCACGGCCAGAGCCATGTTGGCCGCGGTCTCGAGAGAGTCGTCTAGCTCGTAGTAGGCCGCGGCATCCTGATGCTGAGTCAGGGATTCTGCCGCAGGCCGCTCGAAGAGAGATTGCCGGGCGTCCTCTGCCGCGTTCCGGATGTCGCGTCGAACCAGGCGGAATCGGTTACTCAAGCAGGATGTCCTCCT
>DATEIO010000821.1:0-21777 GCA_035278895.1 Thermoanaerobaculia bacterium | reverse complement strand
CCTGGCCGGCGGGGCCCTGGGCCTGGGCCTCGGCAGGAGCCTGCCCGCGGCCGAGGATGCGGCCGTCGAGGTCGTCACCCTGGAGGAGGAGAGCACGAGCCTCGCCGAGGGCTACTGGGCGGTCGTGGACGAGGCGCCGTTTCCCGGCGACGGTGAGGAGGCCCGGCAGTGAGGCGCTGGGGGCTCGTGCTCGCCCTCCTCCTCTCGGTGGGGATCAACCTGGGTCTCTTCGCCGTCATCGCGGTCCGCCGCCTGGCGCCGCGTCCCCTACCCGGAGCGGAAGCCGGTCTCCCGCCCCGCCCCGTCCTGGCCGGAGACCCCATCGCCCGCCTGACCCGCCTCGCCAACTTCTTGGAGCTCGAAGGCGAGGAGCGGCGGCGGTTCATCGACCTCCAGTTGAGCTTCTACCAGGAGACCCTGAAGCTGCGGGCGGAGATGGGCGAGGTCAACCGCGAGCTGCGGCGGGAGATCACCTCCCGTGAGCCCGACCCGCAGCGCATCGACCGCCTGCTCGAGCGGTCCTCGCGCATCCACCTGGGCCTCGAGCGGGCCCTCGCCGGAAACGTCCTTCAGAGCCGCGAGCTGCTCGACGCGCGGCAGGAGCGCAGGTACATGCGGCTGCTCGGCCGCCTCCGCCCCGCGGGTCCCCTGGGCCTCTTCTCCGACCGTCCTCCCCGGCCCGGTCCCCGGCAGCAGGAGAGGATGGAGCGCCGGTTCCCTCCCCCCGGGGAAGAGGGAGAGCCGGAGCCGCCGCTCTGACCCTCCCTCCCGGGCAAAAAAAGACCCCGCTTCGGCGGGGTTTTGGAGGAGGGAGGTTTGGAGAGGAGATTGTTTGTCTCGCTTGTTCCGTCTCCACTCCTTTATACGGGGCACCCCCGGCCAGTGTTTGGGGGTGCCCCGAGTTTTTTTCTACTGCCCCTGGCCCAGGGAGAATCCGGGGACCCCGTCGAAGGTGCAGAGGGTCTCGGTCTTGATGAAGTCGAAGCCGGCCTCGTCCAGGCGGCCGAGGAGGGCGACCATCTGGGCGCGGGTCATCTCCCGGCCCTCGGCCATGAACCGGCAGCGCCAGTGGTCCGTGCAGAAGGTCTCGGGAAGCCCCTGCGGCCAGACCTTGACTCCGCGGTTGGTGATCATCGAGAGGGAGAGGCCGGGGAGCTGGAGCGCGGAGAGCCGGCGCCCCAGCTCCCCGGCATCGCGGTTCCGCCAGTGGAGGAAGACGTCGACGCCCACCAGCTCCTTCTCCTGCGGCTGCCGCTCGGGGAGCGTGGGAACCTCCATGGGCCCGGATGACGTGTAGGCGACCGGCGTCAGATGCTGGGGCTCGTGGCCGAGGCGGCGCACCACCTCCTCCGCGAAGCGCCGGGTGCCCACCTGGAGGCGGCTCTGCTCCGGGGTGAAGACGTCGAAGGTGTGGAGGCCGTCCTCCAAAGTCCTCAACCAGGCGTTGTGGACCCGCTGGGCCACGTCCGACTGGCCCAGGTGGTTCAACATCATGACTCCCGCGAGCAGGAGGCCCGAGGGGTTGGCCACGTCCTGGCCCGCGATCCTCGGAGCCGAGCCGTGGATCGCCTCGAACATCGCCCCATGCTCGCCGATGTTGGCCGATCCCGCGAGCCCCACCGAGCCGGCGATCTCGGCCGCCACGTCGGAAAGGATGTCGCCGTAAAGGTTGGGCAGCACGATGACGTCGAAGAGGTCCGGCCGGTCCGCGAGCTTCGCGGCCCCGATGTCGACAATCCAGTGCTCCTTTTCGAGGTCCGGATACTCGGCCCCCACCTCGTCGAAAACCCGGTGGAAGAGGCCGTCGGTCAGCTTCATGATGTTGTCCTTGGTGAAGCAGGTGACCTTCTTGCGGCCGTTCCTCCGCGCGTACTCGAAGGCGTAGCGGACCAGCCGCTCCGTGCCCGGCCGGGAGATCAGCTTCAGGCACTGCACCACCTCGTCGGTCTGGCGATGCTCGATGCCGGCGTAGAGATCCTCCTCGTTCTCGCGGATAATGACCACGTCCATGCCGGGGTGCAGGGTGGCGATGAACGGGGCATAGGCGGCGCAGGGCCGGACGTTGGCAAAGAGCCCGAGCGTCTTTCTTACCGTCACGTTGAGCGACTTGAAGCCTCCCCCCTGAGGGGTGGTGATCGGGGCCTTCAGGAACACGCGGGTGCGCCGCAGCGAATCCCAGGCTTCCGGCTGGATGCCGGCCGAATAGCCGCGGCGGTAGACGCTCTCCCCGATGTCGATGGTCTCGACGTCCAACCGGGCTCCCGCTTCCTGGAGCACGTGGAGGGTCGCGGCCATGATCTCGGGACCGATCCCGTCGCCGTGAGCGACCGTGATCCGGGAGGAACGGGGGGCTTGAGCCTCGGAAACGGGCAGGAGCGCACTCGGGGCGGTCCAGGACATGGTGTTCTGTCTTCCTTTCTGGACCCCTTCGTTATGGAATGAAGGGGCCGGATCGATGGAGCCGGGGGTGTAGGGCCGGCGCCTGAACTACGACAAACATAACATGACAAATTTGTCCTGTATAGGGGGGAAGCCTTGAACCAGACGGACGACGCGCTCAGCCCAGAGACAACGCCGCAGCCGTCCTCAACCGGCAGTTGGACTTTCCTCACCAACCACGCCCACGTCCTGTTCTGCATTGTCCAGGACCCGGAGGTCCGCCTCCGCGACGTGGCGGCCCGCGTCGGGATCACCGAGCGGGCGGTCCAGCGCATTGTCACGGACCTGGAAAACGAGGGCTATCTCAAGGTGTCGAAGGAGGGTCGGCGCAACCGCTACCAAGTCAACTTCGACCTGCCCTTGCGGCATCCGATCGAGCGCCACCGGTCGGTCCGGGCGCTGATCGGCCTGGTGCTGGGGGAGGGAGACGGCGAGGGAGGGCTGGGGAAGCCATGAGGATCGCCACCTGGAACGTGAACTCGATCCGCTCCCGGGTGGAGCGGGTGGCGGCCTGGACGGAGCGCGAGAGGCCCGACGTGCTCTGCTTCCAGGAATTGAAGACCACGGACGACCTCTTCCCCCTGGCCCCCTTCACGGACCTGGGCTACCACGTGGAGCTCTACGGACAGAAGACCTACAACGGCGTCGCGATCCTCTCGCTCGAACCGATGAAGGACGTGGTCCGCGGCCTGCCGGACGACGACGAGACCTCCCACCGGCGGCTTATCGCGGCGACCGTGTCCGGCCTCCGGATCGTCAACGTCTACGTGCCCAACGGGCAGTCGCCGGAGAGCGAGAAGTTCGTCTACAAGATGGATTGGCTGGCACAGCTCCGCGACTTCCTGGAGCCCCAGGTGGGTCCCCGCAAGAAGCTCGTCCTCCTGGGGGACTTCAACATCGCTCCCGAGGAGCGGGACGTGCGCTATATCGACCTCTGGCGGGGGCACATCCACTTCCATCCCAAGGAGCACAAGGCGCTCGGGCGCATCATGGACCTGGGGCTCTACGATCTCTTCCGCAAGCACCACGAAGAGGGCGGCCACTACTCCTGGTGGGACTACCGGCAACTCGCCTTCCAGAAGAACAACGGCCTGCGCATCGACCTGATCCTGGGCACCAAGCCGGTGCTCACGCGGTGCACGGGCGTCGAGATGTTCCGCGACGAGAGGAAGGGCGAGTCCCCCTCGGACCACATCCCCGTGGTGGCCGAGATCACCCTCTGACATCCATCCACCGCGCGCCGCCCCATCCGAGGTGGGCCTGCGCGTTGAACAGGCGGACGACCGGACGCTCTCCCCAGTCGATCACGGAGAGGGTGCCGGGGTCGAGGAACATGCGGCGGGCCGTGGCGAGCGGGGCTCCCAGGGCCGCGCAGAGGAGCGCCTTGATCGGTCCCACGTGGCTCACGAGGGCGATCCACTCCCCGGAACGCTCGCGCGCGAGGTCGTCCACCAGGGAGAGGACCCTCTCCCGGACGGATTCGAGCGACTCGCCGCCGGGCGGCGCCGTGCCCAGGTCGGCCTCCCAGGAGAGCAGCCGGTCCGGGTCCCCCGCGAGGACCTCGGCCCGGGTCATCCCCTCCCACAAGCCGAAGGACTGCTCGCGCAGGCGGGCCTCGAGGCACAGGGGGACCTCCCGCGCCTCGGCGATCCGCCGGCCGGTCTCTTCGGCCCGGCGCAGCGGGCTCGCGTAGACGGCGGCGACGGGCAGCGGAGCGAGCGCCGCGGCCAGGCTCTCGGCCTGCCGGACCCCGGAGTCGGCCAGCGGCTCGTCCCGCGAGCCCACGTAGCGGAGCTCCCGGTTGGCAGGGACCTCGCCGTGACGGACCAGGAAGAGGCGGAGGGGAGGAGGGCTCATCACGAGGGCGAAGGGTATCGCGATTCGCGGCAGTGATTCGCGTCAGTGATTCGCGTCAAAAGGGGCCGGTCTCCTTGCGGCGCCTCCGCGGCACCTGTAATCTTTGGAGCCAAATCGCCATGCGCCGGAACCGCCGTCTCGCCGCCCTGGCCCTGCTTTTCGGGGCCGCTCTCGCCTTCGCGCCCCAGGCCGAAGCGCAGGAGGCGGCGGCCGTGCCTCTCGTGCGGCTTCTCATTCCAGAGGCCGGAGCGGTGCTCCGCGCGGGGAGCCCCGCGGAGCTCGCGTGGGAGCCCCTGGAGGCTCTCTCCCGAATCGGGAAGGTCGAGGAGTGGGAGGCGTTCCTCTCTTTCGACGGCGGCAACACCTATCCCTTCCGCATCACCCCGCATGTGGACCGGAGCCTCCAGCGGATCGTCTGGCGGGTGCCGGAGATCCCCACCCGGGACGCCCGGCTCCTCCTCCGCTTCGGCGACGAGCGCCGGGAGGTCTACTCCGAGCTCCCCTGGCGCTTTACGATCGAGCCGGGCCCGCAAACGGACAACGATTTCCTGCCCCTGGGCCGCTCCCTCTCCCGGGGGGAGGCGGCCCGGCCGGGCGACGCGGGCGTGGTCGCCTGGGTGGAGGGCCCCCGCCGCGGCGGCTCCTCCCACGAGGTGGCCGCGGCCGAGCCGCCGGCCCTGGAAGGAGCCTTCCGCTTCCCGGAGGGCCACTCCGAGCCGGCGATCCTCTCCGCGGAAGAAGCTCCTACCGAGGTCGACGCACCCCTGCCGGGAAAAACCGTCCCGGCGGCGCCGTCCTCCGGCCGGACCGCCCATGGGCACGCCGGCACGGCGCCTCCCCGGTCCATCGACATCCTCCTCCTCATGAAGCGGCAGAACGAGTAGAGCGAGACCTCTCCTCCCGCTCGACAGACGCCGGGCCGCCCCGCGTGGGCGCGGTCTCCGTGAACGTTCAAACCGCTTCGTACGAGGAGCTTTGTCATGTCTTTGGAAATTCTGCGCGGGATGGCCCTGCCCGCGATTCTCGCCGTCGTCCTTCCGCTGGCGCCGGCCTCGGCCCAGGAGGAGGAAACCCCTACCGTCACCGAGTCCATCCAGGTCACCGCCACCCGCGTCCCCGAGGACGTGGAGCCCGTGCCCGCCTCGGTCACCATCATCTCCGGAGAGGAGCTCCGGGCCCGGAACGTCACCGACCTTCCCCAGGCCCTGGCGCTCGCCGCCGGCGTCTCCATCGCGCCCGGCGGCGACGGCGGGCCGGCCGGCTCGGTCCCCGAGATGTGGGGGTTGCGCGAGTTCGACGCCTTCCTGCTCGTCGTGGACGGCGTGCCCTGGGGCGGCGCCTTCAACCCGGCCCTGCCCAGCCTTGACTTGACCAACGTGGAGCGGATCGAGGTGATGCGCGGGGCCGCGCCGGTGATGTACGGCGCCACCTCCTTCGTGGGAGTGATCCACGTGATCCATCGGGGAGCGGGAGCGGATGGGCGCTCCGCCTCCCTCTCCGCCGGGAGCCACGAGAGCGGCTCCGCCTCCTTCTCCACTCCGCTCCCCAGCTCTGGCGGGCTGCGCCATTCGTTCACCGTGGACGTCGAGCGCCGCGGCTTCAAGGACGACCGCACCGGCTATGACCGGGGCCACGTCCTCTACCGCGCCGCGACCGATGCGGCCGGTGGCAGCTTCCACTTCGACCTCGACGGCTCGATCGTGAACCAGGATCCCGCGAGCCCCCATCCGCGCCAGGGCACCCGGCTCTCGCCCCTCGTCCCCCTGGACACCAACTACAACCCGAAGGACGCGAAGATCGACGAGAACCGGCTCCACCTGGTCGGGGGCTACGACCGCAGCGTGGGCAGCGACGGCACCTGGTCGACCACCCTTGCCTTGACCAACTCCGAGCGGGACACCGTGCGCGGGTTCCTCTCCGCGATCAACAACGTGGCCCCGAACGCCCGCGGCTATGAGCAGGACCTGTCGATCGTCGACGTCTACTTCGACACCCACGCGGCCTGGCACCTCAATCCGGAGCTCCAGGTCGTAGCGGGCTTCGACCACCTCTACGGCCGGGCCGAGGGTGAGGCCGAGACCTTCAGCTACTTCGTCCCCCTGAACGGATCGAATCCGCCGTCGAGCACGAGCCGCCCGCGCGAGATGGAGTTCGAGGTCGAGGACGAGCGCAACTTCTCGGGCCTCTACCTCCAGGCCGAGTGGAACCCGGCGCCCCGCTGGCGCTTCCAGATCGGAGCGCGGTTGAACCACACCGTGGAAGACCGCGAGGCCGGCGAGGAAGAGCTCATCGGCGGCGAGGAGCCCGGCGAAGAGGAGGAGGAAGGAAAGGACAGCCGGACCGTCACCCGCGGCAGCGGCGTCATCGGCGTGAGCTTCCTCGTCTGGGGCGAGGGCGCGGACGGCCTCTGGCTCTTCGCCGACGCCCGGGACACCTACAAGCCCGCGGCCATCGACTTCGGCCCCGAGGCCGAGGGAGAGATCCTGGAGACCGAGACCGCCAGGAGCTACGAGATCGGGGCCAAGAACCGGCTCGGCGGCGGCCGCTTCGAGTGGGAGGTCTCCGCCTTCCAGATGGACTTCGAGAACCTCGTCGTCTCCCAGGTGGTCAACGGGCTCCCGCGGCTCGTGAACGCCGGCTCCGAGCGGTTCAAGGGCGCCGAGCTCGAGACCGGTGGGCGGGTCCACTCCGACTTCCGCTGGCAGCTCACCTACGCCTGGCACGACGCCAAGTTCCGCGACTATGTCCAGGCGTTCGACGGCGTACCCACGCGGCTCGACGGCAACCGCCTGGAGATGTCGGCCCGCCACCTGGGCTCGGCCGGGATCCTCTACGCGCCCGAGCGGGGCTTCATCGGATCGGTCGTGGCCAATTACGTGGGCGAGCGGTTCCTGAACAAGCGGAACACCGCGCTGGCGTCCGACTACACCGTCTGGGGTGCCGGCATCGGGTACCGGTTCCCGAGCTGGGAGATCCGCCTGGACGGCGACAACCTGGGCGACACCCGGCCGGCCGTGGCCGAGAGCGAGCTGGGAGACGCCCAGTATTACCGGCTGCCGGCGAGAAACGTCCGGGTGAGCCTGCTCTCGCGGTTCTAAAACCCTCCCTCTCCCTGGCCGGGGCGCGCGCCGCGCCCCGGCCGGTCCTCACCCCCGGTGTCATTTTGTGTCAGTATTCCGCACCGGGTCACGTATGGAGAGCCTCTTCGACAAGGACCAGGAGGTCCAGCGCCTCAACCGGCTCCTGGAAGAGCGGACGGTCGAGCTCGACGCCCTGATGAACGTGCTGCCCGTGGGCATCGCCGTCGCGCACGACCCGGAGTGCCGGTTGATCACCGTCAACCCGGGCTTCACCGACCTCGTGGGCCTCCCGCCCGGCACCAACATCTCGAAGAGCGTGGAGGAAGGCGGCGGCCGGGCCTACCGGATCCTCCGGGACGGCAAGGACGTGCCGGTGGATGAGCTGCCGATGCAGAGGGCCGCCTCGAGCGGCGTGCCGCTCCCTGCGAGCGAGGTCGACGTGGAGCTCGCCGACGGGAGGATCTTCCACCTGCTCGTCACCGCAGCCCCCCTTTTCGACGAGCAGGGCCGGGTCCGCGGCTGCATCGGCGTCCACTTCGACATCACGGAGCGTAAGGAGGCCGAGGAGAAGCTCCGGCAGGCCAAGGAGGCCGCCGAAGCCGCCAACCGGGCCAAAGACCGGTTTTTGGCGGCCCTCTCCCACGAGCTGCGCACGCCGCTCACCCCGGTTTTGGCGGTCGTCTCCAGCCTCGAGCGGGACGGCCGGCTGGACGAGCTGGTGCACGAAGAGCTCGCCATGATCCGCAGAAACGTCGAGCTCGAGGCCCGGCTGATCGACGACCTCCTCGATCTCACCCGCATCGCCCGCGGCAAGCTCGAGCTCCACCCCGAGGTGGTCGACCTGCGGCAGATCCTGGACCACGCCCTCCAGACCTGCTGCTCCCCCGAGCTCGCTGCCCGGCGGCCCCGGATCGCCACCGATCTCTCCCCGGGGGACCACCGCGTCTGGGGGGACTCGTCCCGCTTGACCCAGGTCCTCTGGAACCTCCTGAACAACGCCGTGAAGTTCACGCCGGCCGCGGGGACGATCACGGTCCGGTCGCGCCGCAACGCAGGATGGCTCGAAATCGAAATCCAGGATGACGGGATCGGCATCGAGCCCGAGGTCCTGCCGCGCCTCTTCGAAGGGTTTGAGCAGGGAGAGCGGAGCATCACCCGCCAGTTCGGCGGGCTGGGCCTCGGGCTCGCGATCAGCAAGGCGATCGCCGAAATGCACGGCGGGAGCCTCGCCGCCGCGAGCGAAGGCCGGGGTCGGGGCGCGGTCTTCACCCTGAGGCTGCCGGACGGCGGGGAGCTGGCGGCCGGGGAATCTTCCCGCATCGCCGACGAAGGACGGACCGAGGACGCCCCCCGCCCCCTCCATCTCCTCCTCGTCGAGGACCACGCGGACACCGCCGAGGCCATGGCCGACCTGCTGCGCCTCCTGGGCCACCGGGTGGACGTGGCGGGTACGATCGCGGCGGCCCTGGCAACCGCCGAACGCTCCGCGGCCGATCCCTTCGACCTCCTGGTGAGCGACCTGGGCCTGCCGGACGGCCACGGCACGGACCTGATGCGCGAGCTCGCCCGGCGCTACGGCGTGCCGGGGATCGCCCTGTCGGGCTATGGCATGGAGGAGGACGTCCGCAACAGCCTGGAGGCCGGCTTCTCGCGTCACCTGACGAAGCCGGTCAACCTCCAGGCCCTGGAGAGCGCGATCCGGCAGGCAGTCGCACCCGCCCGGTGACGGTCAGGCCTGGGCTGCGGCCTCAGCGGGGACTTCGGCCCCGGGGGGGATCGCCTCCCCGTTCAGCCGGTCCTTGAGCGCCACGTA
The DNA here is from genome assembly GCA_035278895.1 of Thermoanaerobaculia bacterium. Lineage (GTDB taxonomy): Bacteria > Acidobacteriota > Thermoanaerobaculia > Multivoradales > UBA5704 > DATARR01. The sequence continues at coordinate 12,588 of DATEIO010000821.1, read as the reverse complement.
CTTCGTGTCCAACACCTCGAACACGCTCGCGATCTGCTCCAGCCGCTGGTCCAGGTCGATCGTCCAGTGCTCGTTCTTGACCGGCTCGAGCTTCAGGCCGTTCAGGCGGTAGGAGAGGGCGTCGAACCGCATGGGATACGGGCCCACGTGGATCTTGGCGGAGAGGATCTCGGCCCCCTCCTCCACGTAGCGGAACAGCTCGTTCATCACCGCCCCCGAGAGGGAGACCTTGGCCTCCCGCGTGGCCAGGCGGACGCTCCCGGTCTCCGGCTCGACCATCACCTCGGGCTCTTCCAGCAGCGCGCGGAGGAACCGGCAGCCGAGCACCGACTGCCCCGGCTCCTTGGGGATGACCACGTCGCTCATCTCGTCCACCTCCGGGGCCTCGTCGAGCCAGGGGGCTTTGAAGTCCCCCTCCACCCCGGCGGAGCGCAGGAGCGTGAGCACCGTGCCGAGGACGGTCTTCGCCGTGCTCGCCACGTAGAGGAGCGAGCCGTCGATGCACCCCTCGATGATCTTGGTGCGCGGCGCCTGGTTCATGCAGAGCTCGGCCTCGGCCAGCTCGCGGAGCTTCTTTTTGGTCTTCGACCCTACGAACGGCCGGCCGGTCGCCTCCATCTCGGCCTTGACGAGCTCCCGGAGCCGCTCCTTGACCGCCGTAGCGTCGGCCCGGACCCGGTCGATCCGCACCCGGAAGACGTAGCGCCCCTTGGCCACCTCGTAGGGGGCGTCGATCTCGAAGGGGACGAACCCCATCCGCTCCCGCACCTCCGAGCCCGGCTCGATGGCCCAGAAGCGCGCCCGCTCGAAGTCCGGCCCTTCATTGGGGACGGCCACGTTGAATCGGGTAACGGAGACGGTTCCGCTCAGAAGTCCCATGGTCCTACCTCCTGTCCAGCCGCATTGTCCGGCGGAAAGGAGGACATCTTAGCCCATGGGCGGCGGCGATGCGGGGGGTTCCTCCGATTCGGGCTCGGCCGCTTCCGCGGGAGCTTCACCCGGCTCCCCGTCGAGGACGATCACCTTCACGTCCTCGACCGGGAGATCCTCCTCCAGGATCTCCGCCTCCGGCGCCTCGGGAACCGGGGCCTCCTCGACTTCGGCGGGCACATCCTCCTCGATCACCTCGACCGCCTCGACGGCGGGCTCCTCCTCTTCGACGGGCGCCTCGTAGACGATCACGTTCTCCTCGACGGGCTCCTCCTCGAACACCTCGGCCTCGGGCTCGGAGAGGACCGTCTCCCCCGAAGGTTCGTAGACCTGGATCGCGGCGGAGGCTGCCGGGGTGGAGCCGCCTTCGACCGGGGGCGCCGTCGTCTCGTCGAGGAAGGACCAGTCGTCCGTCTTGCCCAGGTCCACGGTGAAGACGTGGCCGACCTGGGACTCGACGTAGAGATCCTCCACGACCTGGTCGGCGGCCATCCAGTCCGCCTTGTCGGCCGGCTCCGCGTAGTAGCGGTTCCCGGCCCACTCCCCGCGGATCTCGTCGCTGACGATCAGGGTGTTCAGGTAGGACTGAAGGCTCGCCGGAGCCGCCGCGATCCGGTAGGCCTCGGCGATCAGGCGCTCCATCTCCGAAAACAGCTCCCGGTCCCGGCGCTCCCGCGCCTTGTCCCGGAGCGTCTCCAGCCGGGAGGCGAAGGCCCTCTGGGCCGTCTGGATCCGGTCGAACCGCTGCCGCTCGCGGTCGGAGAGCCCACCCCCCCGCCGGGCGCGGAGTTGCTCGCTGCCGTAGGTCCGCCGGAGCAGGCGGTAGGACGACGAGAGCAGGCGGAGCCCGCGGTCCACCTCCGGAGCCTTCGCCCCCGAGCGGGCCCACACCACCTTGAGCTCTCCCAGGGCCACGCTCCCCCGCTCCAGGTCCTGGAAGAACCGGGCGTCCCGCGTCCGCAGGCTCGTGCCCACCTCTTCGAGAGCTTTCCCCATCCGGTCGAGCGACGCCCAGAACGGCTTGTTCCGCAACCCCGGGTCAGCCCCCTGCGCCGCACGGTGGACATCCTCATAGGAGGTCTCGACCATCCGCATCAACTGCCGGGCGTTGACCTTGGAAGCCCCCTCCGCCCGGGCCACGCCGGAGGCCAGGAGGATCAGAAGGACGGCGAGACTCGGGACTTTTCTCATCAGGGATACTCCGGATGCAGCGGGCAGATCAAGGCCTCTCAGGAACAGCTCCTGAAACATCATACGGCCGAGCCGGCCGGAGCGTCCAAGGAAGTGTGGTGGGATTTCAGGTCTTCGGGGCCGGCTGACAAACGAGGCGATGCCGCTGCGGGATCAACGACACCGCCTCAACCCCAAAAAAGGAGAAAGACCATGGACGGGCATCATACCCGTTCAGGGACGGGGAGTCTACTCCGCGAACTCGAAGTACAGGTCCGCCCACATCTTGCCGGCAATGCCGTCGCGGGTGGCCGGGAAGAAGCGGGCTTTCCTCGCAGCCTCCAGGGCCGCTTCATTGAAGCCGAGGCCCGAGGAGTCCTCCTTCCGGACCCGCGCTTCGATCACCTGGCCGTTTTCATCGACCAGCACCTCGACCCCAAGCAAGACCTTTTTTCCGCTCCCCTTGGCCGCTTCGGGATAGGTGTAGGAAGGAAGATCCTTCACCTCCGGCGGCTCCACGCCCGGCTGTCCCCGGAGGATCAGGGCTCCCGCTTCCATGGGCGCGAGCGGCGGCGGGGGCTCGGCGGGTGCCTTTTTCTCGGGAACGGCGGCTTTCTTGATTTCAGGCTCCCTCTGGGGGAGAGGCTCGATCGCCGCGGGGGCCACTGCACTCTCCGGAGCAGCCACGATCTCTTCCACGGGAGCCGGAGCCGGGGCGGCTGGCGTCTCCTCCTTCGGGCGGAGCCCCCACCAGATCCCCCCTCCGGCGAGCCCGAGGACGACCAGGGCCACGCCCGCGAGGAGCGCCCGGGAGCGTGGCGGCGGCGCCTCCGCCGGAGCCGGCGGCGGAGCGGGGGGATCGGACTCCTTGCGCAGCGGCCGGGCGGCCCAGGTGGCGTCCAGGTCCACGGCCACGGAACGCGGCAGCGCGATCGTGTCCGGCGTCACCCGGGTCTCCTCCGCCACGCGGCGCGTGGGCTCAGGCTCGGGCGCCGGCACCGCGGTCAGGAGGCGGGGGGCCGGCGTCCGGTCCAGCCCGAACTCCATGTCGAGCCGGTCCTGGGTCGAGCCCGGGCGGACGGGGTGGGACGCGGTGCCGGCCAGCGGGAGAAGGATCTTCCAGACTCCGTCCAGATCCTTCCGGGTCAGGGGGAAGCGGTCCTGGAGCATCGTGAGCTCCCAGACGAAATCCTCGGCGCTCGCGATCCGCTCGGCCGGCTTCTTGGCCAGGGATTTCAAGACGATCCGCCGCAGCTCCGGCGGGACCGTCCCCTGCGGATCGCTCTCGGCGAAATCGAGCGGCGCCCGGAAGAGGTGGCCGGCCATGAGAGCCGCGGGCTCGCTCCCGGCGATCGGGCAGCGGCCGGTCAGAAGCTCGTAGAGGACGACGCCGAAGGAGTAGAGGTCGCTCCGCTCGTCCCACCCCTCGCCGCTCAGCCGCTCGGGCGAGCCGTAGCGGGGCTTGCCCAGGAACACGCCCGTGGTGGTCAGGTTCCCCTGCCCTTCGAGCGTCTTCGCGATCCCCAGGTCGATCAGCTTGACGAGCGGATTGCCATCCACGTCCCGGGAGAGCATCAGATTGTCCGGCGAGACGTCCCGGTGGACGATCTTGTGGCGGTGGAGGTAGCCCAGCGCTTTCAGGGACTGGCGCGCGATCTCGAGCGTCAGGGAGACCGGCGGCGGCCCGTACCCGGAGAGCACCTCGAGCAGGTTCCAGCCGTCGATGAATTCCATGACGATGAACGCCTGCCCGTCCTCCGCGATGGCGAAGTCGTGGAGCACGGCGATGTTCGGATGCCGCAGCTTGATGGCGGCCCGCGCCTCCTGGAGGAAGCGCTCCCCGCCCTCTCCTTCGGGGTCGGCCTGGGAGCGGATGACCTTGACGACGCGCACCTCGTCCAGCAGGCGGTGGCGCACCTTGTAGATCGCGCCCATCCCGCCTTCGCGGATCTTTTCGAGGATCTCGTACTTGCCTTCGATGTGCTCGTTGAGAAGCGCCACGCCCCGCCTTCCCGGCCGAAGGACCGTTCGCCGTCTTGTCCGTGGACACTTCTAGGATACTACTCTGCGAACTCCAGGATCATCTCCGTCCACATCTTGCCGGGAATGTCATAGCGGGAGGCAGGCTGGAAGGGGATCATCCGCGCCACCTTCAGGGCCTCCTGGTTGAAGCCCAGCTCCTCGGGCCCGCCATCACGGACCACGGCGTCGATCACCCGCCCCTTCTCGTCCACCAGGAGAGCCAGCCGCACATCGACCGAAAGGCCGGTTCCGCGCGCCGCCTCGGGATAGCGGTAGCGGGGAAGATCGAGCGGAACCGGCTGTTCGACACCGGGGCCGGGACGAAGAAGGCCTTCGGGCTGGCTGGCGGTCTCCCAGGGAGCGGGAGGAAGCGTTTTCCTGGCAGCGGGGGGCGCCGGCTCGGGCGCCGGTGCCGGCGGTGCTGCCACGGCGACGCGCTCCTCTTCCTGCGGCCGGGGGGTCTCCGCGGGCCGGGGGATCGCCGGCTCCTGGGCGAGCTCTTCGGTCTGCAGGATCTCGTAGTCGTCCTCCGGGACGGGCGCAGGCTCCTCCGCCACCTCCGGCTCCGGCTCGGGCGCAGTCGTCTCCTCGATCTCGGGAACTGGGGTGGGAGGCACGGGCTCGGGGACGCGAGGCGCGGAAACCCACTCGGGCGCGGACTCCGGAGAGGTCTCCGGATCGGGCCACCAGAACTGCCGCGCGGCGAAGATCAGGGCGAGCAGGGCCGCGATCGACAGGGCGGTACGGAGGAGGAAGGGCCTTCCCGCGGGCGAGCGCGGAGCGGGCTCGGCGACGGACTCGTCCAATGGATCGAAGGCCGGCCCCCGGCGTTCCGGCGTCCCGGGGCTTTCCCAGGAGACGTCGTCGGCCCGGGGCTTTTCAGCGGGGCGGAGATACAGGTCGTCCTCGGGATCGAACGCCATGGGGGGACTCCTTTCAAGCCGCCGGGCGGCTCTTCACTCCACCCGGACCTCCTCCAGAATTCTACGGCGCGGACCCCGCAAACGTTTCTCGCGGGAGCGCCTTTCGAAGAGGCGGATCTGCAGGAGCTCGCGATCCGCGTGGTCGATCGTCCGCTCCAGCCTCTCGGTCCCGTGGCGGACGGCCCAGCCCACGGAGAACGGCGGCACGCCCTGGGCCTCGGCCGTATCCAGCAGGCGCTGTCCGATCTCGGCGATCGACGCGGCCGAGCTGCCGAGGAGCAGGAGCAGGAACTCGTCGCCGCCCATGCGCACCACGGCGTCTTCGGCGCGGGCGTTCTGCTGGAGGAAGCGGCTCACCTTGACCAGCACCTCGTCCCCGGCCTGGTGCCCGAAGTCGTCGTTGTACTCCTTGAAGTTGTCCACGTCGACGACGATCGCTCCCCAGACGAGAGCGGGAGACAGCCGCTTTTCGAGGTCCTTCAGGAATCTCCGGTTGTAGCAGCCGGTCAGGGGATCGCGCAGGCTCTGCTCCTGGACGTGGGTCTCGAGCTGCTTGCGGTTCGAGATGTCGATCAGGATGCCGTGGTAGAGCGTCTCGCCCGACTCGGGGTCGAGCAGGGCGTAGCTCGAATCGAGGACCGTCCTCTCCTCGCCATCCGGCCGGCGGATCACAAGCTCGAACTCGCGGACCTCCCCTTCCCGGGCGAGGATCCCGGTCTCGACCTCCCGCAGCGCGGGATCGGCGTAAAGATCCTGGGCCCGGAAGGCCCGGAGCTCTTCGAGCGACGAGACGCCGAAGATCTCCAGGCACGCGGGGTTCGCGTCCAGGATCTCCCCGCGGGCATTGGTGATGTAGATCCCCTCCCTCAGATTGCGGAGGAGCTGCTGCAGGGTCTCGGGATCCTGCAAGCTGCGAAAGCGTCCCTGGGGCATGAAGTCTCCTCGGCGGGTTGGGCCGCACCAAGTCGCTCCCCAGGGAGTAGGCAAAATCGGGGCCAGGTTGGGAGAAAAGCGGCTTCTACTTCTCCACGCTCACCACCTTCTCCCCCTGCACCTTCGCCTTGTAGGCCCTGCCGGGATCGAAGGTCCTCCACTCGGCCTCGTTCGGGGCCTTGTAGACCCAGCTCTTCCCTTTTTCATCCTGGAAGAGGACCTCGTAGCTCTCGGTGCGCTTGCCTTCCCTCTCGCCGTCTGCGATCCCGGGATCGGGCCAGCCGGGGGAGAGGTCCTCGCCTCGAGCCTGCGCGGTGCGGACGGTCCCCCATTCTTCGATCTCGTAGCGGAGGCGGTTCCGGTAGACGGGATCTTCGCGGTAGACCGGCTCTTCGTAGGTCTCCTCGTGGGACTGGCTCTCGTAGACGGGGCGGTCTTCGTAGACGTCCTCGAAGTAGCCGTTGCCCAGATCGCGGGAGCCGACCTTGACCCTCTCGGTTCCAGTCTGGACCTCCTCGGTGACGGTGCGGGTCGCGGTCCGGGTGCCGGTCTGGACGCGGTTGTGGTGGTGGATCTCCCGGGAGCTCGAAAGGACGCGCCCTCCGGCCGGAAGCTCCCCTTCCCAGGCCTCCTTGGTGACCCTCCGCGCCTGCTCCACCTCGATCGCCCGCTCCCAGCGCAGGCCGGTGACGGTGAGGACGGCGTTTTTGGGCCGGCCTAGAAACAGGAGCAGGGCGAAGACCGCGAGGAGGCCCAGGCAGCCGATCCCGCAGCCCTTCTTGAGCCAGCCGCTCCCCTTGCCCGGGGCCGGAGGCGGCGCCTGGAGCGGCAGGGGCGGAGGCGGTGGCGGGGCGTCGTTTCTGTGCTCCACGACCTCGCGGGCCTTGGCGCCGTCCTTGGGCGCGCCGCAGCCGGAGCAGAACGGGTTGACCGCCGGGTTGTCCGACTCGCAGTAGGGGCAGATCCAGTCGGGCCCGGCCTGGGCCCGCTGGAGCGCCTCGGCCTCTACGACCTCGGGCGCGTCGTCCGGCAGGTAGAGCTTCACCTCGGGGCCGCGGGGGGCGCCGCAGCCGCCGCAGAACTTGTCGGGCCCACGGTTCTTCTTGCGCCCGCAGGTAGGGCAATCCCAGGCGCCTTCACGAATCGCCACGTTCGATCTCCTCGCTGTTGTGGGGAAATCCTACTCGGCGTCGCCCGGGCGGTCCAGCAGATAGCTGACGGGGACGAACTCGTAGCCGAGCGCCCGGGCCCGCGGGACCTCTTCGGCGAGGACCTGCAAGGTCTCGGGGTGGGGATGGCCGATCGCGATGGCCACGCCGCGAGTGCGCGCCAGGTCCAGAAGGCGCTGGAACTGGGTGCGGATGGCCTCCGGGCTCTCGTCGCCGTCCAGGAAGACCTGCCGCTCGGCCGCGGGGATGCCGTGGCGGATCGCGGTCTTGTAGCCGACGCTCTGTGCGCTCGTCCGGGAGTCGAGGAAGAAGAGATGGCGGCCGGCGATCACGCCGAGGACCGCGTCCATGGAGCGCTCGTCTTCCGAAAGGCTCGATCCCATGTGGTTGTTGACGCCCACCGCGCCCGGCACGGCGGCGAGAGCCGCCCGGGTCTTCTCCTCGAGCTCGTCGTCGCTCATGCCGAGGAGGAGAGCGCCCGGACCGGGGTCCATGCCGTTCTTGGGCTCCATGGGGAGATGAAGGAGCATCTCCTTCCTCGCCCGCCGGAGCTCGGCGACCACCGGAACGGTGTGCTCTTCAAAGGGGAGGACGGCGTAGGTGAGCGGCACGCCCAGCGCCTCCAGGCCCTGGACGTCGTCGAGGCTCCGGCCCAGGTCGTCGATGACCAATGCCACGCGGACGCCACGGACCGGCGTGTCCGGACCCGCGGCCTCGACGGAGCGGACCGGGGTGGCCGTGGGATCTTCGGGCTCGACGTGGTCCGAGGGGGGAACGACGGCCGCGGGGCGGGCGCGCTCCGCGGCCCGCGGCTTCTCGTTCACCGCAGGGGCCGGCCCCTCTTCCCGCGTCTCCTCCGGCGGCGCCGGGGACGAAGGCTCGCGCAGGAAGAGGTAGAGGATGCCCGCGCCGGCCAGGAGACCGAACAGGAAAAGCAGAGCGCCGCCGGCCCTCGATCCGCCTCTGGAGCGGGAGCGGGAAGGAGAGCGGCGGCGCGCCATCAGGCCGGCTTGGCTTCGGAGGCGGTGTCTTCGCCCAGGAGGCGGCGCACGCCGCGGCGGAGGATCAGCTCCGACATCGGGGTGTCCTTCTCCAGGTACGTGCGGCTGCGCTCGTCGACCAGGAGGTCGGGCTTCAGGCTCTCGTTCAACGGCAGCTTGTCCGGCCCGGTGTAGAAGGCCTCGGTGAACAGGAGCTGGCCGCCGGTCGAAAGCTCGGCCGCGCCCTGCCGCCCGGCGTGGCCGAAGGTGCGCTCGCCCACGAGCTCGGCCTTCTCCTTCTGCCGGAGGATGGTGGCGAACACCTCGGCCGCTCCGAGCGTGCCGCGGTCCACCAGGACGACCATCTTTCCCTTCCACACCGGCTCGCCGTCCGCCTTGAAGGTGGAGAGCTCTTCGGAGCGCCGCTTGAGCGCGCCCAGGTCGCCGGTGGTGAAGAGCTCGGCCGTCTCGTAGGCGACCTCGGGCGTGCCCGAGGAGACGCCCCGGAGGTCGATCAGGAGCTTGCCCTTGGCGCGCTCGGCCGCCTTGCGGACGGCGTCGCGCACGCCCGCGGGGGTCTTCTCGTCGAAGGTCGGGATGCGCACCATCATCACGCCCTCGACCTCCTCGACGGAGACGGGCGGGGGCTCGAACGACTTGAGCTCGAAGGAGGACTGGACCGGCTCGCCCAGGCGGATCAGCTCCATGGAGACCTTGGTGCCCGGCTTGCCGGCCAGGATCTCCTGGATCTCCCAGAGCGGCATGAGCCGGGTCGAACGGGTGTCGACCTTGGCCACGATGTCGCCCGCCTTGATCCCCGCCACGTCCGCCGGGCTCCCCTTCTCGACGGCCACGACATAGGCGATGCCGCGCTCTTTCAAGAGCGTCAACCCGCTGTGCCGGAGGCCGACGTTTTTCGCCTCCATGTAGCCCTGCACGTGCGAGGCCGGGATGTAGATCGAGAACGGATCGAGGGCGTCGGTCGTGCCGTCGAGCGCGCCGGACATCAGGACGTCCATGTTCGGCTCGTCCACGTAGGTCTGGCGGACGAGCCCCAGGGCCTCGCTGAACACGGCCAGGTACTTGTAGAACGAGTCTTCGTCCGGAGTCTGCTGCTTGTCCGCTGCGCGCAGCAGCGTGCCGGCAAGGATCGGGAAGACCAGGAGGACCGAAAGGAGGAAGAAGACGATTCGACTGCGGCTCATGGAGTTACCGTAACCAATTCAGTGGGTCCTCGGGACGGTTTTCGACGCGGATCTCGAAGTAGAGCTTGTCCGAGGCCAGCCCCACGGCGTCTCCCAACGATAGCATACCTTCCTTGCCCACCCGCAGCTCGGAAAGACCGGCATAGAGCGAGAAGGCGCGGCCGGGATGCTGGACGATGACGGTCGGTCCGTAGCCCTGGAACGGGGCCGCGAACACGACTTTTCCGGGGAAGACCGCCTTCACCACGGCGCCCGGCTCCGTGGTCAGGCCCACCCCGTTATGCGGCACCCGCGTCTTGTAGCGCGGGTCGAGCCGGGGACCGAACTTCTCGGCGACTTTGCCCTCGACCGGCCAGTCGAGCACGCCGCGGAACTCCGACAGGGGCGTTCCCGCGAGCGTCTCGGTGTTGCGGCCATAGAGGAGGTCCAGGAAGGACGCGAGCTTCTTCTCCTTGTCCGCCAGCTCCTGGGAACGCGCAGCCAGGCTCTTCTGCTCCCGGTCCACCCGGGCGAGAAGCATCGCCTTGCGGTCCCGCACGGCGAAGAGCTGCCGGCGCCGCGCCTCCTCCTGGCGGAGCCACCGCTCGGTCTCGGCGCGCTCGCCGAGCAGGTGGTCGCGCTCGACCTCCAGGCTCTTCTGCGTGCTCTGGTAGCGGTCGATGGCCGCGCGGTCCTTGCGGGCCAGAAAGCGCAGGAGGCGGATCGACGGGAGGAGGCGCCGGTCCGGCTTCAAGGAGAGGAAGAGCCGCAGGTAGCCCTGGCGGCCGAGCCGGTAGAGACCGGTCAGGCGCCGCTGAAGGTCGCGCCGGGCGGTTCCGAGCGCGCCTTCGAGCCGCCGGACCTCCATCTCCCCCGCCGCCACCCGCCGGGCGGCCACGTCGCGCGCGGCCACGGCCTCGGCCAGGCGCTTCTCCTGGAGCCGGAGCTCCAGGTCGGCCGCCGCGATCTCCCCCTGGAGCCCGGAGCGGACCTGCTTCGCCTCTTCCAGACGGGTGGCCAGGCGGGAAATCTCCGCCCGGATCGCGGCAAGCTCCTGCTCCCGGGACAGCTTCTGGGGAGCCGAAGGCTCTGCGAGGGCTAACAAGAAGACCGGCACGAAGATCAGAACCGCGGGAAGGGCCCGCGTCTTCCCCGTCCGGCTCACCTCATTTCCCCGAAGCCTTCCGCACCCCCGCATCCCTGCTTTCGCCCTGCAGCACGTGGAACAGGAAGCCCATCTCGTCGGCGGATTCCTCGATCTTCTTGCGGATGGGCTTGCCGCCGCCGTGGCCCGCCCGGGTCTCGATGCGGATGAGGGTGGGATAACGCCCCGCGTTCGCCGCCTGGAGGGCCGCCGCGAACTTGAAGCTGTGCGCCGGCACCACGCGGTCGTCGTGGTCCGCCGTGGTGATGAGCGTCGGCGGATAGGCCGTCCCGGGCTTCAGCTTGTGGTACGGGGAGTAGGCGTAGAGCGCCTTGAACTCCTCGGGATTGTCCGGCGAGCCGTAGTCCGAAACCCAGCCCCAGCCGATCGTGAACTTGTGGAAGCGGAGCATGTCGAGCACGCCCACGCCCACGATCACACCGCCGAAAAGGTCGGGCCGCTGGATCATCGACGCGGCCGTGAGCAGACCGCCGTTGCTGTAGCCCGCGATCGCGATCCTGCCCTTCCCCGTGTAGCGGTTCGCGATCAGCCACTCGGCCGCCGCGATGAAGTCATCGAAGGTGTTCTGCTTCTTGAGCTTGCTCCCGGCCTGGTGCCACTCCTCGCCATACTCGCCGCCGCCGCGCAGGTTGGCCACGGCGTAGACCCCGCCGCGCTCCATCCAGACGACCTGGGGCACCGAGAAGCCCGGTGTCTGCGACACGTTGAAACCGCCGTACCCGTAGAGATAGGTCGGGTTGGTCCCGTCGAGCTTCAGCCCCTTCTTGTGGGAGATGAACATCGGGACGCGCGTGCCGTCCTTGCTCTCGAAGAAGACCTGCCGGGTCTCGTAGAGCGACGGGTCGTAGCCCTGGATCTTGGGCTCGCGGAAGAGCGTGCTCTTCCCCGTGGTCAGGTCGTAGCGGTAGATCGTGCCGGGGCTCGTGTAGCTCGTGAACGTGTAGAAGGTCTCGCGGTCGGTCCGCCGGCCGGAAAAGCCGCCGACCGAGCCCAGCCCCGGCAGCTCGAGCTCACGCACGGGCTTGCCCGCGAGATCGAAGGTCCGCACCTGGGAGTGGGCGTCCTTCAGATACAGAGCGACCAGGCTGTCGGAGAGGACGGCGACCCCTTCGAGCGTCTCCGCAGCCTGGGGGATCAGCTCGCGCCAGCTCTCCCGGACCGGGCTCCGGAGGTCGATCGCGATCACGCGGCCCCGCGGAGCATCGAGGTCGGTCCGGAACCAGAAGACCGGGCCGTCGTTGCCCACGAAATTGTAGGAAGCGTCGAAGCCGGACAGGAGCTCGACCACCTTGGAGCCGGGCGTCTCCAGATCCTTGTAGAAGATGCCGTTCTCGGTCTCCGTCCCCATCCAGGCATGGATCACGAGATACCGGCCGTCGTCCGTGACGCTCGCCACGAAGCCCATCTCCTTCTGGTCGGGCCGCTCGTAGACGAGCTCGTCCTCGGACTGCGGGGTGCCCACGCGGTGGTAGTAGAGCTTCTGGAAGAAATTCGCGTCCTCGAGCTGGCGGCCCGGACGGGGCTCGTCGTAGCGGCTGTAGAAGAAGCCCTTGTTGTCGTGGGTCCAGGCCGCGTCCGAGAACTTCACCCAGCGCAGGTGGTCTTTGAGATCCTTGCCCGTCTCAACCTCCCGGACGTGCCACTCCTGCCAGTCCGAGCCGCCCGAGGAGAGGCCGTAGGCCAGGAGCTTGCCGTCCTCGCTCACGCTCATCCCGACCAGGGCCACCGTGCCGTCCTGCGACAAGGTGTTGGGGTCGATCACGACCTCGGGCTTGCCGTCCAGGCGGTCCAGCCGGTAGAGGACGTTCTGGTTCTGCAGACCGTCGTTGCGGAAATAGAAATACCGGCCGCCCTCCTTGAAGGGCACGCTGAAGCGCTCGTAGTTCCATAGCTCGGTCAGCCGGTTGCGGATCGCCTCCCGCTCCGGGATCGCCTCGAGATAGGCGGAGGTCACCTTGTTCTGGGCCTCCACCCACGCCCGGGTCTCTGCCGAATCCGGGTCCTCCAGCCAGCGGTAGGGGTCGGGCACCTTGACGCCGTGGTAGTCGTCGACCTGGTCGACCTTGGGAGAGGGGGGATAGACGATGCGCTTGTCGATCGTATTGTCAGCCG
>DATEIO010000820.1:0-2200 GCA_035278895.1 Thermoanaerobaculia bacterium | reverse complement strand
CCGAGGCCTGGGAGCCGGAAGACCACGAGCTGCTGCTCCGGGTGGCGGAGGAGGCCGTGGCGCAGCTCGTGGCCGGCCGCGAGCGCGAAGGGGCGAACCTGGTGGCGATCCTGGACGAGCGCCTGAACGGTCTGGGCGAGGCCGCGGCCCGGCTGGACGGGATGCGCGGCAACGTGCGCGAGGAGCTCGCGGCGGCCCTGCGGAAGCGCTTGGCCGAGATCCTCGGCGGCCAGCAGCTCGACGAGGCGCGGATCGCGCAGGAGGTGGCGCTCCTGGTCGACCGGAGCGACGTCTCCGAGGAGATCGACCGGCTGCGCTCCCACGTCGAGCACTTCCGCTCCGTGACGCGCGAGCCCGGGGCCACGGGCAAGCGCCTCGACTTCCTCACCCAGGAGATCTTCCGCGAGCTCAACACCCTGGGCGCCAAGTGCCGGAACGCCGACATGACCCGCGCCGTGCTGGACGCCAAGGTGCTCTGCGAGCAGATGCGCGAGCAGGTGCAGAACGTCGAGTAGTGGTACGATACGCACCTTGACACCACCCCCCGGCATCTCTTGAGCGAATCGACACCACCCCGCGGCGAGCTGTTCATCCTCTCCGCGCCCTCGGGCTCGGGCAAGACGACGCTCATCCAGAGCCTCCTTTCGGAAGGGCTCGAAAGGTTCGGCAACCTCGCCTTCTCGGTGAGCCACACCACGCGCAAGCCCCGGCAGGGGGAGCTGGACGGCCGCGACTACCACTTCGTGGACCATGCGACCTTCCAGGGCATGATCGTGGAAGAGAAGTTCCTGGAGTGGGCGGAGGTGCACCGCCACTACTACGGCACCTCCATGGCCGAGGTGATGCCGCGCCTGGAACAGGGCATCGACGTGCTGATGGACATCGACGTCCAGGGAGCGGAGCGGGTCCTCGCGCGGTACCCGGAGGCCCATAGCATCTTCATCATGCCGCCGAGCTACCAGGATCTGGAGTACCGCCTCCACCGGCGGGGCCTGGACGACGAGCACGCGATCACGCGGCGCCTCGCGGTGTCCATCTGGGAGATGAAGCGTTACGATCGGTATCAATATGTTATCATCAACGATGACGCCCGCCAGGCGAGCAACGTCCTGGCGGCCATCATCTTGGAGAAGCGTCACCGGCGTGAGCGGATGCAGAGCCGGATTCAAGAAGTCCTCCAGAGCTTCCAGGATCGGGGCGTAACCCCCCCAGGTTGAATTCGAAGATCAAGGCGGCGACGTTTGCTGCGCCCGCCAAGGAGCCTATTGACGATGGAGCCGAAGAACCCCAACAACGTAGACAGCAAGTTCCGCCTCGTGCTGGTAGCGGCCAACCGGGCCGAGCAGCTCATGCGCGGCGCCCGCCCCAAGGTGGAGGCCGGCAAGCGCAAGCCGACTCGCATCGCCCTGGAAGAGGTCGACCAGCACCTGGTGGACTGGGGCTACGGCCCACCGCCGGCACCCGAGCCCGAGGCCGCCGAGACCGAAGAGCCGGCTGCCGCCGAGGTTCACTAGTCCCGGCAATCCCTTCCGGAGAGCCGCCGCCTGCCCATGAACCGCTCTCTGCGAGTCCTCCTGGGGGTTACAGGCGGCATCGCCGCCTACAAGTCGGCCGAGATGGTGCGGCGCTTCCGGGCGCGCGGCCATGAGGTGCGCTGCGCGCTCACCCGGAGCGCCGTCTCGTTCGTCACCCCGCTGACGCTCGAGGTGCTCTCGGGCCGGCCGGTGTACCAGGAGGAGTATCTCTCTGCCACCGGCACGGGCGAGGAGGCGCACATCACGGCCGCCGCCTGGGCCGAGGTGCTGTGCGTGGCGCCCGCCACGACCCACGTCCTCGCCCGGCTGGCGCTGGGGCTCGCCGACGATTTCCTGACCACGGCCGCGCTCGCGTTCACCGGCCCCGTGGTGGTGGCTCCGGCCATGCACTCGGCGATGTGGGAGAAGCCGTCCACCCAGGAGCACATGGACACCTTGAGGCGCCGCGGCGTGTGGATCGCGGGGCCGGTCGAGGGGCCGCTCGCCTCGGGGGAGATCGGAATGGGGCGGATGACCGATCCCGAGGCGATCGTCCAGGCCGTCGAGGCGGCGGCGGGCGCCGGCCCCCTCGCGGGGCGCACGGTCCTCGTCACCGCCGGACCGACCCACGAGCCGGTGGACCCGGTGCGCTTCCTGGGCAACCGGTCGAGCGGCCGGATGGGGTT
>DATEIO010000819.1:0-4546 GCA_035278895.1 Thermoanaerobaculia bacterium | reverse complement strand
GACGCCTACGGCGTGACCGAGCGGACGATCGGCTGGTTCTACAGCTACGTCGGGGGGATCGGGCTCGTCATGCGCGCCCTGCTGCTCGGGCCGGCGGTCCGCCGCTTCGGAGAGATCGGCGTGCTGCGGCTGGGCACGCTCTCGCTCGTCCTGGGGCTCGCGTCCATCCCGATCCCGGCCATGCTCGACCTCACCCGCCCGGGACGCCTGGCGCTTCTGGCCGTCATCGTGCTCTTCGTCCCCGTAGGCACGGCGCTTCTCTTTCCCGCCACCACGGCGCTCGTCTCGCGCCGCTCCGCCCGGGGCGAGACCGGGCAGACCATGGGCGTCCAGCAGTCCTTCGGCTCGGTCGCCCGGCTCCTGGGGCCGATCGCCGCCGGCTCGTTTTTCGAGGCCGACATCCGCTACCCCTTCTGGGCCGCGGCGGCGCTGATGCTGGGCGTGAGCTTCCTCTCCTCGCGCCTGCGGGGGGACGCGCCGGTGCCTACACCCGCGCCCGCACCGGCAGCACCACCATTGGTACCCCCACCCACTGGAGGCGGCGCTGGATGATCTTCGACGTCTCGTTGTGCAGCAGGCCGTAGAAGAACCGCTCCCGCTCGAACACGAGCTTGCCGGTGAAGATGGTGGCCTTGGGATAGAGCTTCGCGATCTTCTCGCAGAGGGAGACCGCCTCGCTCGCCACCTCGATCCCCAGATGAGAGACGCTGTCCGCGGCGAAGCCCAGCCGGCGCGTCAGGTCCACGTACTTCGCGAGGTCCTCCTCGGTCTTCTTCTCCAGCGCCTCGATCTCCTCCTTCCCCTTGAAGGTGCCCGAGTCCACCACGGCGATCGACACGAAGATGAACTGCTTGTAGAGGCCGGGGAAGAACCGCAGGATCGAGAGGATCGTGTGGACGCCGAACCCCGAGTAGGAGCTCACGAGGAGCACCGCCGTGGGCGCCTTCGGATCGAGCTCCGCCCGGTTCGGCTCGCCCGTCGTGGGGATCGATCCCAGGATCTCGTCGAGCTGGCGCAGGCCCGCCTTCGATTTCCGGTAGTGCCGTTGGATGGCGTAGCAGAGGAGCACGAAGAGCGAGGTCAGGAGGACCGTGACCCACCCGCCGTGGGTGAAGCGCTCGAAGACGGTGACGGCCAGGATGCTCGCGCAGAGCACCAGGGCGATCAGATGGAGCCCCAGGTGCCTCCGCCGCCCCTTCTCCCGCGGGCGCTGCCACCAGAAGCGGGCCATGGCGAGCTGCGAGAGCGAGAAGGTGAGGAACACGTTGATCGAGTACATGTAGACCAGCGTCTTGATGTTCCCCTGGGTGTAGAAGAGCATGCCGAGCGCCGCCGCTCCCATCAGGAGCACTCCGTTCTGCATGGAGAGCTGCTCGGAGAGCGACGCGAAGCGGTGCGGCAGCCAGGAGTCGACCGCCATGTTGGCCATCACCCGCGGACCGTCGATGAAACCGGCCTGCGCCGCCACCACGAGGAGAAGCCCCTCCGAGACGAGCGTCACCAGCACGAGCCAGTAGCCGAAGGGGAGGCCGCCGACCGCCCAGCCGCCGAACACGCGCTCGGCCAGCACCGCGTTCATGGTCTTGCCCGGCGCGTGCTCCACGTGGAGCAGCAGGTAGCCCAGTAGGATGCCGCTGGCCGTGATGGCGAGCGACAGCGCCATGTAGAGCATGGTCCGCTTGGCCGTCCCCACCTTGGGCTCGCGCATGATCTGGAGCCCGTTCGACACCGCCTCGATCCCTGTGTAGGTGCCGCCGCCCAGCGCGTAGGCCCGCAGCAGCAGGAGCCCCATGCCGCCCAGGCCTAGCGTCTGAAGCCCGGACTCGAAGCCCCGGGAGAGCCGGGCCGAGACCTCCGGAAGGTCGTTCAGGTGACTGAAGATCGCCCACCCGATCAAAAGCGCGTGGGTCGCCAGGAACACCAGGAAGACCGGCAGCAGGGCCTTGACCGACTCCTTGACCCCGCGCAGGTTGAGGCCGATGAGAAGCGCGATCGCCGCGTACTCCACCGGCAGCTTCCAGGATTCGAGGTGCGCCGGCAGGAAGCTCCAGATGGCGTTGCCGGACGACGCGATCGAAACCGTGATCGTGAGCACGTAGTCCACCACGAGCGCGCACCCGGAGACCACGCCGACCGCGGGACCCAGGAGGTGCGAGGCGACCACGTACCCGCCGCCGCCCGTGGGGAACCGCTCGATGATGCTGGTGTAGGACGAGGAGATGATGAGAACGGTGAGCGCCGTCGCGATCGCGAGGCCCCCGGCCAGGTAGACGTGCTCGCCCAGGGCGAGGAACGCCTCCTCTGGACCGTAGGCCGAGGACGACAGCCCGTCCGCCCCCAGGCCCACCCAGGCCAGGAACGCGACAAGCGACATCTTGTGGAGGTGGGACGTGTCCGCCACGTCCCGCGGGGCGCCCAGGAGCACCCGCTTGACCCGGTCGGACAGCCGGTCTTCACCCTTCGTCTCGACGTCGAGAGCCATAACGAAAAAAGGTAGGCGGTTAGGCCTACCTTCGGAACGCCTTGCGGCGGAAGTTTTGAATTGGTTGCGGGGGCAGGATTTGAACCTGCGACCTTTGGGTTATGAGCCCAACGAGCTACCAGACTGCTCCACCCCGCGTCAGTTTTTGGCCGTCTCCTCTCAGAGGACGGAGGCGAATCCTCGCAGATCGCCGCACCGATGTCAACAGCCGGGCGGCGGCACCTATTCCAGATACCCCAGGGAGCGCAGCTTCTTCTCCGCCTCCCTGGCCTTGCGCACGCTCTCGCTCTCCGAGCCCGCCCCCTCCGTCCGTTCGAGCCAGCCCCCCAGGCTCTCCCGCAGCCGGAAGAACGAGCGGCGCTCCCGGGCCAGGGCGTCCGTCGTCTCCCCCGGGTCCGCCTTCAAGTCATAGAGCGTCCAGGTGTTGGCCGCCAGGTCGTGGATCAGCTTGTAGCGCTCGTCCGACGCGCTCCGCAGCGACCCCTGAGCCGCGAACTGCCGAAGCTCCCCCGTCCCTCTCTTCTCTTCAATGACCGGCCGCAGGCTCCGCCCTTCGAGGTTGAGCCCGGTGGCGTCGATCCCGAGATAGTCGAGGATCGTGGGCAAGAGGTCCAGATTCTGGACGGGCGCGGCTACGGCCCGGGCCGGAACGCCCGGGATGTGGAGCACGTAGGGGATCTTGATCGAGCTGTCGAAGAGCGTCCGGCAGTGCTTGATGTGGCCGTGCTCCAGGAACTCCTCGCCGTGATCCGCGGTCAGCACCACGATGGTGTTCTCGAGAAGCCCCGCCTTCTTGAGCGACTTCAGGAGCTGGCCGAAGCGGAGGTCGAAGTAGACGATCTCGTCGTCGTACAGGTCGACCAGGTGCTGCAGCTCCGCCGGGGTGACGCCCGGGTCCGGCTTCTCCTTGTACAGCCAGTCGCCGATCGGATTGGGATCTCCCTGACGGATGAACGGCTTGTCCGTCGCGATCTCGCCCCCCGAGAACTTCCGGTGCTTCTGGGGCGGCCGGTATGGCCCGTGGGGGTCCATGTAGTGAAGGTAGAGGAAGAACGGCCGCTCGTCCTTCTGGGCGAGCACCTCGAGAGCCCGCCGGTTCACGCAGTGGGCCGCCTTCCAGACGCACTCCTCGTCGAAGATCGCAAAGCCCCGGCCGAACCCGCCCGAGGGGTTGAAGCGGCTCTTCGTATTGCGCACCACCGCGCTCGCGGACACGGCGGCCGTCTTGTAACCGCGCCCGGCCAGGATCTCCGCGATGGACTGGATGCCGGGGGGGATTCCCAGCGCCTGCTGCGGCTGGCCGAGAAAGGCCGAGGGAGACCGCGAGGTCAGGATCGAGTTCGCGGACGGGAAGGTGCAGGACGCCTGGCTGCGGGCGTTCTCGAAGAGGAGTGACTCCTTCGCGAAAGCGTCCAGCGCCGGGCTCGTGTCCCGCCCGTAGCCGTAGACGCCCAGGTGGTCGGCGCGCAGCGTATCCACCAGGATGAAGAGCACGTTCTTCGGCCGCGGCTCCGCCGCCTCCGGCTCGGAGCAGGAGAGGACCAGGAGGGCGCAAAGAACGGGAACGAGCGAAAGCCGTCGCTTCATCGGGGGTGAACCTTACTCCTGTTCAAGGCCCGCCACAAACAGGGAGCGCGGGGCGAGCAGCCGGGGCGCCGAGACCGCCCGCTCGGGGCGGAGGGTCACGTCCAGCACCGCCCCGGGCGGGAGGTCCGCGGGCAGGTCGAGGAGAAACCGGTGGGTCTCCGGGCCGGCCGCGGGAACGATCACGGACTTGCGGGTGCCGCCCGAAGGCGACGGGATCGAGATCTCGACCGGGAGCGGGTAGAGAGAGGGGGTCTGCTCCAGCCGGTGGAGGGTGACGGCGAGGCGCGTCGCTCCGGGCCGGCGCCGCACCCAGATCATCGTGCTCTTCCCCATGAGGCCGGTCGCGCAGTTCATCGCGCCCACGCACTGGACCTGCGCCGCGGGCCCCGGCTCATACCGCTCCGGGATGCGGCGGCTCTCCTGCTCCCGGAGCTCGCGCAGCTCCGGCCCCTCCGCGGGCGGCCGGCGGTAGAGCGG
>DATEIO010000818.1:0-26368 GCA_035278895.1 Thermoanaerobaculia bacterium | reverse complement strand
AAACGAAGTAAGAAGCCGGCAGGATGCCGGCGCTCCCAGCGGGTCCTACTTCCTGCCGTCCGGGTCCATGCCGGAGCCGAGGTCCGAGCCGCCCGCGGCCGTCTGGCTCGTCGGGCACCCGTCCGGATCCATGCCGGAGCCGCGATCGGAGCAGCCGGATGCGGTCAGGCCATCCGGGTCCATGATCGAGCCGAGCTTTTCCCAGAGGGCGGCGAAAAACCCAGGCCGGGCGGAGCTTTCCTGGGCGAGGAGGGGGGAGGCGGCTAGGGTCAGGGCGAGGAGCAGGAGGCCGGTGCGCGACAGGGCGCTGCGCATGGGGAAACCTTTCCGGAACGGCTTCCGCGCCCGTCCCAGAGCGGGAGGGCGGGGCCGTTTCCTGCCCTAAGGATGCACGGTCGAAACGAAATCGCGCCCCCCGACACCCTCGGAGGGTGATAGGGTTTTGTCAGATCTCCATTTTGCTTCCGTGAGGGACTCTCCATGGTGAAGATCCTGAAGCTCCTTGCTGTTCTCCTGTGTCTTCCCCTGGCAGCGCAAAGTCAGATGGCGTCCCGGGTGATGGACCTCGGCGAGGGCTTCGGGCAGGAGGCCAATGCCAGCCCGGAATCTTTCCTGAGCCTGCACGGGAAGGTCTTCTTCGTGGCCACGGACAGCAGCGGCCGCGAGGTCTGGGGGAGCGACGGCACGGCGGCGGGGACGGAGCTTCTGGCGGACTCCTGTCTGGACCGGTGCCTCTCCGATCCGGAGATCCTCGGCCCCGGCGGCGAAGGGTTTTTCTGGGTCGCGCCGTGGGCGTCCGACAAGAGCGTGCTCTGGTGGTCGGACGGGACCCGGGCGGGAACCCGGGCCTTGCGGAAGGGGGAGCTCCACGTCCCTCTGTCCGACCGCGGAGGGTCGTTCGCCCTTGCCGGAGAGGTCCTTTATTTCAAGGGATGCCTCGGGATCGATTACTGGACCTGCAGCCCCTGGCGCACGGACGGCACGGAGGCGGGGACGCAGCCGGTGGTCCCGGACAGCCACTGGACGGCCCACTCGGAGAGCGGCTTTCAGATGGCCGGCTCGACGCTCTTCTTCGCCGCGGTCGAGGAATCGACCGGCCCCGGGATCTGGAAGAGCGACGGCACGGAAGCCGGCACCCGCCTGGTCAAAAGCTTGGAGGTCTACCCCCGGCTGACGGCCGCGACGGCGGACCGGTTCTTCTTCGTGGCGCAAAGAAAGGTGGGACAGGGCGAGGAGCTGTGGACGAGCGATGGCACCGAAGCCGGCACCCGCGTGCTCGCCTCTTTCCCTGACGACCCATCGTCGTCCTTCTCCTCCGAGATCCGTTGGCTGAAGCCGGTCGGAGGCCGGGTCTATTTCGCCGCGAACGACGTGGTCAACGGCTGGGAGATCTGGCGCACCGACGGCACGCCCGCGGGCACCGGACGCGTCACGAGCTTCGGCTTCTACGATCCATTCAATCGGAATCTCGAGCCCTGGCAGCTCGAGGAGGCCGGCTCCCGGCTGGTCTTTTTCGCGACCAACGGGATCGACGGCTACCAGCTCTGGTCCGCCGCGCCCGGGCAGCCGACCACCGCCCTGGCGGACGTCTGCGAGGAGCTCGAGGAGGATTGTGATCTCGGCAATTCGGGCCGGCGGCTGGGGAAGGTGGGAGGCAGGATCCTCTTCCGGGGGGTCGACGCCGCGCACGGCCCGGAGATCTGGTCGACGGACGGAACGGTGGCCGGCACCCGGCGGCTGTCGGATATCTGCCCCGGCCCCTGCGGCGGGGCGGCCTCCGAAGCCTTCGTCTCCGGCCCGGCCGCGTGGTTTTCCGCGGTCCCCCACGAGCTCTGGAAGAGCGACGGGACCGAGGCCGGGACCCGGCGCTTCGTCCGGCTCGACGCGGACTGGTTGGTCGATGATCCGGTCGTCGCTCCGCTCGGCAAGAAGATCCTGTTTTCCGCCCGGGACGGATACGGGTCGGAGCTCCGGGTGAGCGACGGCACGCCCGAGGGGACGGAGCTGGTGAAGGACATCGCCCGCGACGAACCCGGCATCGCGCTGCAGGGCCTGGCCGCGCGGGGGAACGACCTTTTCGTAACCGCCTGCTTCGAGAGCTACGAAACGGCGCTTTTCCGGAGCGGCGGGACGCCGGAGACGACGGCGGCGGTCTTCGAGACTCGAGAGCCGGCCTCGTGCGGCTCTCTCCTGGAGGTGGCCGCCGCGGCTCAAAAGGTTTTCTTCCGGCATGAGGGCGATCTCTGGGTGACGGACGGCGCGCCGGGAGACGCGGTCCGCCTTTTCACGCGCGACGAGGAGAACGAACGCTTCCTGATCCCCACGTTCGCGGAGCACCAGGGGAAGCTCTACTTCGGAATCTCGGATCAGCGGATTGTGGCGCTCTGGAGGAGCGACGGCACGCCCGGGGGGACGGAGAAGGTGGTGGAGATCCCGGAGGCCGGCGGGATCCTGCAGATGGTCTCCGTGGGCTCCGAGCTCTATTTCACGGTGATCGATCGCCTGGGGGGCTCCTCCCCGGGCCTGTGGCGCAGCGACGGCACGCCCGCCGGCACCCGGCGGCTGACCGCGACCGGGACCTTCGGCCGGGATGAGGTCCTCCGCTTCGTCCGCCTCGGCGGGACCGTGTTCTTCGCCGGAAGCACGCTGTGGAAGACGAACGGAACGCCGGAAGGCACGGAGAGGGTGACCAGCCCCTCCGCGGCCCCGCGCGGCGTGCGGGCCCAAAGCCTCACGGTCTTCGCAGGTTCCCTCTACTTCCTCGCCGGCACCGAGGAAGGCGAGCCGGCCCTCTGGCGGTCGAACGGCACGGCGGCCGGCACGGCCGTGGTCCGGACGTTCGCGCCGGAGATCTTCTACAACCCCTTGTCGGACTCTCTCGCGGTCTTTGCCGGCCGGCTCTTCTTCGCCGCGGACGACGGCGTCCACGGCCGCGAGCTGTGGACGAGCGACGGCACGGCGGCCGGCACAGCCCTGGTGCGCGACGTCTACCCGGGGTCTCAGGGCTCCCAGCTCTCGGAGATCGTGGCCGCCGGGGGGAAGCTCTATTTCGCGGCGGACGACGGCTTCTCCGGATGGGAGCTCTGGGAGAGCGACGGGACCGCGGCGGGCACGCGCCTGCACCAGGACCTCTCTCCCGGGGGGTCGCCGTCCTCTCCCCGGAATTTCACCTTGACGGGGAGCCACCTGTTCTTTACCGCCGACGACGGCGTGACCGGCCGCGAGCTCTGGGCCCTGCCGCTCCAAGGAACCGGCTGCCAGCCTTCCTCGACCGTTCTCTGCCTTGCGGGAGGCCGCTTCCGCGTGGAGGCCGTCTGGAAGGATTTCGAGAACCGGACCGGCGCGGGCCGGGCCGTTTCTCTCACGGCCGACACCGGCTATTTCTGGTTCTTCGACGCGGCGAACGTCGAGGTCGTTCTCAAGGTGCTGGACGGCCGCGGGGTCAACGGCCATCACTGGGTTTTCTACGGCGCGCTCTCGTCCGTCGAATATTCGATCACCGTGACCGACACGGTGACGGGCGCCTCCCGCCGGTATTTCAATCCCACCGGCCACCTGGGCAGCGTGGGCCATACCGAAGCGTTCGGACCCCGCGGCGCGTTTTCCCCGATCGTGGCCGGAGCGGAGGCTTCGCCGACCGTTACTGAAAGATCGGCCAAGGCCGGGCCGTGCGTCGAAAGCGCGACGCGGATGTGCCTCAACAACGGCCGCTTCGCCGTGGAGTCCACCTGGAAGGATTTCTCCGGCAACACGGGGACGGGCAAGGCCGTCAAGCTCACCAACGACACCGGCTATTTCTGGTTCTTCGACACGGCCAACGTGGAGCTCGTGCTCAAAGTGCTGGACGGCCGGCCGGTCAACAACAAGTTCTGGGTGTTCTACGGAGCGCTCTCGTCCGTCGAGTACACGATCACCGTGACGGACACGGAAACCGGCAAGACGAAAACCTATAAGAACCCGAGCGGACGGCTGGCCAGCGTGGCGGATACGACGGCGTTCTGATTCACGGCACTCCCTGAGTCCCAACGGACGCGCAAGGCGATCTTCAGCCCGGAGCAGCCTGGAAGTCCGGAACCGCAGAATCCCCGTTGACAGGGAAAGGAGGATCTTGGTAGAAAACACGAAGAAAGGAGATACGACTATGCGCAAGGGTTGTGGCTTCGCGGTGGGACTCCTCTGGCTTCTGCTCCTCCTTCCAGCGGCCGCGTCGGCCACGATCTACGAAGGCTGCTACATCTGCCAAGCGATTGGACAGCGTGGTGCTTCGTACTGTAAGCCGGTAGGGGACGGAGAGCATGGAGATGGGACGAGGTGTGAAGAGGAAGACGATATCTCGGGCGTCTTCGGCCCCTGGTGCTCCATGGCCCCCAATCCTTGCTACAACGTCAATGTCAGCGGCGGAGGAGGGAGCGCTGGGGGGGGTGGTGGCGGCAGCGCCTGCAACGTCGGGGGATCGAGCTTCTGCCCAGCGGAATGTTTCAGTTGTGCCGGCAGCGGCCGGCCCGCGGTGTAGTGCCGGCGGCCTCCCCCGATGAATCTGAAGAGCCTCATCCTCGCCCTTTCCTTGCTTCTTTCCGGCTTTGTGGGGCCAGTTGCTGCCACCTCGGAGTGCCTGTCTTCGGCTTCGTTCGAGATCAAGCCCAAAGGGGCTCTGGCTGACGGGTTGCGGGGCAAGCTCGTCCTGCGGCCGGTTGATCGGGAGGGCGAGGAGCTCTCCTTCGAAGCCCGCGTGGGAGCTCCCGCCACGGTGAAGCTCCCCTGCTCCTCCCAATGGGAAGCGACCGCCATCTTTCCTGATGCCTGGGCCCCCCGCGTAAAGGTCGAGGCGGGAGCTTCGGGCACGACGACCGCGAATGCGATCAGTCTGTGGCCGCTCGGGAGGATTGCCGGCTCTGTGAAGCTCGTGGAGAAGGGGGAACGCCTCCCCAAGAAGCTCGTGGTGACGACTCTCGCTCCGCGTCCACCGGCCCCGAAAGACGTTCCCCGGGGTGCTTTGGACTGCCCTGTTGATGACAAGGGGAAATGGCAGTGTCCTCCCTTGCCCGGCACGACCTTCGACCTCGTGCTCTCGGCGGAGGGATTCATCCCCCAATATCGTTGGGGGACGAAGGTTCTTGCCGGAAAGACGACCGATCTGGGTTTCGTCAAGCTCGAACGGGGGGCTTCGGTTGCAGGCTGGGTGGAGGTCGAGGGGGGTCCCATCGACGCGGGTTGCCGGGCCCGTCTCGCTCCCCAGACGGGGCCTGGGAGCGGCCTGCGGACTGCCGAGAAGGTGCGCAGCACGGGCCGCGAAGTGCCGGTCCGCAAGGACGGCTTTTTCCAGTTCGTGGGGGTCGCTCCCGGCCACTACTCTCTCGAGGTCTCGCAGGAAGGCTTTGCACCCGCGACAGTCCAGGGGGTCGAGGTCTGGCCTCGCTCCGAGACGTTCCTGCGCGAACCGGTCACCTTGAAACGCCCTCTCCGATTGGAGTTGGCGATCTCTCCCCCGCTCGACTGGCTCGGCCGTCCCTGGAAGGTCTACATCTACCGGGCCTCCGACACGAGCGCAGGCTGGAGCGGCGCCGTCTACGACGGAGCGGCGAGCGAGCAGGGGGGCGTGACGGTGCCCGGCCAAGCGCCGGGCCGGTTCAAAGTGGAAGTGATGGATGGTCTGGACAACCGTCTCTTCTCTCAAACCCTGACGATCTCCGGCCCCGAAGACGCCCGGCAGACGATCGACCTCGAGATCTTGACGGTTCATGGCACGTTGAAGCTCGGGAAGGAGCCCCTGGCGGCCACGATCTGGTTTGGTGGCCGGTTCGGGAGCTCGACGGTCCGGATGGAATCCGATCAGGAAGGCAAGTTCCACGGAATTCTCCCCCGGGACGGCTGGTGGAGGGTGGACGTCGCCTCGTCCGCTCCGAAGCTCGAGACTCGCACCAAGGCAGAGGTCGAGGCGGACCGGCAGGGGCGAGCCACGGTCGAGATCGACCTGCCGGCGACCCGGGTCTTCGGGAAGGTTTTGGACGGCGCGGGCCGGCCCGTGCCCTCGGCCTCTTTCGAGATCAGCACCGGTGACGTGGACATGTACGCAAGGACGGACGATTCGGGAAGCTTCGATGTGCGCGGGCTTTCCGAGGGGATGGCCCACGCCATTGCGACCTTCTCCAGATCGAACGAGCAGTGGGCCAGCGACCGGATCTCCCTGTTCCTGCGAGACGGGGAAGAAGTGGGACCGCTCGAGTTGCGGATGCGGAAGAAGAAGCGGTTCTCGGGCCTGGTTCGGTCGGACCTCGGCCCGGTTCCCGGTGCCGGGATCACGGTAACGGCCCTTCACCCGTTCCGGATGGCGTCCGACGCCGTCCGCACGGAGCTCGATGGGACCTTCACCGCCCAGGTGCCGGACAGGACCGAGACCGCGGCCGTGATCGTCCGTCCTCCGGGACATGCCCTCCAGGCGTTCGTGGTCTCCGTTGGAGAAGCGCCGCAGCCGTTGCTGGTCAGCCGGGAAGGCGGAGAGCTGGAGATCGTCTCTCCCGAGAGGCCCAAAAACGTCGGGCAGGAGGACTTCTTCCTGATGATCTTCCAGAACGGGCTTCTTCTTCCCACGCAAACCCTCTACGAGTGGGCTCTCGGACACGGCAGAGACCTCGCACAGGGGCAGACGTACGCGGTGCCGGCTCTCGCGCCGGGCGAGTATCGGGCCTGTCTCGTGGCGCGGGCTGCGGCCGCTGCCTGGGAGGTCTCCGAAGAGACGGCTCCCCAGGCCAGGTGCACCTCCGGTCAGCTCACGGTGGGAGGGACGCTCCGGCTGGACCTTTCGGCGGATTGACCAGAGCTGTCCCTGGGCCGCCGCTCCGATCCGGGACGAAACGAATTCTCCCCCTCTGGTCATTCCAGTAGGACCCGCCCGTACTGTTGCCGGTTTAGCTCCAGTCGGATAGGGTCGAGATCCTTTTCCTTCAAACGATTGTGAGGGAGTTCTCCATGGTCAGGATCGCTGTGTTGCTCGCCCTCTCCCTTGTCCCTCTCGCTGCGGCAGTCCAGGCCCAGCCGGCGTACCTCGTGCGGGACACTACGCCGCGGCTGTCCGGCCCCAGCCCGTCGACCTCGAAACCGCACGACCTGACCCCGACCCAGGGCAAGCTCTTTTTTCGCACCGGGGATCAGTACAACGGGGTGATGTGGGCGACCGACGGCACGCCGGGCGGCACTCTGAGGCTGCCCGATCCTTGCTCGAACGACGACCAGTGCCTGATTTCGGCGGGCCCCTATCTCGTGGGCAGCCTGCGCAATCTGGCGTTCTGGGTCGGCACCACGCCGAGAGCCCAGAGGCTCCTCTGGCGCTCGGACGGCACGTGGGCCGGCACGTTCGCGCTGCACGATCCGGAAACTGTCCACCCCTACTCTCCCGACGGAGAGAAGATGACGTGGTACGCCTCTCTGGGCGGCTTCTTCTATTTTCCGGCCTGCACCGAAGAGCACGGCTGCGAGCTGTGGAGGACGGATGGAACCCGGGAGGGGACCCGCCTGTTCAAGGACCTGGCCCCCGGCTCCGAAGGCTCCAGGCTCTCCTGGCTGATCCGCGTGGGGAGCCGGATCTTCTTCCTCGTCCAACAGGGGCACACCGACGTGCCGTCGCTCTGGGTGACCGATGGCACGGCGTCCCACACGACCCGCCTGCGGGAGCTCTCCCGCGGCGATTTCTTTTTCGAACCACTCGTCGCGACCGCAGGCGGCAAGCTGTTCTTCACCGCCATCGACAACGGCGAGGCCGAGCTCTGGGTGAGCGACGGCACGGCCGCCGGCACGCGGGCGGTCTCCCAGTTCACTCCTCCCGACCCCTTCGAGCAGACCGAGTGGCTCAAGCCTCTCGGAAGCTTTGTCTATTTCCTGGCGGACGACGTCGAGCACGGGATGGAGCTGTGGAGGAGCGATGGCACAGCCACCGGCACCGTCCGGGTGACCGAGTTCGGATATCACAAGCCGTTCGGAGCCTTCGAGCCTATCTCCGCCTCCCAGATCGAGGCCGCGGGCGAGCGCGTCGTCTTCGTGGCCACGGACGGCTTGAACGGGTTCGAATACTGGTCGACCTCCGGGACGCCGGAGTCGACCGTCAAGGTGGCGGACCCTTGCCCCACGACCGGCTGCGACGACGACGGCGAGCCGCCGAGCGATCTGATCCTGGCTGCGGCCGGCGGCCGGGTGGTCTTTCCGGGCTACGGCGAGAAGGTCGCTTGGACGGCCTGGAGCACCGATGGCACGCCCGGAGGGACGGTCCAGCTCATGGGTGAGCTCCTGCAGTCCCGTCCCCTGGCGCTTTCGGGCGCGGCCTTCTTCTTCGCCTCCGGCGACCTGTGGCGCACGGACGGCACTCCGGAGGGGACCCGCCGGTTCGCCGGGCTGGCGCCGACCAACGGTTGGCACCCCGATCTCGAAGAGATCGTGCCGTTCCGGGGCAGGACCTATTTCAGCGCGGAGAGCCGCTACGGCCTGGGGCTCTGGGCGAGCGACGGCAGGCCTGGCGGCACCGCCCTGGCGGCGCCTCCCTTCCTCTCATTCCCATCGGGTAGCGGTCCCCGCGAGCTGACGCCGTTGGGAGACCGGCTCCTCTTCCTCGCGCACGACGGCCAGAGCGAGGACCTCTGGCGGTCCTCGGGAACGACCGAAAGCACGGCCGCGCTCGGCGTCTCCGCGAGCGTGTCGTCGAGCTGCTCGAACCTGCTGACTCCCCTTCGGCGCGTCGGCGGCAAGGTGTTCTACCTGAAGCTCGCCTCGTCCCCCAGCTCCTCCTGCCAGGAGAGCCTCTGGGTGACCGACGGGACCACCGCGGGGACGGTCCCGCTTCCCGGGGACGTCGTGTTCTACGAGAACGCCCCGTTCCTGGAGCACCAGGGCCGCCTCTGGTTCCTCGCCCGCGAGGGGGGTGCAACCTTCCTCTGGAAGAGCGACGGCACACCCCAGGGAACCGGACGGGCTCTCGATTTCCCCGCCGAGGCAAAGAACCCCGACAGCCTGACCTCCCTGGGACCGGACCTCTACTTCGCCGCTTCCGATTCGTCCGGGAACAGACAGGCCTGGCGCAGCGACGGAACGACCGCCGGAACGAAGCGGTTGACCAGCTTCGACGATGAGCTCGAAGGCGTCTCCTACCCGCCCCAATTCACCCGGGTGGGCGCGACCGTCTTTTTCGTGGTCCAGGTCTCCGGCGAATACGGAGCGCTCTGGGCGACCGACGGAACCCCCGCCGGGACCCGCAAGGTCCTCTCTCCCTTCTGGACCGGGTCGACCTCCGGTCCGCAGGGTCTCATCGCCTTCAAGGGCGCCCTGTATTTCTTCGTCGACGACGGCCGCGTGGACGAGGCGTCCTGGAGCCTGTGGCGCTCGGACGGCACGGCCGCCGGGACCGTGCCCATCCAGTCCATCGGATTTCACGACGAGCATTGGCAGATCGAGCCCACGATCCTGGGAGGCGAGCTCTTCTTCCTGATGTACACCGGTCAAGGGCGCGAGCTCTGGAAGACCGACGGCACTGCCGCGGGCACCCGGATGGTGCGCGACATCTTTCCGGGCTCGGCTTCCTCCTGGCCCGCCGGGCTCACGGCGGCAGGCGGGAAGCTCTACTTCTCCGCCGAGGACGGCCTCCACGGCGTCGAGCTCTGGGAGAGCGACGGCACCGAGGCCGGCACCCGGATGGTCCAGGACATCTCCCCCCTGAGCCTCTCCTCCTACCCCGCCGAGCTCACCGCCGCCAACGGCTTCCTCTTCTTCCGGGCCGACGACGGCGTCGCGGGCTCCGAGCTCTGGGCCCTGCCCCTGGGACCGGCCAGCCCATGCCAGCCCTCCCCCACGCATCTGTGTCTCGGAGGCGGACGGTTCCGCGTAGAGGCCGCCTGGAAGGACTTCTCGGGCCGGACCGGCCGGGGCCAGGCCGTCGGGCTGACGCCCGACACCGGCTATTTCTGGTTCTTCGATCCGAAAAACGTCGAGGTGATCGCCAAGGTGCTCGACGGCCGCGCCGTGAACGATCACCACTGGGTGTTCTACGGGGCGCTCTCGAACGTCGAATATTCGATCACGGTGACGGACACGCAGACGGGCTTGACGCGCCGCTACTTCAATCCCTCGGGCCAGCTTGCGAGCGTGGGAGACAGCCAGGGCTTCGGGCCGTCGTGGGACTACCCCGAGAAAGCCTCCCCGGCTCCTGAGGCCGCTCCCCTGCCGCTCGTCTCCGAGCGGACCGATCCCGCCGCGAAAGCGCCCTGCGTGGCGAGCGCCACGCGTCTCTGCGTGAACGGCAACCGTTTCGCGGTCGAAGTCTCCTGGAAGGATTTCTCCGGCAACACCGGAACCGGCAAGGCCGTGGCGCTCACGGGAGACACCGGCTATTTCTGGTTCTTCGACGCGGCCAACGTCGAGCTCGTGCTCAAGGTCCTCGACGGCCGGCCGGTCAACAACAAATTCTGGGTCTTCTACGGCGCGCTCTCCTCCGTCGAATACACGGTCACCGTGACCGACACGGAGACGGGCGCCATCAAAACCTATCAAAACCCGAGCGGCCGGCTGGGGAGCGTGGCGGATACGGCAGCGTTCTGACTTCGGAGGGAACATCCATGAGATTCTGCGCCTTTTTCGCGATCCTCGCCTTCACCGCGGCGGCCCAGGCCCAGCCGGCGTACCTCGTGCGGGACCTCGATCCGCGGCCGGTCCCCTTGCGCTCGTTCGGGCAGCCGTACGACCTCACTCCGACCCAGGGCAAGCTGTTCTTTCGCACCGGCCTGCGGGAACAGGGTGACGTCTGGGCGACCGACGGCACCCCGAACGGCACGGTGAGGCTCCCCGTTCCCTGCGCAAACCAGAGCGACTGCCTGCGGCCCGGTCCCTACCTCGTGGGCAGCCTGCGGAACCTGGCGTTCTGGGTGGGGCGCTCGCCGCGGGCCGAGGAGGTGCTCTGGCGGTCGGACGGCACGTGGGCCGGCACGTTCCAGTTGCTCGATCCAGCGGATGTCAGCGTCAACATTCCCGAGGATGGCGGGCGGGCGAGATACGCTTCCACGGGCAGCCTGATCCTGTTTTCGGCCTGCACGCAGGAGCACGGCTGTGAGCTGTGGCGGACGAACGGCACCCGGGAAGGGACGCGCCTCGTCAAAGACCTGGAGCCCGGCATCAGGAGCTCCAGCCCCATCGGGCAGATCCGCGTGGGCAACCGGGTCTTCTTCATCACCAGTGAAGGGAACGTGCCTGCGCTCTGGATGAGCGATGGCACGGCCGCCGGCACGGTCCGGCTGCGGAACCTCACCGACAACCGCCCCTTCTTCCCGTGGCTCCTGGCGACCGCGGGAGGCAAGCTGTTCTTCACCGCCGGGGACAAGGGCGGCGCCGAGCTCTGGGTGAGCGACGGCACGGCCGAGGGCACGCGGACGGTCTCCCGGTTCGCGACGTCCAACCCCTTCGCGCAGACCCTGTGGCTCAAGCCCATCGGGAACCGCGTCTACTTCCTGGCGGACGACGCCGAGCACGGCACCGAGCTGTGGCGAAGCGACGGCACGGTCGAGGGCACCGTGCGGGTGACCGAATTCGGCTATCACCAGCCGTTCGGAGCCCTGGACCCCATCACGGTCTCCCAGGTCGAAGCCGCGGGAACGCGCATCGTCTTCGTGGCAACGGACGGCTTGAACGGGTTCGCCTACTGGTCGACCTCCGGAACGCCGGAGTCGACCGTCAAGGTGGCGGACCCGTGCCCCGCAATCGCGACCGACTGCGACGACAGCGGCGATGCGCCGGGCTGGCTGACCCTGGCCGCGGCCGGAGACCGCGCCCTCCTCCGCAGGCGGAACGAGACGTTCGTGATCCAGGCCTGGGGTACCGACGGCACCCCCGGAGGGACGGTCCGGCTCCTGGACGCTCCGATGCAATCCCGCCCCCTGGCGGTTTCACGCGCCGGCTTCTTCTTCGCCGCCGGCGACCTCTGGCGCACGGACGGCACCCCGGAAGGGACCCGCCGGTTCGCCGACCTGGATTCTCTCTCCGGCCTGGGAATCGACCTCCAGGAGATCGTGCCGTTCGGCGGCAAGCTCTATTTCTGGGGAGACAGCCGTCCCTACGGCTATGGGCTCTGGGCGAGCGACGGCACCCCCGGCGGGACCATGATGGCGACGCCCCCCTTCCCCTCGTCCCAGCCAGGGGCCGGTCCCCGCGAGCTGACGGCTCACGGCGGCCGGCTCCTCTTCCTGGCGCACGACGGCGAGAGCCTGGACCTCTGGCAATCCGCGGGCACCCCCGAAAGCACGGCCGCCGCCGGCGTTTCCGCGAGCGTGTCGCCGGACGGATCGTCGAATTGCACGCCGCTCGGGCCGGTGTCGTCGTTCGAGTCCGTGGCCGGCCGGGTGTACTTCCTGCGCCAGGATTCCTCCTCCTCGTGCCGGCTGAGGCTCTGGACGACCGACGGGACCGCCGCGGGGACGATCCAGCTCCCCGCGAACGTCCAGTTCTTCGATGCCGAATTCGAGTCCCCGTTCACCGAGCACCAGGGCGCCCTCTACTTCTTCGCCTCCGAGGAAGGCTCCTCCGGCACGTTCCTCTGGAAGAGCGACGGCACGCCCCAGGGGACCCGGCGGGCTTTCGACCTGCCCTCCGAGGTGCACTCTCCCCACAACCTCGTCTCCCGCGGAGCCCGTCTCTACTTCGCGGCCTTCGATTCCGAGAGCCTGAGACAGCTCTGGGTGAGCGACGGGACGACCGCCGGCACGAAGCGGCTGACCAGCTTTCAGGGAGACGACCACCTCGCTGAAGAGCCGCAGCTCACCCGCGTGGGCGGGACCGTTTTCTTCCGGGCCTCCGGCGTCTTCTCCAACACGCCCCGCGAGCTCTGGGCGACCGACGGCACCCCCGCCGGCACCCGCGAGGTCCGCGGCGACGTGGCCCCGGACGCCTTGACCGCCTTTGAGGGAGCCCTCTATTTCCTGACGCAGGACGGCCGCGTGGAAGACGCGCCCGTGAGCCTGTGGCGCTCGGACGGCACGGGAGCCGGGACCGTGCCGGTCCAGTCCATCGGGTTTTTCGACCGGTTCCCGAACATCGAGCCCACGGTCGTGGGAGAAACGCTCTTCTTCGCGATGTTCACCCGCGAGGAGGGGGTCGAGCTCTGGAAGACCGACGGCACGGCCGCGGGCACCCGGTTGGTGCGCGACATCTTCCCGGGCTCGTTTTCCTCCCGGCCCTCCGGGCTCACCGCGGCCGGCGGGAAGCTCTACTTCACCGCCGACGACGGCCTCCACGGCGTCGAGCTCTGGGAGAGCGACGGCACGGAGGACGGCACCCGGATGGTCGAGGACCTCTTCCCCCTGGGCAGCTCTTCGAGCCCCGGCGAGCTCACCGCCGTGGCCGGCCGCCTCTTCTTCCGGGCCGACGACGGCCTCTCGGGCCCCGAGCTCTGGGCCCTCCCCCTGGGGCCCGCCTCCGCCTGCCAGCCCTCGCCTACGCACCTGTGCCTCGGAGGCGGGCGGTTCCGCGTGGAAGCGAATTGGAAGGATTTCTCCGGCAACGCCGGCCGGGGCCAGGCCGTGGCACTGACGCCCGACACCGGCTATTTCTGGTTCTTCGATCCGAAAAACGTCGAGACGATCGTCAAGGTGCTCGACGGCCGCGGCGTCAACGAGCACCACTGGGTGTTCTACGGGGCCCTGTCGAACGTCGAATATTCGATCACGGTGACCGACACCCAGACGGGCCGCACCCGCCGCTATTTCAACCCCTCGGGCCAGCTCGCGAGCGTGGGAGACAGCCAGGCCTTCGGGCCCTCGTGGGACTACCCCGAGAAAGCCTCCTCGGCTCCTGAGACCGCGCCCCTGCCGCTCGTCTCCGAGCGGATCGATCCCGCCGCGAAAGCGCCGTGCGTGGCGAACGCCACGCGTCTCTGCGTGAACGGCAACCGTTTCGCGGTCGAAGTCTCCTGGAAGGATTTCTC
This sequence comes from Thermoanaerobaculia bacterium, assembly GCA_035278895.1. Lineage (GTDB taxonomy): Bacteria > Acidobacteriota > Thermoanaerobaculia > Multivoradales > UBA5704 > DATARR01. The sequence goes on along the minus strand of DATEIO010000818.1, from coordinate 12,423 downwards.
CGGCAAGACCGGAACCGGCAAGGCCGTGGCGCTCACCGGAGACACCGGCTACTTCTGGTTCTTCGACGCCGCCAACGTCGAGCTCGTGCTCAAGGTCCTCGACGGCCGGCCGGTCAACGACAAGTTCTGGCTCTTCTACGGAGCGCTCTCCTCGGTCGAGTACACGATCACCGTGACCGACACGGAGACCGGCGCCGTGAAGACCTACAAGAACCCGAGCGGCCGGCTGGGGAGCGTGGCGGACACGGGGGCGTTCTGACTTCGGAGGGATTTCGATGAGATTTCGTGCCTTCTTCGCGCTCTTCGTCCTCACCATCGTGGCCCAGGCCCAGCCCGCGTACCAGGTCCGGGACATCAGCCAGAGCGGCTCCTCGCCTTCGCAAGGACCTCCCGGCTCGCGGCCGCATCAGCTCACTCCGACCCAGGGCAAGCTCTTCTTCCGGGCCGGCAGCGACGCCAACTACGAAGGCGAGATCTGGGCGACCGACGGCACGCCGGGCGGCACGCTCAGGGTCTCCGGCGACTGCCTGGAGGACGGCTGCAATCCGGAAGGCCCCCAGCTCGTGGGAAGCCTGCGGAACCTGGCGTTCTGGGTGGCTCCCGTGTTGGGCGGGAGTCTCCTCTGGCGGTCGAACGGCACGTGGGCGGGCACGTTCCCGCTGAACGATTGGGAGCTCCTCCGGGTACCCGATCCCAGGCGGTCGGATCTGCCGAGCTACGTGCCTCTGGGAGGATTCCTCTATTTCCAGGGCTGCGCCGATTCCGACTCGAGCGATCCGGGCTGCGAGCTGTGGCGCACGGACGGCAGCCGGGAAGGGACCCGCCTCGTGGCGGACGTCAATCCCGGGGCCGAGCATTCCCATCCGAGCTGGCTGACGGCCGTGGGAAACCGGCTCTTCTTCGTGGCCACGACCGGGACCGGAGTGAATACCGACGCCGCGCTCTGGGTGAGCAACGGCACGGCCGCCGGGACGGCTCTCGTCCGGAAATTTGCCCACGATCCCGACTCGATCCGCTCTCTCGAAACCGCGGGCGGCAAGCTGTTCTTCATCGCCCAGGACGGCGCCAACGGAGAGGAGCTCTGGGTGAGCGACGGCACGGCCGCGGGGACGCGGACCGTCACCCGGTTCACGCCGGAAAATCCCTTCGGAATGATGAAGCCCCTCGGGAGCGACCTCTACTTCCTGGCGGACGACGTGGAGCACGGTGTCGAGCTGTGGCGAAGCGACGGCACGGCCGCAGGCACGGTGCGGGTGACCGAGCTCGGATACCACCGGCCTTTCTCGGGAGAGCGCGAGCCCATCCTGGAATCCCAGATCGCGGCGGCGGGCCACCGGGTCGTGTTCCTGGCCACGGACGGTTTGAACGGGTTCGAGTACTGGTCGACTTCCGGAACGCCGGAGTCGACCACCCGGGTAGCGGACCCCTGTCCCGCGAGCGACTGCACGGACGTCCAAGACAATCCGGACCCCTCGCTGATCCTCGCCACGGTAGGAGACCGGGTCGTCCTCCGGATGTATGACGAGCATCACGACGACACGGCGTGGAGCACGGATGGCACGCCCGGCGGGACGGTCCGGCTTCTGGACGCCGACCTGCAGTCGCGGCCCTTCGCGATCGGGCGCAGTGTCTTCTTCTTCGCCGGCGCCGACCTCTGGCGCACGGACGGTACGCCCGCGGGCACCCGCCGGTATGCCGACCTGTCGCTTCCCAACTTCCCGCCTTTCGATCCCCAGGAGATCGCGTCGCACAAGGGCAGGATCTACTTCAACGTGACGAGCCCCGCCTATGGCGAGGAGCTCTGGTCGAGCGACGGCCGGCCCGGTGGAACCGGACTGGTGGCGGACGTCTTTCCGAGCCCCCGGCCGGGCTCCAGCCCCCACGGGCTCACAGCGTTCGGCGACCGGCTCCTCTTCTTCGCATTCCAGAATGGGACCGCCAGCCTCTGGCAGTCCGCGGGAACGGCCGCGAGCACGACCGCGCTTGGTTTTCCCTTGACCGCCACGTCGAGCTGCTCGACCACCCTGTTCCCCACGCTGGTGCGCGTTGGAGCCAAGGCATTCTTCCTGCGCCAGGATGCCGCGTGCCAGGTGAGCCTCTGGGTGACGGATGGGACCGCCGCCGGCACGGTCCAGCTTCCCGGAAACGTCCTCCAGGCCTCGCTGCTCGATCCCCCTACGATGATCGAGCACCAGGGGAGGCTCTGGTTCCTCGCCCGCGAGGGGAATGAGACCACGATCTGGAAAAGCGACGGCACGCCCGCGGGAACGGGACGGGCCCTCGATCTGCCCGCCGGGTCGAGCGGTCCGTACTACCTGACTTCCCTCGGCCCGGATCTCTACTTCGTGGCGACCGAGCCCGAAGGGCACCGCCAGGTCTGGAAGAGCGATGGAACGACTGCGGGCACGGCGCGGGTGACCGCGTTCGACGACGAAGAGCTGAGCCTCGCGGCCGATCCCCAGCTCACCCGGGTGGGCTCGACCGTGTTCTTCCGCACCGAAGCCACCTTCTTCGGCGGCGGGCTCTGGGCGACCGACGGGACCCTCGCCAGCACCCGGGAGGTCCTCCCGCCCGTCTTCGAGGGAGACGCTGGCGGAGCGAGAGGGCTCACGGGCTTCCAGGGAAAGCTCTACTTCTTCCTCGAGGACGGTGAATCCGGGACCGCGCCCTGGGCCTTATGGCGCTCGGACGGCACCGCGGACGGAACGGTGCGCGTCGCCGGCATCGGGTTCCAGGACGCCGATCTTCCGATCGAGCCCACGATCGTGGGCGACGAGCTCTTCTTCGTCTTCGGCTCCCCGGGCTTCGGGCGCGAGCTCTGGAAGATGGATGGCGCCGGAGACACCGGGATCGTGCTCGACGTCCTGCCGGGAGAGGGGTCGTCCCATCCCACGGGTCTCAAAGCCGCGGGCGGCAAGCTCTACTTCCGCGCGGACGACGGCCTCCACGGCGTCGAGCCCTGGGAGAGCGATGGCACGGCAGCGGGGACCCGGAGGGTCCACGACATCAATCCCCTGAGCGGTTCCTCGCACCCGGGCGGCTTCACCGAAGTGGGCGGCCTTCTCTTCTTCGGGGCGGACGACGGCGCCACCGGCCGCGAGCTCTGGGCCCTGCCGCTGGCCGGCTCCGGCGCGTGCCAGCCCTCCCCCACCCACCTCTGCCTCTCGGGCGGACGGTTCCGGGTGGAAGCGAATTGGAAAGATTTTTCCGGCAACACCGGCCAGGGCCAGGCGGTCGCGTTGACGCCCGACACCGGCTACTTCTGGTTCTTCGACGAGAACAACGTCGAGGTGATCGCCAAGGTGCTGGACGGCCGCGGCGTCAACGCTCACCACTGGGTCTTCTACGGTGCCCTCTCGAACGTCGAGTATTCGATCACGGTGACCGACACCCAGACCGGTCTGACCCGCCGCTACTTCAATCCCTCCGGCCGCTTCGCGAGCGTCGGAGACACCACCGGCTTCGGTCCCTCCTGGAACCGCGCCGAAGACGCCGCCTTCGTGGCCCCGGCCGCCGCCGCGCCACTCGTCTCGGAGCATACCGATCTCAACGCCAAGGCGCCCTGCGCCGCGAGCACCACGCGTCTCTGCCTGAACAACAACCGCTTCGCCGTCGAGGTCACCTGGAAAGACTTCTCCGGCAACACCGGGACGGGCAAGGCCGTGAGCCTCACGGGAGACACCGGCTACTTCTGGTTCTTCGACGACGACAACGTCGAGCTGGTCTTGAAAGTGCTCGACGGCCGGCCGGTCAATCACAAGTTCTGGGTCTTCTACGGAGCGCTCTCGTCCGTCGAGTACACGATCACCGTGACCGACACCGAGACGGGAGCCGTGAAGACCTACAGGAACCCGAGCGGCCGGCTGGGGAGCGTGGGGGACACGGGGGCGTTCTAGCCGCCCCCTGTTTTTTCTCGGCCCGGCGAGGTACAATCTTTCCCAGCCTAACTGGCAGACAGATTGACCTCGCGGGCATCTCGGCCTTCCCGGGCCAGGAAATGCGGGCTTTCCGGGCCGCATCGCCGAATCGGGCCGCGGACGACGTGCCCCCGAAAGGAGGACTCGTGCGCGCCCAGACCCGGACCCTGATCTTCGTGTTCCTTCTCCTCGCCCCCTTCGCCCTCCGCGCCGCCGGAGCCCCCGTCTGCGGAGAAAACGACCTGACCTTCGGCTGCACCAAGACCGAAGAAAAGGGGCGCCTCCGGGTCGGCTGCGCGGTCCACGACGGAAAGAGCTTCTTCGCCTCCGAGTGGCGCACCTACGACCTGCAGAGCGAAGAGGTCCTGAAGCGCTTCCCCTCGAACAAAGAAGGCATCGCCCTGGTCGAGATCCCGGACCGCCCCTGGCTCATCGTGGAAGGCGAGCTCCTCTGCACCACCGGCACCGCCGAGCTCTCCATCCCCTACCGCTTCCTCATTGAAAGAACCGGCAAGAACAGCTTCCGCCAGCACACCTACACCCCGGAAACCCTGGTGGCCACGGGGAACTGGAACGCCGACACCCAGTTGAACTACGGCGCCTTCCGCAGCCGCTCGCTCGCGGGGAGCGGCCCCGCCCCGGCAGGGGCGGGGCGGTAGGGGAAGGCTCAACGCAGCTTGGAGACGAGAATAACGTCGAGCGTCATGCCGGGCTCGACCCTGATGCTGCGTGTGTAGGACTCGTAGCCTGGCATCTCGAGCCGGAGATCGTGGAGCACGTTGGGAGAGACCGTGAGATCGTAAGGGGTTTTTCCGACGAAAGCTCCGTTCAGGATCACGTCGGCTCCGGCCGGCCGTGAGGTGACTGGCACCCTGATGAGCTGGTTAGCCGTCCCCAACCCTGCCGCGATCTGGGTGAGAGCGCTCCCCAGCTCTCTTTGCGCATCGTTGATGAGAGCAGTCAGCAGCTCGCTCGTGAGATCGATGGGTTGAGAGGGCGCCGAGGTTTCCTTGGGGTACTGCTTGATGCGCTCGACCGGAAACGTTTTCGAGAAGCGCACTCGTCCGGAGGCAACGTCCAGGATCTGCAGGCTGATCTCCATGCGAAAGATATCCATGAGCGCGCTGGTGTCGAACCCCTTGAACACTCGGCGCTCGACGTCGTAGCGCAGGATGGAGCCGGTGACGAGCGCATCCGCGTTGAGGAGCTTGCCCACGCGGCTGATTCCGGTTCCCGTCTGCACGGAATCTGGCAGCTTGACCTCCTGGCGCACATGGTCCAGCCGGTCCCGGGTCACCAGGACGACACCGGGCAGGGTATACAGGGACGATGAGGTGATGTCCTGGGCCACGGCGCCCAGGTTCGGCAGATCCTTGGCGCTGCGGTTGTCGAAGCCCACCACGGCCACGGTGATCCTTTTGGACTCCAGCGGGCCGCGCTCCTTTGGAGGCGGTTCATGCAGGTCGATGTCCATCTTCCAGGCCTGGACGGTTTTCAAGATCGAGTCGATACCCAGAGCCCGGCAGTAGGGGCGCTCTTCATTGATCATCATGCCGACGAGGCGCCACTGCTTGTCGAAGACAGCCCCTCCGGAGTGGCCTTGCGGACAATCGTATTCGAAAAAGAAGGCATTCGAGTTCGGCTCCTTCCGGGCGAATCGCAACCACTTCTTGGGAGTGACCCAGGCCCCGGCGGTCGCGTGCCCCATGCAGGAGAGCTCGTCTCCGGGGAGCAGCTTGGCGGACTTGCCGAGCATGTCGAGCGGAATGCTCCTCAACACCTCCTGCCGCGAAAGACCCAGAGGGAGCAGGTCGACCTGGAACACGGCGAGATCTTCCTGAATGTCCATCTTGTAGTGAACGGCGTCGAACTGTTTCGCGGGCCAGGCCTGGAAGGACGCCTTCAAGTCCTTGACCACTTTTCCCTGCTGGTAGACGACGTGCTTGGCCGTAATCCCGTAGGCGTAGCGATCGTCCACATGAAAGAGGATCCCTGCTCCTTCGGTGGTCGACCCGGCGAGGCGCACCACCAGATACCGCGCCCGTTCATTCTCTTCATAAAACTCCTTCTCCTCTGGCTGGCTCAAGACCGGCGCGGCCAGGGCCCACAGCAGAAAACCGATCGCGATCGCTCGGGTTTTCGCTTGAATTTCCACGTTCCCCTCCTTTACTTTCCAGAGTGATAGAGCTCGAGGTCCTGCTCTACGAGATAGCCCGACGCGTCTTTGGCGCTGACCTCAAGACGGTAGAAGCCCGCCTGTCCGAGATCTCCGATGGAGACTGTAAAGGGCTCGTTGGATGGGTAGTAGCCATCGCTCAGCTCTTCATCGCGGCGCAGAACGGCATCCACGTTGCCGCGGGCATCGAGTCGAGAGACCGTAATACGGACTTCCTTGAGGCGCTTGGAGGGGACGAGCTTCACCTCGTATCCATCCGGATGTCCAGCGGTGTTCGCTTGGACTCGAAGCGGAAGGTAGACCTCGCGTGGGATGTTTCCCGGCCCGGGAAGCTCGATCCAGGCGACGACTCCAAGATTGTCCCGGTCGAGCTTCTCACTGGCCAGTAAATCTGTGGGCCATCGCCAGGCACCCCGGGCCGCAGGCAAGGAGGTGTCCATGCGGTAGTAGTGGCGCGGCCGGAGGCTGAAGGCCCGGAGGTGCACGTTCTTGTCAGTGCCGGGAGGCGCCAACCACGCGAGCTCCAACTCGGCGTCTTTCTGCGGATCGAACGGTCCGAAGCTCTGAACGAGCGAGCGGATGTCCAAGGTCACCGCCCCCACTTCCTGGGCATAAATCCCTTCGCAGCGGCCCTGGCGTTCCTGGTACCGGAGCGGGCTTTGGACCGAGCCCGCCAAGCTCGTATCACAGAACGTGGCCGCTCCCGCGGGCAGGGACGACAGCACGAGCACGGCAGTCAAAAGGATCGAAATGTTTTTTGTCATGTGAGATCTCCCGTCGGACTAGTGCTTGACGCGATCCCAAACACCACCAATTCCCCGAATGGTCTTGTTGAGAATCGAATTCCTTCCCTTGAAGCGCACGATGCTGCCGAGAGCACTGTCTCCCCGGGTTACCTTGCAGGTGGCGAGTTGGGGCGACGTGGAGATGACCTTGAGCTCTCCAATCACAATCATCTCCGCGGAGAGCACCTCGCCGGTTTTGGGGTGGATGATCTGCTCGCCTTCCTGGACGATTTCGAATGCATCCCCTTTCTTCACTCCGGATTCGCTGCCAAGATCAACGATGACGTTCTTGCCCGAAACCTTGACCACGGAACCGAAGGGTGGGAAGGCCTCGCGGATGTTCTGGAAGAGGGCCTTGCCCGCCACCCGGGGCGCCGAAGGAGGAGTCAAATAGTCGGAGCGCTCGCTGGTGAGAGTCGCCAGAATGCCGCCGGTCTTGACGTCGACCAGGCGCACTTCGATCGTGAAAAGCGTGCCTGCGCTCGTCTGTTCCGTCGTGTACGCGACAATGCCGAGCATGTCGAGGCCTAAAACGTCCGACAGTTCCTTGTTGCCTTTACCGAGAAACCCTTGCAGATCCTTTTCAGTGAAGACCGCGTCGAGCTGGGAGCGCTCGACCAGGGTGAAGCGCTTGGACTCGAAGAAAGCCCGCGTGGCCGCGTTCAGGACGTCCTCGGCAATCTCACGGTCCTTCTTGCCCTTGTCGAGCACCAGGCCCAGCTTGTACAGGACCTTGCCTTCCTGAGCCACGGACGGAGCCGCGGCGGCGAAGAAGAGGCTCAAAACCAATAGCGGGGAGAGAATCGAACGCAACATGAGATCTCCTTTCCCTTAACGAATCTGGGGAGCGGGCGCGGAGCCCGCTCCGGATGGTTGCGGCCTGTGCGGAAAGCGTGGCCGGATTTCTAAAGCGGTGAAGAGCAGGACCGCGGCTGCCAGCACGCCGGCGGTTCCCTGGGCGGGGAGTTGGGCCGGCTCCGGGATCCCCAGGTCGAGCACGGAGGGCATCAGGTTCTGAGCCTTCAAACCCTTGGCGAGGAGCTCCAGCTTCGAGACCTGCCCCTGGAAGCGGAAGCGGATGCCGTCGTTTCCCACGCGCAGAGAGGTGAGCGTGCCCGCGAGGTTTGCAGAACGGAGCCGCTCGCCCGGGCTCAACCGGTACTTCGCACCGGTGGCCGGCACGAGCACCTCGCCGCCCAGAAGGGTGGATTCCTCGCGGACCATCGTGGCTCTGGGGGTGTGCTGCTCTTCGATGCGGACGAGCGTGAGACGATCGATCGAAATTTCGGAAGAAAATGCATCCGTCGCAAAACGCGAAAAGGTGAGGTCGAGCTCCGCGATGCCACTCCGGGGATAGAGCTTGAGCGACTTGGGATATTCCAGGTAAAGCTCCGCGGAGGGGCTGTCGGGTAGCTTGAGCGTCACGTTGCCCTGGAACGTGGCGGAGAGCTCGTGGTCCGAGCCCGCGAAGGACAGCCGGTAGGCCTGGCCGCCCTGATGCTCAAGGACAACGTCGGCTCCCGCCGGCAGGGGGTGGGCGTTCAAAGTGACGAATGCGCTCGGCTTGGAAGCCTTCAGAAGGAAAAAACCTTTCCTGCGGCTCAGGCCGCCGCTCCCCCACTGGCTGGGCGCCGGAAGCGTCGAGGACAGGCGCACGGCGGCGAGTTGGCTGCCGGCGAGCTCTTCCAGCGCGAGACGCTCGACGACCGTCGCGCTTTCGGCGAGCCGGAAGGAGAGCCGGGAAGCCCAGAGATCGAAGCGGGCCTCGGCCTCCGCGGCCGGCCGGAGGCCAAGCCCCACGAGCAGGAGGCAGAGAGCGGCCGGCAGCCAGGGGAGAGGGCGCAGGAGACGGCGCGGCCGGAACCGGAGGAGTGGAACGCTCGTTCCGGGCTCCTCCTCTCCCGGCGGAAGCCACAGGCGGCCGTCCTGGAGGCGCGAATAGAGCACCGGGCTGCTCCAGGCGATCCCCCGGGGCTCTGACAGATAGAGCTGCTGCCGCGCCTCGTTGACGGCAGCATCCACCCTCCCGGTCTCGGCGAGCTGGCGGTAGAAGTGCGCCGTGAACCGGTGGCCGGTCTCGAACGTCACCGCCCGGCGCATGGCGATCACCGCCGGGAGCCCTTGCTGCACGAGCCGCCCCGCGAGGCCGCTGAACGGATCGCTGGAGGACAGCGCTCCGCCGTGACAGGCGACCAAAGTGACGAGCCGCAGCTCGCGGGCGCCCAGGAAGAGCTTGGCGAGCATCTCTTCGGGCACGGGCTTGGTGCGGCCGTTCTCGTCTTCGAGGAAGAGGGCGGAGCCGCCGCCCCGGCTGTCGCCGTGGCCGAAGAAGTGCAGAAGGTGAGCTCCGCCCCGGCTCATCAGCCGCTCCCGCAACCGGGAGAGCGTGGCGGGCGGCTCGAGAATCTCGACCTCGACGGACTCGGAGAGATCGCCCAGAGAGGCCTGAAGCCGGCCCAGAACCTCTCTCCGGTCGATCTCGGCCATGCCGAAGCGCCCGATATCGGACGGCGCGGCAATGACGCAGAGCAGCCGGGGCCGGCCGGCGATGGGCTCCCCCAGCGCCCGGGACAGTGCGGTGTAGCGCGAGAAGGCCGTTTCAGGAGACCGGGCGAGGGTGCCGCGCCGGGGATCGGAATCCGCGAGCAGCTCCCAGTAGAGAGCGTGAACCCAGGCCGGGAGGTCCACGGAGAGACGCAGGCGGAAGCGCAGCCGGCTGTGCGCCAGCTCCGCGGCGAGAGCGGCTTCCCGGAAACCTTTATACAGATCGCTCCCCTCCGGAAGGATGGCGCCCAGGAGCTCGCGCCCGTACGCTTCCGGCTCGCCTTCGAGGGCGCCGATCTCCAGGGCGCGCTCATAGCCCAGAACGGGCGCGCCTTCATAGCTCCTCCCTTCCCAGGAGAAGCAGGCCCGGTCGAGGCTGGGGAGATAGAGCTCGCTGTCGAGATAGGTCTCGTTCACGGCTTCGCCCCCAGGCGCACGGCCGGATCGCCGAGCACGGCGTACGACCGGGCGTCGTGCGCAGCGGTCCATAGGTCGACCAAGGAAAGGAAATCGGGCCGCGCGCCCCAGCGGACCTCTTCCCGCTCTTCCGTGAGATCGGTGAACAGCTCGGCGTAATGCTGGTTGAAGTACTCCGTGGCCGCGCCCACGGGATAGCCTTCGAGCAGCCGGCCGAGCGCGCTCTCGAAAACCTGGAGATGCTCGTCGGCTTCCGGCCATTCGAAGGAGTAGGACCACGCGCGGTCCACGTGGCCAATCACGGCCAAGGCCCCGCCCCGGGGATGGCCGAGCAGGCGCTGGGGCAGGCGGGCCACGAAGCTCTCCGCGGCGATCCGCTTTTGCTCTCCATCCCTTTCGAAGCTGTCGTAGACCGGGGTCCCGGCGCCGTAGCAGGCGAAGAGAAAAGCGATCAGACCCGCGGGCGAGGCGGAATCGTCGAGATCCTCCCCCGCCAGGTAGTGATCCGGCAGGACCATGGCCTCCGGACCCGGCCAGTCCTGACACAGCAGAGCCCCCTGGAGCGCAGCCTGCCGCGGATCGTCGGGATCGAAGCCGATCCCGTGGCTCGCTGTGAACAGGAGGGCCGGCGTGCGGGGGCCGCCCAGCCGCTCGGTGAGCGCGGCCTTGGTGGCTTCAGAGCCAAGAACGGTCTCGACCTCCCAATCCCGCCGTTCGCGGGAGATTTTGGCCGCGAGCGGCTTGACCAGACGATGCAGGCTCGACTCCGTGGCCGGATCACCCGGATTGGAGACGCCGAAAAACGAGATGCGGCGGTTGACCGGCAGCGCTTCCTGCTCGGCCGCGACCACGCCATCGGCATAGCGCCTGTATTCCTCCGGAGTCTCGAAGCAGAGCCGCCCTACGGCATATTGCACGTCGAGCTGGTATTGGAAGCGGTACGAGATCTCCTCCGGGCTGCCGGCGAGGAGCAGGTAATACGGAAGGCGGTCCGGATCGGCCGGCCCAGGGGCCACGCCGTAGCGGGCGAGGAACCGCGCCTTGGATTCACTGCTGCGATGCACGAGCTCCCGGTAGCGGCCCTCGGAAATCCCGCTGGCCTGAGACCGGCGCAGCGCGAGAAGCGGAGCGAGCGCCTCCCGCAGCTCGTCCTCCCGGTCTTCCGGAAAGATCACACCCCATCCGGCCTCCGCCAGATTGCGGGGATCGATCTGGAAGCGGGCGTCGAGATGGTCTTCCCGGAGGTAGGACGTCCACCGCCGGAGCTCTTCGAGATCCCCTGCCGGAAGGCTCTCTCCGCACGCCACGGCAGCGATCTGCCGGAGCGTGACGCCGGAAAGCAGTGGCTTTCCCGTGGAGCCATGAATACCGTTCAACGCGAGCGTGCGGGTTTCGATGGATGACATGAGATCTCCTCTTCCCGTCGATCAGGCTTCAACTGCCGCTGGACGGCGTCCGGTAGGTGATCCCGAAGGCGTCGTCCACCCGCCATTCGGAGTAGGGCCGCCGTCCGGCTTGCGCGGCTCTCGGGTTCATGGAATGAATCGGATTTCGGACCACAATTTCGAGGTGGACGACCCGGCCTCGCATTTCGGGTGGACAGTCCCTGCCATCGAGAAACGTGTAGTTCCACCAGATCCACCGTTCATCGGCGTCAAAGAGCACCTCACGGCTGTCGGGCTCTCCAAGGAGCCGGAGGATCTGCTCCGCGCTCTTGCCGTGGGCGAGAGCCTGGATCTGATCGAAGGAACGCTCCGACCGGGCGCTGGGGCCCGAGCATCCCGCGAGGTTGATCAGAAAAAATGTCAGGCTCGTGAGCAGAATCCCGATCTTCGATGCCATATACACACCTCCCTGGTGGATGCACGCCGGGCCGCTTCCGCGTAAAGGAAAAGGCCCGGCGCGTTGAAGGACTGCCCGGGTGTTCAGTCCTTCTTGCCGTCCTGCTCCTCCGGGTGGTCGTGGCGTGGGCTCTTGCAGTCGAAAGCTCCGGAGCCTTTGGGCCGGTTGTCGGCATCGGGCGGATGGGTTTCGAGCGGCTCGAAGTCGCGGCCCTTGGCCTGCACGGGCCCTTCATCGCGGACGGGAACTGCAACGACTCTACGGTTCTCCATCTCATCCTCCTCATGCCCTTCCCGGCGGTCCGGAAGATCCGGACCCGGAGGTGCTGTCGATCGCTGCCAGAGGGAGAAGCCGCGGACGCGGATTTGGTTAGATGAGGATTGGAGCTTCCAGAGGCCAGGGAAGGGCTGGGACCGCGGGATCTTTCATTTCCACTCGCCCTGCGCGACGAAGCCGGCCCAGTAGTAGGGAGCCTGCCAACGGCTCTCACGCCAGAGGGAGATCTGGGCCTTCCTCAGGGCTTGGGGCGGCGGGAGGTTTTCTGCCAGGTAGGCCCCATAAAACCGTTTCATGAGCTCGCTCGTGGCGCGGTCGTCGACATTCCAGAGCGAGGCCACCAGCCGCGGCGCACCGGCGTGCATGAAGGCCTGGGAGAGCCCAACCAGCCCTTCGCCCATCACCTCTTCCCCTAGACCCGTACGGCACGCGCTCAGCACGACCAGATCCGCCCGGAGCCCGAGAT
>DATEIO010000817.1:0-4974 GCA_035278895.1 Thermoanaerobaculia bacterium | reverse complement strand
GAGCTCACGATGAAGATGCCGCCCAGGGTGACGAACAGCATGGCGACCCGGAACCCCCACCCTTCGTCGCCGCCCATGGTGCCCGAGTCCAGAGTGCGCATGAGGGAGAGCCACATGGCCTCGATGAAACCGGGCTGGTCCCCGCCCGCCGGCCGGATGCCGAAGACGATCACCGCCAGAGCGGCCACCATGATCAACGCCAAAGACACCAGGCCGAGATAGCCGATCAGGGCGATGGCGCCTCGGGACATGCTGTTGTCGAACGCGTACTTCAGCCGATGAGTGAATCGGATCTCGCGCATGAGACTCCCTCGCTGTCAGAAAAAATGGTGCCGGGGAGCATAGCACAGGGCCCCGCCTCCTGAATCCATGAAAAAAGGCCACCCGGTCGGGTGGCCTCTCTCTCACTCATCGCCAGGCGCCGCGAGGCGCCAGGAGGAGATCGGGGTCAGGAGATCCTGACGACGTTCTCGGCCGCCGGACCCTTCTGGCCCTGCGTGACGTCGAATTCGACGCGATCGCCCTCGGACAGGCTCTTGAAGCCCGAGCCCTGGATGGCGGAGTGATGCACGAAGCAGTCCTTGCTCCCGTCCTCCGGAGTGATGAATCCGAAGCCCTTGGTGTCATTGAACCACTTCACTTTACCCGTGTTACGCATTCTGTCTCTCTTTCTGATCCCAGAAAACCAAAAGACCCGGTCAGAACCAGGTCTCTCGCGAAAGTCTTCTGGCTTTTTGACGCCAACGGGCTATCCATTGGCCCGCTGACCTGGAAAGAGTATGCCATTTCGTGGAGGCGTGTCAAGGCCCGGATTCAAGGAAGGCGGTTCCGGCTTGCAGGACCACGTTGGCCACCCCGTCGACGACGCCCGCCATCCGGCGGTAGTCGAGCGTCGACGCGGTGTCCGCCGGCGAGTGGTAGTTGGGGTTGCGGACGAACGCGGTATCCGTGACCATCACCGCCTCCCAGCCGTGCGCCCAGTAGCTTCGCTGATCCGAAGCCTCGGTCATCCCCGCGGGGCCGTTGAAGCTGTACACCGGAACCGTGCTCGCCCCCCGGAACGCCCGCTTGACCGCCCGGGCCAGGCGCCGGTCCTGAAAGCGGCCGGCAACCCCGATGAAGTCGCCGCGGTCCGGATAGAGGAGCCCGAGGAACCAGTGGGGCCACGGCTGGTTCGGGCTGAAAAAGCCGATCATCTCCAGGCAGATCATGCCGGCCGGCTCGATCCCGCGCGCCGCGAGCGATTCCGCGTGGACCGCGCTCCCCATGCCCGGAGAGGCGAAAAAGGGCGGCTCCTCCGTGGAGAACGCGACCAGCTCGACCGGGCGGCGCAGATCCGTCCCCTGAAGCAGCCGGGCGAGCTCCATCAACCCCGCCGTGCCGCTCGCATTGTCGTCCGCCCCCGGGTTGTCGCCGAAACCGCCGAACGCATCGTAATGCGCGCCGACGATCAGGGGCTGTCCCTCCGCAGGCCCGAAACGCCCGATGACGTTTTCGAAACGTGCTCCCCGGATCGAAAACTCCTGCCGCTCAACCCGCGCCCCGGCCGCCGCGAAACGCGCCGCGACATACCCGGCCGCTTTGGAAAGATTTTCCGGATGATCGCTGTCTCGGGGATGAAAATCGATCGTGAGCGCCCGCACGTGCCGCTCCAGATTCAGCGCGCTGGCGCGGCGGACGAGAACGCGCTCGTCGCGTCCGACGGAAGGCTGGCGGAGCACCAGCGCCGCCCCGGCCAGGGCCACCGCGAGAATGGCGGCCACGACTCCGGCCAGGAACAGGGCGCGCCTCAGAAGATGCCTCATGCCTGGGTTGTACGGAGGAGGGGGCGGGGGCGTCTAGAGACCTCCCCTGCCGATTCCAGGACGCTCTTCGCGATTTGGGCTACGGGCGAGGCTTGCGCGGGTTCCGGCGTGGTGGCCTGGCTCCTTTCTCTGAGCCCGCTGCGCTCGGTTTCTCGTTGACCTCCAGCGGGACCCTTGCAACCTCTTCCCAGTCCACTAACCCTTCATCCTTCTTGCTCAACCGGAACTGATAAACCCCGAACCCATCAAACGGCAGCATATCCAACTTGATGATGCCCCGATACCGCCGAACCGTTTCAAGGTTGATCTCCAACTCAGCCGTGCCGAGATTTTTATTGCCCGGAGACAGGATCTCGAGCTTCATCCTTGCCGTCTCCGGCTTCTCGACAGCGGTTCGCCTCCAGAGTGTCACAAACTCCATGTGGTGCCCCAGCCCGATCCTCTCGCGAGAGGAGATCTCCTGCCCGGGAACCAGCGTAAGCTCCTCGAGGATATCCAGCAGGCTGACCTGGTTGTTGTCCTGATCGAGGCTCGCCTTGTAGCAGAGCACGGACCAGATGTTTTCAGCCATGGTTCAGTGCACCGATTCGACGCAATGCAGCGAGCTGGATCTCGCGGTAAACCGGATCAGACTGTCTGCTGCTTCGGACACCACGAGTCGTCCGATGCCGGTTTCCACCGCGGGGTTTTCATCAGCCTCCCGGAGGACGATCTGCAGGTGAGCGCCTACGGCCCGCACGAGCTTGATCATCGTGGCGATCGTGAAATTGTCGTTCCCCTTGAGGATCCGCGCGACGTAGGGCTGGCTGGCGCCGATCCTGGCAGCCAGATCGGCTTGAGACATCCCCTTCTCTTTCATCCAGGAGTAAAGCTGGACTGTAAAGCCGATGATCGCGTCCTCAATCCAATACTCGTCCCGAGTGCGGGCGTCACGAATCAGGTCCGAAAAGCTCATCAATTCATTCCTCCAGGAAAACAAGAGAACCTGTGGCCTTGGCTGCGTGATACTCCTCAAAGGCTCTCCGTGCAATCCCTTTCTCGCGCTCGGGAGTTTTCTGGCTGCTCTTGATGAAACCGTGGGAGCAGAGGATCAAACGCCCCTTGTCGAAAAACCACAGTACGCGCACTCGGCCCTGCTCGGTCTGCCGGATCTCCCCCTCGATCTGGTGGGAGATGTCGGGCAGATAGTAAGGACCGCGTACGGCGATCTCTTCCATTCTCCTCAGCATGCGGTCCTTGTCCCCACCGAACTCGCTCTGGTCGGCAAGGAACTCTTCCAGCGGACAACGCTTGTCGGAGGAGCAGACCGCGTAAAGAGTCCACGCTCCCCGAGCAATCAGCTTGAGGCAAAGCATAACTTATACGTTAAGCCCCGTCAAGGACGCCGCCCCTCGTCTTTCGGGGAAAGATGTCTCCCATGGCGGAATCCTATAACGAAGTCGCCCCGGAAGATACCGGGGAAGCGGAAGTCCCGGGAAGGTCCCTTGTGCTACCCTTTTCCTCCTCTCATGGACCTCCGCCCCCTCCTGCGCCACCGCGATTACCGCGCGTTGTACGCCGCCCAGTTCGTTTCGTTCCTGGGCAGCATGGTGACCTACGTGGCCCTGCCCTATCAGATGTTCAAGATCACGGGCTCGTCGCTCGCGGTGGGGCTTCTGGGCGTGGCGGAGCTTCTTCCGCTGCTCGTGACCGCTTTCGTGGGGGGCGCTCTGGCGGATGCCGTGGACCGCCGGCGCATGGTGCTTCTGACCGAGGTCGGGCTCGCCCTGGGCAGCGGCACGCTCGCTCTGATCGCTCTTCTCGAGCATCCGCCCGCGTGGCCTCTTTACATCATCGCCGGCTTCATGTCGGGGCTGAACGGCCTGCAGCGGCCTTCGCTCGACGCGATCGCGCCCCGGCTCGTGGACCCCGACGAGATCCCAGCCATCGCGGCGCTCGCGATGTTCCGCGGCAGCGTGGGCATGATCGCCGGGCCGGCGCTGGGCGGAATGCTCCTCGCTTCGACGGGCCTCGCGGCCACGTATCTCTTCGACGTCCTGACCTACGTCTTCTCGTTTTTCGCGGTCCGGACGATCCACTCGGCCGTCTCGGTGGAATCGGAAGAATCTCCGAGCTTCCGGAGCGTGCTCGAAGGCTTCCGCTACGCCCGCAGCCGGCAGGAGCTCATCGGTACGTACGTCGTGGATTTCGTGGCCATGGTGTTCGGAATGCCGCTCGCCCTCTTCCCCGCGATCTCCGGGCCCCTGGGCGGTCCCCGCGTGCTGGGGCTGCTCTACGCGGCCCCGGCCGGAGGCGCCCTCCTCGCGAGCCTGACGAGCCGCTGGACACCCCGCGTGCACCGGCACGGCCTGGCGGTGATGATCGCGGCCACGGTCTGGGGCCTCGCGATCGTCGGCTTCGGCTTCTGCGGCCGGCTCGTCCCCGCGCTCGCCTTCCTCGCCCTCGCGGGAGGCGCGGACGCGCTGAGCGGCCTGTTCCGCATGACGCTGTGGAACCAGACGATCC
Source organism: Thermoanaerobaculia bacterium (assembly GCA_035278895.1). Taxonomy (GTDB): domain Bacteria; phylum Acidobacteriota; class Thermoanaerobaculia; order Multivoradales; family UBA5704; genus DATARR01. The sequence goes on along the minus strand of DATEIO010000817.1, from coordinate 664 downwards.
CCGACTCCCTGCGCGGGCGCTTGGCCGGCATCGAGATGCTGAGCTACATGAGCGGCCCACTCCTCGGCCACGCGGAAGCCGGCATGGTCGCCGCGGCCTTCGGGGTTCAGGCGTCCGTCGTGTCCGGTGGCGTGCTCTGCGTGATCGGCGTGATCCTCTGCGGCGCGCTCCTGCCGCGCTTCGTCGGCTACGACGCGCGCACCTGGATCAAGCCTTCGGAGGCGACGGCGTCACCTGCGCCAGCCGCCGGCCCGCCGCAGAGTCCTCGATCAGAACCGTGAGCCGCTTCAAGCGGGTCTCTTCCTTCTTCGCGCTCACCACCCACCAGGTGGCCGTCCGCCGGTAGCCGGGCGGCTGCGCCTGAAAAAACTCCCAGGCCTTTTCGTTCGCCCGAAACCGGCCCTCCAGATCCGCGTCGAAGGCGCAGCTCTCCCTCTCGTAGGAGTACTGGACCGATCTCTTCTCGTCCCGGCTCTCGAAAGCCGCGAGGCCCGCGGGCGCCATCCGTCCCTGGGCTGTCAATTCGTGCGCTTTTTTGATGTTGACCGCGCTCCAGACGCTCCGCGGCTTGCGCGGCGTGAAGCGGTGCACGTAGCGGATCTCGTCGACCTTCTTCTTGATGCCGTCGATCCACCCGAAGCACAGGGCCTCGTCCACGGCTTCC
>DATEIO010000816.1:0-4074 GCA_035278895.1 Thermoanaerobaculia bacterium | reverse complement strand
CCCAATGGCCCTGCCGCTACGGCATCGACACCCCCACCCGCGACGAGCTGATCGCCGCGCACCACAGCATCGACGAGATCCGCGAGTTCATCGGAGCCGACAGCCTCGCCTACCTCTCCTTGGAAGGCATGCTCTCTTCGGTTTCCGGCCCGAAGGACTCCTACTGCACCGCCTGCTGGACCGGGAACTACCGGGTGCCCCTGTCTCCCTACGACAACCGGCAGGCGGAGCTGTTTCCGATTCGGGTGGAGGGGGAGTAGGATCTAGTATCGAGGACGGGGATGTCGTATACTTGGAATTAATGACAAGGCCCCGCTACAGCAAAGAAGAGTTCGCCCGCCGCGGTGAAGAGATCTACGAGCGCATCGCCCCTCATCTGAAGAAAGAGGATGAGGGCCAATACATCCTCATCGATATCGAAAGCGGCGACTACGAGGTCGATGCCGAGGAGGGGCTTGCTTCGGATCGGTTGTTCGCCCGCCACCCGGATGCGCAGATCTGGTTCCGTCGGGTTGGGTCTAAATCCGTCCGGCGTTTTGGACCTCGTTACGTAGCGGTATCCCAGGTTTAGGATGCCCTCCGGAATCGTCAATCACGACCGCGAAGCCATCGTTCGGCTCCGGCTCCGCGGACACCGCGGCCAGGAATTGGAAACGGACGCTGTCGTTGATACAGGGTACACCGGCGCCCTGACTCTGCCCTACAGCGCTATCGAGGATCTCCAACTCCCCTTTCAGAGACGGGGTACCGCAACCTTGGGAGACGGAACCGAGGTCGTGTTCGACGTCTACCAGGGGACCGTACTTTGGGAAGATCAGCTTCGCCCTCTATGGATTGATGTGGCCGAAATAGAACCTCTCCTCGGAATGAGCTTGTTGTACGGCCACGAGTTGAAAATCGAGGTCGTGGAGGGTGGCGGGGTGAGCATTCGGAAATTGACCCTCTCTTAGTTACTCGTATGACAACTCTCAAGCCGAACTGGTCCCGATTCGGGTGGAGGGGGTAGCGGGGGACACGCCGGGTGTCGTAAACTAGGAATATGGCGACCGTACCTGCACGACCCCAATATCCCCTAAACGATCCTGCGGTGGATCCACCCCGGATCACGCCGAGCCCGGCGAGGGATGTCGACCGCACCCCCGAGTTCCGATGGCTCCGGCAAAAGGGCCAAGACTACCTAGGAGAGTGGGTGGCCCTTTCGGGGGAGGAACTGGTAGCCCACTCAAAAACCCTGAAGGAGCTCCTGGCAGAGCTGGAAAAGAAGAACCTGCCTCGGGAGCCTCTGATTCATAAGGTCGATTGATTGCGGCCGCGATGCTGAAGCTCTATGGGAAGGACTTCACCCGTGGCCGGTCCCGTTTCCAGGATCACGCAGAGCGGCGTTTCGAGCGGACAGCGAAGATCTACGTCAAGATGCGCTTGAGCGCCGTCAGCCATCCGGTTCTAGCTCAGCTCGACACAGGCTCCGCATACTCGATCCTGGATCGGGAAGTTGCCGAGGCACAGGGAGCCTTGGGCGGCGGCGATCCTGCCACAATGCATACCCGCTATGGTCTGATCGAAGGGCACCTCGTCAGAATCCCGGTCCTCCTGCTGGCGGACGAGGGGGATGCTTTGAATGTGGAGGGGGGACTCTTCTTTGTCTCAGAGGACTGGTCTTTCGGCAATTTCCTGGGCTATACGGGCTTTCTCGAAAATATCCGAATCGCCCTCGATCCTCCGTCCAATCACTTCTATTTTGGGGCGGCGGATCAAGGTTCGATTCAAGACGAGCTCTCGGACGAAGAGATCGCCCGGTTGGGCGATGAGATCTACGAGCGCGATATCGCTCCGCACCTGCAAGAGGAAGACAAGGGCAAGTACGTCCATATTGACGTGGTATCAGGTGACTACGAAATCGATCGGAGCGAGATCGCCGCTTCGAAGCGATTGAGGAGCCTCCGGCCGGATGCGCAGGTCTGGTTTCGTCGGGTCGGTTTCCGTTATACCCGCTCTTTTGGCTTCCGTCCCCTGCAACGCAGAGCTCGTCCGTTGTGATAGTCACGGTCTCGGCTAAACTCCCCCTGCCTTGACCACCCAACCCGACACCGCCGCCGTCCGCGCCTACCTCCTCGACCTCCAGGACCGCATCTGCGCGGCGCTGGAGGCGGAGGATGGGGCGGAGCGCTTTCAGGAGGATTCCTGGGAGCGGCCGGAGGGGGGTGGGGGGCGGTCGCGAGTGCTGACGGGTGGGGCGGTGCTGGAGCAGGGGGGCGTGGGGTTTTCGCATGTGCATGGGCCGGGCCTTCCGGCTTCGGCCACGGCGCACCGGCCGGAGCTGGCAGGGCGCGGGTTCGAGGCGCTCGGGGTGTCGCTCGTGCTCCATCCGCGGAATCCGTACGCGCCGACGACCCACATGAACGTCCGCTTCTTCATCGCCGAGAAGGCGGGGGAGGAGCCGGTCTGGTGGTTCGGCGGGGGCTTCGATCTCACGCCGTACTACGGCTTCGAGGAGGACGCCGTCCACTGGCACCGCACGGCCAAGGCGGCGTGCGCTCCGTTCGGCGAGGATGTCTACCCGAAGTACAAGCGCTGGTGCGACGAGTACTTCTTCCTCCGCCACCGGGGCGAGCCGCGGGGGATCGGCGGGATCTTCTTCGATGACCTTTCCGCGGGGGGCTTCGAGCGCTGCTTCGCGCTCCAGCGGAGCGTGGGCGACCACTTCCTCCCGGCGTATCTCCCCATCCTCCGCCGCCGGAAGGACACGCCGTACGGCGAGCGGGAGCGGGACTTCCAACTCTACCGGCGCGGCCGGTACGTCGAGTTCAATCTCGTGTGGGACCGGGGCACACTTTTCGGTCTCCAGACCGGCGGGCGGACGGAATCCATCTTGATGTCTCTGCCGCCTCTCGTGCGCTGGCGCTACAACTGGCGCCCGGAGCCGGGATCGCCCGAGGCGCGGCTCTACGAGGAGTTCCTCCGCCCTCGCGATTGGGCGGACGGCGGTTAGCCTCCGACTCCCTCCACGTCCCGCGCCTCGATCTCGATCGCTCCGGGATCGCAGAACTCCATCTCCGCGAGCCTCCGGTGCATCTCCAGAATGCACGGCAGGTCGCCGTGAAAGGAGCCGCTCGCGCGGTAGGTGTAGGCGTGGGCCGGCGCGTAGAGCTCGACGCCGTCGACCTCGGGGTCGACCTCTTCGGATTCCCGGAGGTCCGCGAGAGCGATTCCCGAGGGGACGTCTTCGTGGAGCGCGCTCCGGATCTCCTGCGCCTTGGGACGGGAGAAGGCCTCCACCTCGAAGGAGAAGCCGGCGTTTTCCACCTCCCGCAGGTGCTCCAGGCGGAGATCCGCGTGTTTGCCGAGCCCCCTGATCAGGGCTTTGGCGTTGGCGGAAGGAGCGAAGATCAGATGGTGGGTGCGCGCTCCGAGGAAGCCCAGGAGGCGGGCGGTGAGCGACTCCTCCTTCAACGGAAGCTCCGAGCCGCGCACGGCTCCCTGATGCCCTTCGAGGAAGCTCTCCAGCTTCTCCTGGGGACCTTCGATCAGCAACTCGTACCACGTGCTCATCGCCGCTTCTTTCTCCACGAAAAGCGCTAGAAGAAGATCCGGGTGACCAAGAGGAACACCGGGATCAGCACGGCCCCAGAGTAAAGCATGTAGCCGAAGAACGACGGCATCTCGACGCCCGACTCCTCCGCGATCGACTTCACCATGAAGTTCGGGGCGTTGCCGATGTAGGTGTTGGCCCCCATGAACACGGCGCCGGTCGAGATCGCTTTCAGGTACGCCTCGTGGCCCGCGATCAACCCGAGGATGGCCTCGCGCTCGGGCACCCCGGGAAAGAGGCGGCCGAGGGCGGTCGAGAGGAAGGTCAGGTAGGTGGGGGCGTTGTCCAGGAACGAGGAGAGCATGCCGGTCGCCCAGAAGAAGTGGGCGGGCGTCCGCACCGCCTGGATCAGCCCGGCCAGGGCCCCGCGCTCTCCGGCCTGGAGGATGGCGAGCGCGGGAATGATCGTGGCGAAGATCGCCGCGAAGAGGATCGCCACCTCCTTGATCGGACCCCAGGAATAGCCGTTGGCCGCGCGAACCGGC
>DATEIO010000815.1:0-7740 GCA_035278895.1 Thermoanaerobaculia bacterium | reverse complement strand
TGGCCCTGGACCTGCTCCACGTCGATCGAGATGCTCGTGTCAGCGTACTTGCCCGTCGGGTCGAGGCAATCGAGCTTCTGCGGGGAGATGACCCAGTTGCTGCAGGTCTGCGCCGTGTAGACGGCGGTCACGTCCACGTCGTCCGTGGTGCCGATCACGAAGAAGCCGATGGTCAGCGGATACGGCGTGGGCACGGCGCCCCAGAGGATCTCCGCGATCCGGTTGCAGTCGTCCATCGTGGCGTGGCCATACGGAAGCTCGAGGAAGTCGAACCCCGTGGGCCGGACGATCCGCGGCTCCCGTCCCACCGGCACACCCTTCTCGACGAGGACGAGGATCTGCTTTTCAACATACGTAACGGTCTGGCCCGGGAAACCGTAGATGTTATAGTTGAAGATGTTGATATCCGTGGCATAGTTGCCGAACTTCACGGTCTGCTCGCCGGCCCTCTTGTCCAGCAGATCGCCCGTGTAGCCGATGTTGGTGTCGTTGTAACCGCAGACGAACTTGACCGAATGAATATACCGTGCCTTCGCCGAAGCGTTTTCAGCGCCAAAGAGAAAGAATGTAGCAAGCAGAATGACAGAAACTAAAACCTTCTTGGACATGACGGCCTCCTTGTGTTTCGGAATAAGGCTCTCCCCGGAACAGGGGAGCCCACGTGTTCACTCCTAGCCCATGCACGGACGGCCGTTCGTTGTCGTCGGAGAGGGCAAAGCTCCGAACGAAGTGCATCTTTACTTAAGAGAGTGCGGCAGAGATGGGGAACGGGACAGTGTGGAGAGTGGCGCTTCTGTGTCTTCGCCCCAAAGGGATCTGTTTGGCTTTGCTTTTCCCAATGTAGAGACGCCCCGTGGGGCGTCTCCGAAGCGGCGAAATCCTCTCAAAAAACAAGAACTTGCCGCGGGGCTGCCTCCCGATCCAAGCCGTTCTCTCCGATCCGGAGACGCCCCACGGGGCGTCTCTACATTGGGGGGAAACGTTGGAGGAGAATTCAGACGGGTTCCCCTCACACCAACGTCAAGCCTATTCTCGTTCCCCTTCGGGGTTCTCCAAATCACGGAGGATCTCGCGGATCTTGTCGGCTTCAGGGATTCGGAGGCGTTCCGCGGCTTCGAGGGCTAGGTGGAGGAGTTGCTTGGTAGTTTCACGGTTACCCTCTCCGTTCCGCTACAGATAGATCAAAGGCAGCTTGGCCCTGCCAACGATTTTGAGAGCGTCGTCGAGCTGTCCACGATCTTGTAGGATGTCCGCGATCTTGCCGAGGTGACGGCAGGGATTGAAGTCGGATTCATCCGACGCTGCCCTTGTAGCCCGGGGAATTCATTCCCGGGCGGAGGGGGACCCATCCCCCAAGCCGAGGGACCCCTCCCCTCACCCAGTACGCGCTCGCACCGATAAAGTAGGAGGCCGATGAGCACCCCCGCCCCTCCCCCCCGCCTCGTCCGCGCCTTCCGCGCGGACCGCGGCGACGCGCGGGCTCGAATCGACCGCGTTCTGCTGCGCCATCTCGCGGACCGGCCGGAAATCTCGCGCGCGGAGGTGCAGCGGTGGATCGGGGAGGGGCTCGTGAAGGTGAACGGGGCGGCGGCGGGGAAGCCGGCGAGCCGGGTGGCGACGGGAGACGAAATCGAGGTCTTCCTGCCTCTGCCGCCTTCGCCGCGGCCCGGGCTCGTGGCCGAGGAGGCGCCCGTCGCGATCCTCTATGAGGACGAGCACCTGCTGGCGGTGGACAAGCCGCCCGGGCTCGTGGTCCATCCCACGCACGGGTATGCCGGGGGGACGCTCGCGAACGCGCTCCTCTGGCTCGCCCGGGACTGGGGCGAGGGGGCACGGCCGGGCCTCGTGAACCGGCTGGATAAGGGGACCTCGGGCGTGCTCCTGGTGGCGAAGAGGCCGGAGATCCACGCCGCGCTCTCCCGGGCGCTCCGGGCCCGCGGGGCCGAGAAGGAGTACCTGGCCGTGATCTACGGCCGCACCCCGTTCGCCAAGGGGCGGATCGATCTGAAGATCCTGCGCGATCCGGAGGACCGGCGGCGGATGGCGACCTCGAAGACGGAGGGGCGCGACAGCGCGACGCTCTACGAGAGGCTCGCCGAGACGCCTCTGGACGTGGGGGCGCTCTCGCTCGTGCGCTGCGTGCTGTTGACGGGGCGCACGCACCAGATCCGGGTCCACCTCGAATCGCAGGGGCTTCCGATCGTGGGCGATCCGGTCTACGGCGCGCCGCGGTGGAAGGGGATCGGGGACCCGGAGCTCGCGGCGCTCTGCCGCGACTTTCCCCGCCAGGCCCTCCACGCGCGGCGGTTGGCGCTCGCGCATCCCATCACCGGGGAGCCCTTCGAGGTGACCGCGCCCGTGCCGCCGGATCTGGCCACGCTGTTGTCCGCGGCCGGTCTGGCGTGGGCCTGAGGCGGTCCAGAGAAAATCCAGCTTCTTTGTTCCTTCCTCCTGCTTGTCCGGATCTTTGTCCGGAACGATCAATCCATTTTGTGGACGTGGAAGGTGGTGCGGCGTCCATGTGCTGATCATGGATCTGTCAATTTATTTCGTGTTACAAAATTGCCGCTTGACTCCTCAGGAAAAATATTTATTCTTGAATCAGCAGCACCTATCAGACTTGCCCTCGCGGCAAGGAGGTCGACATGGCAAAGAAGAAGTCCGCTGAGCAGCAGGACGAAGGTCTCGACCGCAGGAGCTTCTTGAAGATCTCCTCGGCGGCTGCGGCCGCCGTCGCGGTCGCGGCGCCCACGGTGGCGGCGGCCGGCGCGAAAGAGGAGACGAAGAAGAAGCAGGCTGCATCCCCCGAAAGCCCGTCGGAAAAGCCCAATCTCAAGGGAGGCTGGTTCTCCATCTAGAACCGCGGTCGAGCTTCACCGGCTTTGCCGGAACTAGAAAGAGACGTCGTTGCCCAAACCCGCGCCGTAGCGAAACGCCAGGACGGCGCAACGGAAGGAGTACGCCCAATGCCTCCTCTCAGTTATTACGTCTCCACGTTTGAAAACCTTGTCAAGCCGATCGCCCCGCCGGCGATTCCGTTCGTGCGGACGGTGATCTCCGGATATTTCTGCACGTTTTCGAACCTCGGCTTTCTGGATCAGACGTTCCGTTTCCTGGTCGTGATTCCCAGGTTCGTGGCGCCCGGCGCGCCGGGCGAGGGTTTCGAAGACCGCGAGCTTACGGTGAGCCTCGCCGGGAGCCCGCAGCAGGACCCCTCCGGGATCGGCAATCACAATGCGATCTATGACATTACGGGCGGCCCGGCTCAGGGCCAGACCGCCGTCGGGGAGCTCCAGTACCTGGGCGCCACGGCCTGCTCGAAGATCTACATCTCTCCGCTCTACAGCCTCTGCAAGGGCGGTTCCTCGCAGTTCGCGCTCCTGCCCAATCTGGGGCCCGGCCCGAACCTGATCGCGAACGACGTCTACGAGGTGCGCGGCTGGGTCGCGATCGGCCGCTATTCGTCTCCGAACAGCGGCACGACGAGGCTGCTCGTGACGCCGGAGCAGCGCGGCACGTTCATTCCGGTCGACATCTCCGATCCGGTCAACGATCCGGTCAACCTGTCGGACGTGAGCCAGCTCAACACGTCGCTCCCCACGGGCACGCCGGCCGGCGGGGCGTTCGTGGAGCTCACGCCGCAGGCGAACGCCGTCACTCCGAAGGTCAACAACTTCGCGGCGGTCAATGGGATCCCGGTGGCGTTGATCACTCCGTTCAGCGATCTGCTGGATCCGATTCTGTAGCGGGTTGGAATGGGCGCCGCGCGTCAGGGGGAGAGGCGCGGCGCCCTTTTCATCCAGGGTCCTCAGGGTGTGGGGAAAAGCCGCACCTGAGGCACCACCTGCTTGGCGATCCCCGGGGCGGACCAGAGGAGACGCGCCAGGGCGCTGCCGGTCTTTTCGTAGAACTCCATCCTCACGTCATATCTCTGGCCGGCGGTCAGGTTGATCGTTCCGCTGGCTTCGGTCGGACCCCGGTCTCTCCAGTTGTCGAGGATCAGGACGCCGTTGATCCATAGCCGGGCGCCGTTGTCGCTCTGGGTGTAGAACGTGTGCGTGCCGGTCACCGCAGCCTGCACCTGGCCGGTCCAGCGAGCGCTGAACGTGTTGGCGCCGATGGACGGGGACGGGCTGCCGCTACCCCAGTTGAAGTCGATGGTGGGGTCGATGCGGGTGACCGTCGAGCCGGTGAGGTCGCTGTTGTTGTAATAGGTCGCGGAAAGGCCGGGGCCCGTGGACGCCGGGACGTAGGTGGCCGTATAGGCCGTGTTGCTCGCCGGGGTGGTGATGTCGTGGGTGGCCGCGCCGCCGTCCGACCACGACTGGAACTGATAGGTCGTGCTGCCGAACGTCTGCGGGGAGACGGCGCCGAGCGTGCGGGTGATCCCCACGACGCCCTGGACGGAGAAGGGCGTGGTGACCGGCTGGCCGTCGAGCGTCACCTGAAGGCCGGCGGGGGAGGTGGCGAGGCTGATCGTCACCTTGCGCGGCACGACGTCCACGAAGGTCGAGTGGGTGAGGCCGCCCGAGTCGCGGACGGTCAGGTGGATGCGGTACCAGACGTTGGCGGATGTCTCGCCGGTCCGCGGGACGGTGAACGAGCCGCCGGTCGAGCCGGAGGTCGCGGGGAGGAACGGATGGGTGTGGGTGTCGTGGTGGAAATCCACCTGCCAGGTGAAGGCGTTCGGGGAGAGCGTGCCGTCTTCGGGGTCGGTCCCCGTGCCGCTGTAGTTGATCGTGTCGCCCGCGCTGTAGAGCGTGTTGTTCGCCGGGGCCGTGATGGTGCCGGTGGGCGGGTTGTTGGCGGTCACGGTGAGCGTCGCGTCGTCGCTCGTGTCGCTGCCGAAGGAGTTGGTGACGACGGCGCTGAACAGGGCTCCGTTGTCCGCAAGCGTGGTGGCGGGAGTGGTGTAGGTCGCGGAGGTGGCGCCGGAGATGTTTACGCCGTTTTTGCGCCACTGGTAGGAGAGCGGCGCGGTGCCCGAGGCGGCCACGGTGAAGGTGGCGGTCTGGCCGGCGGTGACGGTCCGGTCGGCCGGCTGGGTCGTGATCCGCGGCGCCTGGTTCGCAGTGTACTCCACGCGGAAGACGGCGCCCGCGTCCCGCGCGAGGTAGTAGAGACGACCGTCGTCGGTCACCGCGAGGTCCACGGGGGCGGAGATGCCGGTAGCGAAGGCGGTCGAGGTGGCAGGGCTCGCCGGGTTGATCCGGCGGATCCAGCCGGTGCAGTAGTCGGCGAAGAAATAGGTTCCCGCGTACTCGGGCGGGAACCGCGGGGTGGCCGGGTTGTAGAAGGCGCCGCCGGTGATGGCGCAGCCGGTGGTGGCGGTGCTGCCGTGGCCGTACCAGTGGATCGGGCTGCGGAACCGGGAATCGGTGGTGGGGCCTTCGGTCGTGGGCCAGCCATAGTTCGAGCCGGCGATGCCGTCGTTCACCTCCTCCCAGGTGTTCTGCCCCACGTCGTTGATGAACATCCGGCTGGTGCCGGGCTGGAAGGAGAAGGTGAACGGATTGCGCAGGCCGAGGGCCCAGATGGCGCGGTTGACCCCGGTCGCGGTGCTGAAGAACGGGTTGTCGGTGGGGATCGAGCCGTCCTTGTTGAGGCGCAGGATCTTGCCGAGGAGATTGCCCAGGGTCTGGGAGTTCGAGCCGTTGGCGTTCTCGCCCACGGCGATGTAGAGCTTGCCGTCCGGCCCGAAGTGCATGGCGCCGCCGTTGTGGTTGGTGGCGGTCGAGAGATTGTTGAGCTCGAGGAGGATCGTCTCGCTCCCGGCGACGGCGACATCACCCGAGGCCGTGAAGCGGCTCACCCGGTTGTGGATGGCCGGGGTCGTGGCCGTGTAGTAGACATAGACGAACTGGTTGGTCGCGAAGTCCGGATCAAACGTCACGCCCAGGAGCCCGCGCTCGCCGGAGGAGCTCACGGTCACGGTGAGGAAGGGGGTGGCGAGGAGCGTACCGTTCTTGATCACCCGGAGCTGACCGCCCTGCTGGGCCACGAAGATCCGGCCGTCGGGCGCGAACGCGAAGGCGGTCGGGGTCGACAGGCCGTTGGCCACGAGGGTTTCGGTGAAGCCGGTGGGGAGGGTGGCAGAGCGGGCGGATGCTGCCAGAGCGAAGAGGGCGAGGATCAGGAGGATGGTGAGGGGACGTCGGGGCCCGTGGTCGGTTCCATGCATGGGGGGCGACTCCTTGGGGAGAAGAGGCGGCGGACGGCAACGCGCCGCCCCGGGATTCCGGGCTGGAAAGAACGGAGCTGAAGCCATGCGCCCTTGCGCATTCGCTTCACAGAGCTGGCAGTGTGACCGGAACCGGGGAACTTTTCAAGGCCCGCCGACGGGCTGGACGTCGGTCACGAAGTAGTCGGTCTCGCCGAAGCAGGTCGTGGGGACGCCCGGGTGCTGCTCGTAGTGGAGGCGGACGCGCTGGCCGATGCTCTGGTTGATGCGGTTGGCCACGCCTTCGTCGCGCACCGTGAAGCGGAAGATTTCGGGCATGGTGCCGGGGAGGTTGACCATGGCGATCTCGCCCTCCCACGTCTTGCAGATCCACCCCTTGCGGGAGAATTTCTGGACGTACCCCGCGCGTTCGCCCGACGAGTAGCTGATGACGTTCAGGGCAAGCCACACGTAGAGGGCAAACAGGAGCAGGGGGACGAGGAGCACGAGGAAGAGGATGAGCTTGCCGCGCCCCCGGCGGCGGGGCGGGGTCACCGGCGTGCTGGCGGGTGGGGACTGGCGGTCGTCCATCATGGCATCCTCCCTCGCGTCGAACAGAGCGCCAAACAGCACGATCTCTTTGCGAAGATTATTCCATGGAACCGTCCCGCGTCGTCCTCCTCTGTCCCGTCCGGGGCTGCAGCGCCCCCCTCGCCCGGGGCGAGCGCACCTGGACCTGTCCCCGTGGCCACTCCTTCGACCGGGCGAGAAGCGGCTACGTGAACCTCCTGCAGCCGCAGGACAAGCGCTCCAAGACCCCCGGAGACTCCAAAGAAGCCGTCGCCGCCCGCCACCGCCTCTTAGAAGCCGGCCACGACGCCCCCTTCCTGGAAGACCTGAAGACCACCCTCCAGAACCTCTCTCTCCCACCCCACCCCACCCTCCTGGACGTAGGCTGCGGAGAAGGAACCCACCTGGCCGCCCTCGCTTCCACCCTCCAGGCCGAAGCCCACGGCCTCGACCTCTCCGTCCCCGCCATCGACCTGGCCGCCCGCCTCCACCCCGGCCCCACCTGGATCGTCGCCAACGCCGACCGCTTCCTCCCCTACGAGGCATCCTCCTTCGACCTCATCCTCTCCCTGACCGCCCGCATGAACCCCCCCGAGCTCCGCCGCATCCTGTCTCCCCAAGGCCGCCTCCTCGTCGCCATCCCTGCCGAAGACGACCTGGCCGAGCTGAGAGAAGCCGTCCTGGGAGAAAAGCACCTCCGCAACCGGGTAGACCGCACCCTCGCCACCTTCGCCTCCGATTTCGAGCTGGAGAGCCACCACCCCGTCCGCTGGGAGGCCCGGTTGGATGCCGAAGGGATGCGAGACCTCCTCGCCGCGACCTACCGGGGAGGGCGGGAGAGCCAACGCGGGCGGGTTGAGGGGCTGGACGGGGGGGCGGTGACGATGGGGCGGGATGTGCTGGTGTTCCGTGGGAAGGCTGCGGGTTGAGGGATGGCCTGCTGATTACGAATCAGCTTCCCTGACAAGCGCCTCCTCTCGGGCCCGAGATCACCCGGGTGGTTCCGGGTA
>DATEIO010000814.1:0-2437 GCA_035278895.1 Thermoanaerobaculia bacterium | reverse complement strand
CGCCAGCGTGCCCCCGTCGTTCCGCTTCTCGGTCAAGGTCCCCAAGGCCATCACCCACGGTCTTCGCCTTCAGGAGGCCGAAGGGCTTCTCGATTCCTTTCTCGCGGAGGCGAGCCACCTGGGAGACAAGCTCGGGTGCCTGCTCGTCCAGCTTCCTCCCAGCCTGCAGCTCGAAATGGCTGTGGTGGAGCGCTTCTTCGCGGCGCTGCGTTCCCGCTCTTCCGTTGCGGTCGTTTGCGAGCCGCGCCACCCGAGCTGGTTCACGCCGGAGGCGGACGAGCTTCTGGAGAGGCTCGGCGTCTCCCGCGTCGCCGCCGATCCGGCGCTCGTGCCCGCCGCCGCGGAGCCTGGCGGATGGCCCGGCCTGGCGTACTACCGGCTGCACGGCTCGCCGAGGATCTACTACTCAGAGTATTCCGGGGAGTTTCTGGATGTCTTGGCGTCGCGGCTCCGGGAGGACTCGGCGCAACGGCCGGTCTGGTGCATCTTCGACAACACCACGCTCGGCGCGGCGACAGACAATGCGCTGGCGCTCCTTGCGCGTCTCGAAGCGAGCCCGTAACCTTCCTCAGCGCTCCGCGCCTGTTAGACCAGGCTCGCGCGAGGGGCGCCGGCCGCGAAGGAGCGCTATGCGGAAAAATCTGCTCGTCTACCTCGCTCTCCTCGTCCTCTTCGGGGCCGGGATCTACGGGATTCTCCACTTCGGCTCCCGCCTCGGGCCGCCGGGGGCTCCGGCCGGGCAGACGGAGGCCGCCGCCGCGACGCCGCCCGCGGGCGGGTTCGCCCAGGGCCTGTTCGAGAACGTGCGGCATCCGCTGAGCCGCCTGCTGCTTCAGGTGCTCGTCATCGTCGCCGCGGCACGGGTCCTGGGGAGCCTCTTCGCGAAGATCCGTCAGCCCCCCGTGATCGGGGAGATGATCGCGGGCATCCTCCTCGGCCCTTCGCTCCTGGGCCTCCTCGCGCCCGGCGTGCAGATGTTCCTGTTCCCCAAGGATTCGCTCGGGGCGTTGCAGCTCCTGAGTCAGGTCGGGGTCATCCTGTTCATGTTCGTGGTGGGGATCGAGCTCGACCTGCAGCACCTCCGCCAGAAGGCGGACGCGGCGGTTCTCGTCAGCCACGCGAGCATCGTCGTCCCGTTCTTTCTCGGGGTCTCCGGCGCTCTCCTCGTCTATCGCTCTCTCGCTCCTGCCGGCATCCCGTTCAACGCGTTCGCCCTGTTCCTCGGCGTGGCCCTGAGCATCACGGCGTTCCCGGTGCTCGCGCGCATCCTCGAAGACCGCGGGATGTCGAAGACCACCCTCGGGAGCACGGCGATCGCGTGCGCGGCCGTGGACGACGTCACGGCCTGGTGCCTGCTCGCGGTCGTCGTCGCCCTCGTGCGGGCGAACGGCCTGGGCGGGGCGCTGCTGACGATCCTGCTGACCCTGTTGTTCATCGCCGTGATGCTCCTCGGAGTCCGGCCGCGGGCGAGCCGGCTCCTGGGTGAGGAGTCGTCGGGCCGGCCCCTCGGCCCAGGGCTCCTCGCGGGGATCTTCCTCTTCGTGTTCGCCTCGGCGCTGTTCACAGAGGTGATCGGCATCCACGCCCTGTTCGGCGCCTTCCTGGCCGGCGTGTGCATGCCGCAGGATTCCGGCCTGCGCCAGTTCCTGCGCGAGCGGCTGGAGACGTTCAGCTCGGTCTTCCTGCTTCCCCTCTTCTTCGCCTTCACGGGCCTGCGCACGGAGATCGGCCTGCTCGACGACGCGCGGAGCTGGCTGGTGTGCGCGGGCATCATCGCGGTGGCGACCGCCGGCAAGCTAGGAGGAAGCCTGTTCGCCGCGCGGTGGACGGGCATGGGCTGGAGAGATTCCGTCGCCCTGGGCGTGCTCATGAACACCCGGGGCCTGGTCGAGCTCATCGTGCTGAACCTCGGCTACGACCTGGGCATCCTCTCGCCGCGGATCTTCGCGATGATGGTCCTGATGGCGCTCGTCACGACGTTCATGACCGGACCGCTCCTCAACGTGATCGAGGGGACGCGGGAGAAGGCGCCTCACCTGAAAGGGGCCGGAGCCAGCTCTGTTTGACCGCGCCCGCGCACCTTCTCTGTAGAAGCCGCGCTGCGGTGGAGCCGTCCATGGAAGGTGTGCCCGCGCGCAGCGCGCCGGAAAGGACAGTGCCATGAATCGTCTTCGCTCCGCTTTACGCCTGCTCGCCGTCGCCGGTCTCCTCGCCTTCGCGGGGCTCGCCCCGGCAACCTCGTCGGCCGTCATCGTCTGCTCCTGCAGCTACTGCGCAGCGCATCCGGGGGTGGAATGCCAGATCGGCCCCGGTGACGGCTACTCGATCCTCTGCAAGGACTACTCGAAGATCAACTGCTAGGACGTTGTCAACCCTGAAGGAATGCTTTCCTGTAGGGGCGGCCCGATGTGGCCGCCCTGCTTGCTTCGGCACTCCT
>DATEIO010000813.1:0-2940 GCA_035278895.1 Thermoanaerobaculia bacterium | reverse complement strand
AATTTCGACAACCCGCTCGTGCAGGAGGAGGTCTTCAAGGCGCTCGATTTCTGGATGGAGATGGGGGTGGACGGTCTGCGGCTGGACGCCATCCCCTACCTTTTCGAGCGCGAGGGGACGTACAACGAGAACCTCCCCGAGACCCACGAGTTTCTCCAGAAGCTCCGCGCCCACGTGGACGCGAAGTTCCACGGCCGCATGCTGCTCGCCGAGGCGAACCAGTGGCCGGAGGACTCGATCGCCTACTTCGGCGATCCGGACGTGGGGAAGGGCGAGTGCCACATGGCCTTCCACTTCCCCGTGATGCCCCGCCTGTACATGGCGCTCCGCATGGAGGACCGCTTTCCGATCGTCGACATCCTCCAGCAGACGCCGCCCATCCCGGAGTCCGCGCAGTGGGCCATCTTCCTCAGGAACCACGACGAGCTGACGCTCGAAATGGTGACGGACGAGGACCGCGACTACATGTACCGGGTCTACGCGGCGGACAAGGACCAGCGGATCAACGTGGGCATCCGGAGGCGCCTCGCGCCGCTCCTGGGCAACGACCGGCGGCGGATCGAGCTCATGAACGCGCTCCTGTTTTCGCTGCCGGGCACGCCCGTTCTCTACTACGGGGACGAGATCGGGATGGGGGACAACTTCTACCTGGGCGACCGGAACGGCGTGCGCACGCCCATGCAGTGGAGCCCGGACAGAAACGCCGGCTTCTCGTGGACCAACCCGCAGCGCCTCTACCTGCCGGTGATCGTGGACCCCGAATACCACTTCGGCACGGTCAACGTCGAGGCGCAGCAGGGGAACCCGCACTCGCTCCTCTGGTGGATGCGGCGCGTGATCTCGCTGCGCAAGCGCCATCCCGCCTTCAGCCGGGGCTCGATCGAGTTCCTCTCGCCCGAGAACCACCGCGTGCTCGCGTTCCTGAGGCGCCATGACGGGGAGACGATCCTCGTCGTCGCGAACCTCTCGCGCTTCGTGCAGCCCGTGGAGCTCGATCTCTCGGGCTGCGCGGGGATGACGCCGGTCGAGCTTTTCGGCCGCTCGGCGTTCCCGAAGGTGGGGGAGGCGACCTATCCGCTGACGCTCGGTCCCCACAACTTCTTCTGGTTTTCGCTGATGGCCGATCCGTCCCTGTTCGGGCGGCAGCGGCAGGCAGCCCCGAGGGAGGCGGAGGGCGCGCTCGCGGTCCCCGAAATTTCCATCGAGGGGGATTGGCGGAGCCTCCTGACGGCTGAGGGCCGCCGGGATTTCGCGGCCGCGCTCCAGGACGTGCTGCCGTCGCGGCGCTGGTTCGCCGGAAAGGCGAAGACGGTGCGCGGCATCGACGTCCGCGAGGCCATCCCCCTGGGAGACGGCGCCGTCCTGGCGCTGCTCCTGGTGGACTACGCGGACGCCGACGCCGAGGAGTACGCGCTCCCCCTGGCCTTCCTCCCGGAAGCCGCCCGCCACGTGCCGGACAACGTGGTGGCCCGCCTCCGGTCGGATACTCCCGAGGGCACGGGCTTCCTGTACGACCCCCTGGGCGAGCCCGGCTTCTCGCAGGAGCTTCTGGAGACGATCGCGGAGGGCGGCCGGTTCCGCGGCGAGCGGGCCGACCTCGTGGGAACCCCCGCCTCGATCTTTCCCGAGCTCCGGGGCCCCCAGCCCGAGCTCGAAGCCTCGGCGCTCCGGGCCGAGCAGAGCAACACGTCGATCCGCTTCGGCGACTGCCTGGTGCTCAAGATCTTCCGGAAGCTGGAGCCGGGGGTGAACCCGGATCTCGAGATCGGCCAGTTCCTGACCGAGAAGACGACCTTCCGCCACTTCCCGCGCGTGGCCGGAAGCCTCACGGTCCGCCGCAAGTCCGAGGAGCCGCTGACGCTCGGCCTCCTCCAGGAGTTCATCCCCAACGAGGGGGACGCCTGGAGCTACACGCTCGATTCGCTCGGCCGCTACTTCGACCGCGCGCTCACCGCGTGGGGCCAGCGCGGTCCGGCGCCGGTGCCCGCGGGCTCGCTTCTGGACCTCGCGGACCGCGGGCCGTCCCAGGAAGACCTGGAGGCCATCGGCACCTACATCCCCCGGGCGGAGCTTCTGGGCGAGCGCACGGCCGAGCTGCACATCGCGCTCGCCGCGGGCACGGGCAAGGACTTCGAGCCCGAGCCCTTCTCGGAGCTCTACCAGCGGTCGCTCTACGACTCGATGCGCACGCTCGCGAAGAAGAATTTCCGTCTGCTCGCCCGGCGGCTGGACGGGCTGCCGGAAAGGGCGCAGGATCAGGCGCGGGAGGTGCTCGCCCAGGAGGACCGGGCGGTCGAGCGGTTCCGGAAGCTCGTCGGTCCCAAGCTCGCCGGCCAGCGCATCCGCACCCACGGCGACTACCACCTGGGGCAGGTGCTCTACACGGGCAAGGACTTCGTGATCCTCGATTTCGAGGGGGAGCCGTCGCGCTCTCTCACGGAAAGGCGGCTCAAGCGTTCCCCCTTCCGGGACGTTGCCGGTATGCTCCGTTCGTTCCAGTACGCCGCCTATGCGAAGCTGTTCGAAGAGGTGGCGGCCGGGGTGGCCTCTCCGGAGTCGCTCCCCGCGCTCGAGAGCTGGGCTCTCTACTGGGAGCGCTGGGTCTCCGCGGCCTACCTCCGGGCCTACCTCGCCCGGGCCCAGGGCGCGTCTTTCGTGCCGCAGGACCGCGAGGAGCTGGCGCTGATGCTGGACGTCTACGTGCTGGAGAAGGCGATCTACGAGCTCGGCTACGAGCTCAACAACCGGCCCGACTGGGTGCGCATCCCCCTCCAGGGGATTCGGCAGATCCTCGGGGGCTTCCTGGCCCCGAGTGGAGCAGACTGACTTGGCGAACGAATTGGAAGACCTGACGACCCTGGCCCGGCTCTACGGAGTCCAGACCTCCTATCACGACAACTGGGGCAACCACGTCCAGGCGAGCCCGGAGTCGCTCCTGGG
>DATEIO010000812.1:0-3193 GCA_035278895.1 Thermoanaerobaculia bacterium | reverse complement strand
TCCTCGGCCGAGCCGCCGGCCGAGAGGGCCAGGTCCAGGTTGTCCATCACGGTGAGGAACTCCCGGATGGGCTCGACCAGGGCGTACTTGCGGAGATCCTGCCGCTCGCGCTCGCTGCGCTTCCTGAAGTTGTCGAAGTCGGCCAGCGTCCGCATGGAGCGGTCGCGCAGGTCGGCGATCTCCTCCCGGAGCCTCTCGACCTCGGCCTGGCCACCTCCGGAGGAAGAAGAAGCTTCTCCCCGGGCCCCGGACTCCACCTCTTCGACCGCGGCCACGGCCTCGCGCATGGCCGTCTCCAGGTCGGGGTTCTGCTCGTCCAGATCGAGGGCGACCTCGTCGCCCGCGTTTCTCATGTCGTCTGCCATTCTCGAATCCTCGTTCCTATTTCCTGTTGGGACCGCCGGAGAAGCTGTCCGCCAAGGCCTTGCTCAAGACCTCGCCCAGATAATGTACCAGCGGGATGATCTTCTGGTACTCCATCCGCGTGGGACCGAAGATGCCCAGGGTGCCCAGGGGGGTCTCCCCTACGCCGTAGGGCGTCGCCACGAGGCTGAAGTCGAGCTCCGAGGTCAAAGCGCTGTCCTCGCCGATCAGCACGCGGACGCCGTCCCCGTTCATGCACTGGTTGAGCATCTGGACGAGCCGGGCCTTGTCGGCGAACGCGTCGAACATCCGGCGCACCCGCTGGATGTCCGAAAGCTCGGGCTTGGCGAGCAGCATGGACGCCCCGTCCACCAGCACGCCCTGCGCGCCGCCGACGTCCAGGCCGCTCTTCGCGAGGTCGATCGCGAGCGCCATCAGGCGGTCCATCTGGGCCTTCTCCTCGGTCATCATCCGCAGCAGCCGGTCCCGGATCTCCCGCAGGGTATGACCCTCGAAGCGTTCGGAGAGGTAGTTCCCGGCCCGGACCAGGTCCTCCCGGGGGATCTCCTCCGCGGTCTCGATCACCTTGTTGTCGATGAACCCGGTCGACGAGACGACCACGCAGAGGACCTTCTTCCCCGAAAGCGGCACGAAGTCCACGGCCTTGAGCACCGTGTCCCCGAGCGCCGGGGTGACCACGATGCCAACCTGGGACGACAGCTCGGAGAGCAGGTGCGAAGCCGTGCCCATGAGCTGGTCGGCGTCCACCGACGCGCTGCTCAGGTTGTCCTCGATGTAGCGCCGCTCCCTGGCGGGGAGCGCCTTCGCGTCCATCATCGACTGGATGAAGAGGTGATAGGCCGCCCGGGTGGGCACCCGCCCCGCCGACGTGTGAGGCTGCATGAGGTAGCCCCAGTCCTCGAGATCGGCCATCACGTTGCGGATCGTCGCCGCCGACAATCCGAGATTCCCGTGCTTGGCGACCGAGCGCGAGCTGACCGGCTCGGCGCTCAGGATGTACGTCAGGATGACGTCCTTCAGGATCTCCCGATCCCGCGGGGTCATCCTTCCCGAGTCTTTGGCTTCCATGGCCGGCAGTCTTTCCAGTGTTGTCGAAAGGCTCTAGCACTCTCGCCACGAGAGTGCTAACGCATGGTACCCGTCCGGGCTGCCCATGTCAAGCCGCGTATGAATCCAAACCATTGAACCCAAGAGACTTCTGCTATCGTTTCCCGCGTGGACGGGCTCCAGGGTCTCCGCTTTTCGCTCGCCGGTCCCGGCCGCGTGGGCGCGAGCCTCGCGCGCTGGGCCACGGCGTCCGGGGCTACTCTCGTCTCCGTGGCCGGCCGGAGCGCGGGCGCTCCCGCCTGGGAGGGGGGGCCGCCGCGGACCGCCCTCGGAGATCTGGACACGGCCGGCCAGGACCTTCTTCTGATTGCCGTGTCGGACGGCGCCCTCGCCTCCGTGGCCGCCGCTCTCGCCCGCCGTCCCCAGGCCCGGGTGGCCCTCCACACCTCGGGCAGCCAGGATGCCTCCGTGCTCGCCCCCCTCCGGGAGGCTGGAGCGGCCGTGGGCTCGCTCCACCCCTTGAAGGCCTTCCCCCGTCCGCTCCCCGATCCTGGGGAAGGCCGGGGCGTCTTCTTCGCGGTGGACGGAGACCCGGAGGCCCAGGATCTCGCCCGGCGTCTCGCCACGGCCTGGGGAGCCGTCTCTGCGGAGGTGCCTCCCGAGTCGCGCACCCTCTACCACTTCGCCGCGACGCTCGCGGCCGGAGGGGTGACTACGCTCCTCGCCGCCGCGGCCGAGATCGCGGCCAAGCTCGGCCTACCCCCGGAGGTTGCCCGGGGCTACGTCGAGCTCGCCCGGGGAGCCGTCACCGCCGCCGGCAACGCCCTGGACGCGGGGAGCCCTCTCGCCTCCGCCATCACCGGCCCCGCCGCCCGGGGAGACCGCGCGACCCTCGCCCGCCACCTGGAAGCCCTCCGCCACGTCGCGCCCGACAAGCTCCCCCTGGCCCTCTTCGCCGCCCTGGAGACCCTGCGGCAGACGGACGCGGAGGGGGTGTAGGGGGGGCGCGATTGACGGCCCCCCCGGGGCGGGTGCTATGCTCCCTCTCCTCATTTCAGCCCCGTTCTCCAGCTATGGTTTTCTTCAACTACAGCACGATGCAGATGGCGGCCAAGGTCGTGTACTACGGCCCGGGTCTGTGCGGCAAGACGACCAACCTCCATCAGATCTACCAGCACACGGCGACGGAGTCCCGGGGCGAGATGGTGTCGCTCGAGACGGAGACGGACCGCACCCTGTTCTTCGACCTCCTCCCCATCGACGTGGGGTCGATCGCCGGCTTCAACACCCGGATCCAGCTCTACACGGTGCCTGGCCAGGTGTTCTACAACACCACCCGGAAGCTCGTGCTCAAGGGCGTGGACGGCGTGGTGTTCGTGGCCGACTCGCAGCGGGCCATGCTCCAGGCCAACCTGGAGTCGTTCCGCAACCTGGAGGAGAACCTGGCGGAGATGGGGCTCACGCTCGACACCCTCCCCATCGTCCTCCAGTTCAACAAGCGGGACCTGCCGGACATCTGCACGGTCGACGAGATGAACGCGGCGCTCAACCGGGCCAACTGGCCCTGGTTCGAGGCGTCCGCGGTTTCGGGCGTGGGGGTGTTCGAGACCCTGAAGGGGATCTCCAAGCACACGCTCCTCTCTCTGAAAAAGCGGCTCGGAAGGAGCGATGCCCCCGCGGCGGCTCCGCGACCGGCCGCCGCAGCCCCGGCCCGGCCGGCGGCTCCTCCACCGGCGCCGACTCCGGCTCCGGCCCCCCCGCC
>DATEIO010000811.1:0-37543 GCA_035278895.1 Thermoanaerobaculia bacterium | reverse complement strand
TAGAAGGTTCGGCATCTCCAAAAGTAGGAGGCTTAGTTGATCACAGAGAGAGCATTCTATCTAATTGGGCGTGTGCCAGAGTGGGTTATATGGGCCATTTTTACATTATCCATGACCGCTGCCGTGCGCTATGTTGTTCCGGGCTGGGGATGGCTTAGCGTAGCCTACTTCCCCTTGCTGCTTTTTATAGCATCATTGAGCAACTCAGAAAAGGCAACCGGATTCTTTGTTGCAAGACGAGGAACTTTAGCGGCATCTTGCGTGGTGTTATCCATCCTGATCGCCCTATCTCTTATTAGATGGTATCCCTCAGGCAATTCAAAAAGTATAGTGGCAGGTTCCAGCGCGGGAACTCCGGTGGTTCCCTACTTGTTGATGGGGGCAGTTCTTGGCGCCCTCTTGAGAAATGTTATCAGCTTGCTGATTGGATTGGCACTGCTAGGAAAGAAGCGGTTAGGGCAGAATGTTCTTGCGACCGCTCTGTGGAGCGTAGGGATCGCCTTGTTTCCGTGGGAGGGGCACAGGAACGCCGCTGCTTGGTATATCGGTGGCATGGGCTTGGGAGTGATCTTGAGCAGAAGCTTCCGCCTCCGTGTCGTAAAAGCTGCCGAAGCATTTTGGAGGATTCAGGAAATATCTGAGTCTTTTCCCAAAGGGGCCAATATTTCGGAAGTAGAGCGCGAGTCACTTAATCTCCTCGCAAAAGGACGAGAGCTTCCGCTTCTTCAATACAGAAAGCTTCGCGCGCGACTTGAAGAATGGAGGGGGAGTAATGAATTCTCAACTCGGGTTGCATTAATTAGCGCCAGTGTTTATCGCCAAGGCCGGGAAGCAGGGTCCGAAGATTGGCATCAGCCCGAATCAAGTTCATCAAGGATAACCCCATCGAAGGTTCTTGATGGCACGAAGAGCCTCACACCCATGACTCGGAGGAACGCGCCAGCGCCCAGCAGTTGCAGTTCTAACCGCCATCTCCGTGTAGAGAGATCGGTTAATCCAGAGATGACTCCATAGAGTTGGCACTATGACCACATCGACCGTTCCGCAGCCCCCTGGCTTCTTCCATTCAATTCTGCGCGTGTTGGCCGGGAAACCGGATGGACTCCGCCGCCGCGATATCTATGAGCCTGTCGCTGATCTGGCACAACTCACGCCGGAGCAGCGGGCGGAACGGCTTCCCAGCGGTGCGCATCTTCGTTACCGTCACCGCATCGGCTGGAGCCTCAACATGTTGAAGCTTGCGGGGTATGTGGAGTCTCCCTCTTCGGGACTCTGGCGTATCACTGCCAAAGGAACAGAGCTTCTGACCCCCAATACCGATCAACTCAGCGAAACAAAGATGCGGGAGATTTCCCGGGAGGCTCGGAGCGCGATTCCAGGTGACTCCACTGAGGATACGTCCCCTGAGCTGCCGCTCGCAGGGATACAACAGAGTCCGGAAGAGCGGATCGACTTGGCTGTGAAGGAAATAGAAAAAGCGGTCGCTCGCGAGCTTCTGGATCGGATCTTACAGGCTCCACCTGAGTTCTTCGAGGAATTGGTCCTCGAGTTGCTTCACGCGCTCGGGTATGGAACCAGCGAGACGGATCTCCAACGCGTCGGAGGGTCCGGAGACGGTGGAATCGATGGGATCATTTCTCTCGACAAACTGGGCTTCGAAAAGGTCTACGTCCAAGCCAAGCGCTGGCAGAGCTCGGTGGGGCGTCCGGAAGTGCAAGGCTTTTTCGGTGCGCTCGCCGGGCGACGAGCCAAGAAGGGTGTTTTCATCACGACCTCTTCCTTTACTCGTGACGCCCTGGATTACGGCGTCCAGGTTTCCGAGAACGTCGTGCTCATCGACGGAGACCGGCTGACTTCACTCATGATCGAATATGGTGTGGGCGTCACACACCACCGGGTGATCCGCCTTCCGCGGGTGGATGGAGATTACTTCGAGTAAGACATCCTCCCGGAGGGTCGTATCCAGGTGGACCAAAGCTCGACGATTCGGGCGGGGCTCTCGCGGCGGGCTCTGATCTGGGCTTCGATGGAGTCCAGCGTCTCCTCAGAGATACGGACATTCTCCAAGATCGTAAGGAGGTCGCTACCGGTCTTTGGAGCGTGGATGGTACGCCCGGCTCTCATGGATTGCTTTCAGTTTCCGCCAAGACCTCGTCAGCAGAAGAAGCCAAGGCAGCCCGGCGCAACCACAGATCCAAGCGCTCCAGATCTTTGCAATCCAAGATCTCTTGCCGCTGTGCCGGGCTCACGGCAATATCTCGAGCCTCGAAAAATTTAAGAATGGATTTGGCTGCCCCTAAAGCTTCGCCTTCGGTCCTGCCTCTGGCTTCCGCCTCGGCTTCCCGTCTCTGGATCTCCGGGTTTCCCTTGGCGGCCAGAGCCTGGACGACCGCATCATCGGCCACTGCGGCATCGAGGAGAGCTGCGACAGTCAGGGGTTTCACGAGGCACGAATCCTCGATCTGTGCGGTCGTCTCTAGCGGAAGCCAAGTTTGAATCTCGGGAGACCACTCGCAGACGCGGCGACTTTTGACCCAGATCGTGAAAACCCGCCGCACGCCCCGGCGGTGCATCCGTACGGCCTTATCGTTCACGATCCGGCCGCTCTGCTCCGAGATCACCTCGAAGGCGATCTCCTCCAGGTAGCGCCGGCCCGTCGCAGGATCAAGGCCGTCCTTGAAGATGCAGACATCCGTAGCAAAGTCTGACTCCTGGTCGTGGCGGGTGAGCAACTCCACCGCCGCACGGTAACCGGGAACAACGTGGGCTCGCAGAAGGTAGTCAAGCTCGGTCTGCTGGAGCGAATGGGGCGGATCGCCCGGTAAGGCGACTCGGACGCCGCCGACGATCTCTTCGCGCGTGACCTCCGGCTCGACAAGATGGTCGTCAACCCTGGGGAAAGGACCACGGCCCGGCAGGCGGAGGGGACCGCCCGAGGAACCGGGAGCTTTCAAGCTATAGGGCGGGCGATGCTCGTCCATAGGTAGATATGGTAACAGAGAACGGGCGGGCGGGAAAAGGGCGGGCGCCGACATTTCTTACAAGGATTAGTACCCGAACCACGTCTCTATGGAGGCAGTACCTCCCGGACGGAGTTAGATGCCGGCAAGATGCCGGCGCTCCCAGCAAGATGCGAAAGCAAAACGCTTCCCTCCTCATGGACATCTATGCTTGTGTGGCATAGGCTGTCCTTTAGCAGCTCTGCAGTTCACCGGGAGGGACCCGATGAGACCCACGGCCCCGTTCGCACACCCGCCTCCGACAGCTTCTAACGGAACGTTGCGCCCCTCCGTAAAAGGGAGTGGAAAGATCGAGTAGTTTGCGACGAAAGCTTCACTTTCAGGAGGTCTTCGCATGTTCCGGGCTCTGCAAGTCTGGCCCCCCTCGGTTGCTGTCCTCGGACTATCTGTCTGCTTCGCTCTCCCGGCCGCTCAGGCGGCCGGCGTCGAGCTTCTCTCCCGCATTCCTCCCCGGCTCGCGACCGAGACGGCGAACGGGACGAGCCAGACCGCCTCCCTCTCGGCGGACGGGCGGTTCCTCGTCTTCGTGAGCTCCGCGCCCAACCTCGTGGCCGGAGTGACCGACTTGAACCTGCACGATGACGTCTTCCTCTACGACCGGGGCACGGGGGAGACGGTGCTCGTCTCCGAGAGCGCGGAGACGGCGGACGCGACGGCCAACTGGGCTTCGCGGGCTCCCGTGATCAGCGCGGATGGCCGCTTCGTCGCCTTCCAGAGCGAAGCGTCCGACCTCGTCCCCGGCCAAGGCAGCGCGTTCGGCGGAACGAACGTCTTCCTCTGGGACCGGTCGACCGGGGAGACGGAGCTGGTGAGCCACGCTCCGGGATCGGGGGAGGCCGACAGCTCGTCCCTCTTTCCCTCGATCTCTGCGGACGGCCGCTTCGTCGCGTTTCAGAGCCACGCCACGAACCTGGTGGACGGGCTCGTCCACAGAAACGGCGGGCTCCCGGACGTCTTCCTCTATGACCGGCGCACCGGCGGCATCACCCTGGTGAGCCGCTCGGCCGCGTCGGCCCGGGAGACCGCCAATTCGGGCTCCGTCGAGCCCGTGATCAGCGCGGATGGCCGCTTCGCCGCCTTTCGCAGCCAGGCGACCGACCTGGTTTCCGGCCAGCGGGACAGAAACCGCGGGGAGGACGTCTTCCTGTGGGACCGGACGACCGGCCGGACCGTTCTGGTCAGCCACGCCCCGGCCGGTTCCACGGTCACGGCGAACGGCGCGAGCCTCGACCGGCTGCACGTCTCGGCGGACGGCGCGTTCGTGGCGTTCCTGAGCCTGGCGCGGAACCTCGTCCCCGGCCAGAGCGGATTGGGAACCAACGTCTACCTCTGGACCCGGGCGACGGGAGCGGTCACGCTGGTGACGCACGCCGCGTCCTCCCCGACCCGGAGCGCCGGCGCCTTCTCGAACTTGGGCGGGCTCTCCGCGGATGGAAGCTGGATCCTGTTCAACTCCACCGGCAGCAGTCTCGTGACGGGCCAGAGGGAGGGGGGAGCCGCCAGCTACGACGTCTTCCTGTGGAGCCGCCGGACCGGGCAGAGCCGGCTCGTCTCCGGGGCCGCGGGCTCGTCCACCCTCACGGGCAACGGCGACTCTTTCGGCCACGGCCTCTCGGCCGACGGCGACTGGGCCGTGCTCTCCAGCGTGGCGACGAACCTGGTTTCCGGAGCCCGGGATTCCGTCTACACGGACGTCTTCCTGTGGAACCGGCGCACGGGCCGGGCGGAGATCCTCTCGCACGCCGCAGGGTCTCCGCGCACCGGAGGCAGCGGAGCGTCGGCCGACGCGTTGATCAGCGCGGACGGCCGGTGGATCGCCTACACCAGCTACGCCCCGAACCTGGACGCAGAGACACGGGACACGAACGGCGCGGCGGACGTGGTCCTGGAGAGCCGTTTCGGAGAGCGGGAGATCGTCAGCCTCCACGCCCCGGGCGCCGCCTCGGCCACGCCGGGAGGATCGAGCCAGGTCACGTCCATCGACGCGTCCGGCCGGTGGGTCACGTTCCTCAGCACCGCTCCGGCGCTGATCCCCGGACAGATCGACACGAACAACGGCGACGATGTCTTCCTCTTCGACCGCGCAACCGGGGCGGCGACCCTGGTCAGCCACGCCGCGGGCTCTCCCCTGAAGGCCGGGAACGGCGGATGTTTGAATGCCCAGATCAGCGCGGACGGCCGGTTCGTGGCGCTGATCTGCAAAGCCCGGAACCTGGTGCCGGGCCAGACGAGCGACAACCTGCCCGACCTCTCGCAGCTCTTCCTGTGGAGCCGGGAGACGGGCGCGATGGCCCTCGTCACCCATGCTCCGGGCGCGCCGCTCCAGGAATCGGACGGGACCGTCTACCAGGTCGCGGTGAGCACCGACGCCTCGGTCCTGGCCTTCGTCTCCTCGGCTTCGGACCTCGTCCCCGGCCAGACCGAGCCCCAGGTCGCTGCGGACGTCTTCGCCTGGGTCCGGACCACGGACACGGCGTCGCTCCTCTCCGGCCGGGCGGGCTCGCCCACCGTGGCCAGTGAATCCATCTCCGCCGGTCTCCGGATGAGCGCAGACGGCCGCATCGTCGCTTTCGAAAGCTATTCGACGGACCTGGTGGCCGGCGTCACCGACGCGAACAACGTGACCGACGTCTTCGTCCACGACCGGGCCTTGGGGACGACGACGCTCCTCTCCCGGGCTGTGGACGGGCTCGAGACCGTGGGGGGGCTCTCTCCCCGGGTGAGCGCCGACGGCCGGTTCGTCGTCTTCAACAGCCCATCCACCCGGCTCGTGGCCGGACAGGTCGATTCCGGAGAGAGCCCGGACCTGTTCCTCTGGGACCGGGAGGCCGGCACGACCCGGCTGGTCTCGCACACGGCCCAGGGGCCCACGTTCGCCGCGGGCGGAGTCCTCGGCGATCAGGTGGACCTGGACGCCGCCGGCCGGTTCGTGGCCTATGCGAGCCTGTCGACCGCGGTCGTCCCCGGGCAGGAGGAGCACAACACCCTGGGCGACGTGTTCCTGTTCGACCGGGAGAGCGGGGTCACGGTCCTGGTCAGCCAGGCGGCCGGGAGCCCGGCGGGCGCCACGGGCGACAGCGGATCGGGAAGCCCGCGGATCTCCGCGGACGGCCGCCGCATCGCCTTCCTGAGCTGGGCGACCGACCTGACGGGCAGCCCCGGAGGCCGGCACGATCAGAACGTTTTCTCCTATGACCGGATCTCCGGGCAGATCTCTCTCCTCTCTCCTTCGTTCCGCTCCCCGGCCCGCCGGAGCGACTCGGACACCCTGTTCCACGTTTTCGCCGCTTCAGGGAACGCCGTGGCCTTCACGAGCCTCGCGTCCGACCTCGTGCTTCGCGACTTCAACGACTCGGCGGCGGACGCCTTTGCGGCCGCTCTGCCCTAGGAGATCTCCGATGAGCCCTATTCGGACCGCAGCCCTGTTCCTTGCGCTCGCCTCCGCTCCTCTCGGCGCGTCCCACGTCGAGCTCCTGTCCCGCATCCCGCCCCGGCTCGCCTCGGAGACCAGCGGCGGGGCGAGCCCGAGCGCCGGGATCTCGGCGGACGGCCGCTTCGTGGTCTTCGAGAGCACGGCCGAAAACCTGGTGGCCGGAATGACCGACCGCAACCAGGGCGTCGACGTCTTCCTCTACGACCGGGTCCGTGGGGAGACGGTGCTCGTCTCCCGGAGCGCGGAGGTGGAGGATTCCACGGCGGACCAGGAGTCTCGGGCCCCCTCGATCAGCGCGGACGGCCGCTTCGTGACCTTCTGGAGCGCCGCGACCGACCTCGTCCCCGGCCAGGTGGACGACGGCGAAAACCGGACCGACGTCTTTCTGTGGGACCGGACGACCGGGACGACGGAGCTGGTGAGCCACGCGGCGGGCTCGCGGACCGCGGTGGCGAACGGCGCCTCCGCACAGCCCGGGATCAGCGCGGACGGACGCTTCGTGGCCTTCACGAGCCTCGCGACCGACCTCGTCCGCGGGGCCGTGGACGACAACTCGTCCGGCGACGTGTTCCTCTACGACCGGCGCACGGGCGCGGTCTCGCTCGTGAGCCGGGCGAGCGCCTCCCCGCGCGAGACGGCGAATGCACACTCCTCCGATCCAGCGATCAGCGCGGACGGCCGGCACGTCGCCTTCCTGAGCTTCGCGACGAACCTCGTCTCCGGCCAGGTGGACGGGAACCAGGGCGTCGACGTCTTCCTCTGGGAGCGGACGACCGGCCGGACCGACCTGGTCAGCCACCGGGCGGGCCAGCCGGCGGTCACGGGGAGCGCCGACAGCACCACGCCGTTCGTCTCCGCGGACGGCGCGTTCGTGGCGTTCGTGAGCCGCGCGGGGAACCTCGTCTCCGGACAGGGCGGCGCCGGACAGAACGCCTTCCTCTGGGAACGCGCTTCGGGGAAGACGGCCCTCGTGAGTCACACGGCCTCCTCGCGCACCGAGGGAGCCGGGGGCCTCTCCACGATCGGCGGGATCTCCGCGGACGCGAGCTCGGTCCTCTACCACTCGACCGCCCTGAACATCGTTCCCGGCCAGCAGGAGCGGGAGAGGGCGACCTACGACGTCTTCCTCTGGTCCCGGAGCACCGGGGCGAGCCGTCTCGTGTCCGGCCGGGAGGGATCGGCCTCGGTGGCGGGCAACCGGCCCTCCGTGGCCGAGGACCTTTCGGCCGATGGCGCCTGGGCCGTGTTCTCGAGCTCGGCGACCAATCTGATCCGGGGGCTGGAGACCACCCAGCCCGGGGGCACCAACGTCTATCTCTGGAGCCGGAAAACGGGGAGGACGACTCTCCTCTCCCACGCCGCGGGGTCGCCGGACACCACGGCCATAGCGCCGTCCAGCTCGGCGCGGATCAGCGCGGACGGCCGCTGGATCGTCTACCTGAGCGCCGCCTTCGACCTCGAAGCCGGAACGCGGGACACGAACGGCGCCTCGGACGTGATCCTCCAGAACCGGAGCGGAGACCCGGAGATCATCACCCTCCACGCCCGCGGCCTCGCCTCCGCCACCCCTTCGGGGCCAAGCGCTCCCACCTCGATCGACGCCTCCGGCCGCTTCGTCGTGTTCCTCTCCGCCGCCCGCGAGCTCGGAGCCCCGGCCACCGGCTCCGGAGCTTTCCTCTACGACCGCGCGACCCGGGCGAGGACGCTCCTCTCCGGCGGCCACGCGTGCCAGGACGCCCGGATCAGCGCGGACGGCCAGTTCGTGGCCTTCGCCTGCGGGGGCTCGGTCTATCTCCGGAGCCGGGAGACCGCGGAGACGATCCTCCTCGCGGAACGGCCCGGGTCGTCCGCCGGCGAGCTGGCCGTGAGCGCCGACGGCTCGGTCGTGGCCTTCGTCTCCGCCTCCCCAGAGCTCGTCACGATCTTCGTCTGGGACCGGGCGACCGGCACGGCGTCGCCCGTGGCCGGCAACCGGCAGGCGCTGGGCCTCTCGCTCGACGCCTCCGGCCGCTTCGTGGCCTTCAACAGCCCCGCGGCGGACCTGGTGACCGGCGTCGCCGACACGGAGGGCACGGTGGACGTCTTCGTCCTCGACCGGACGGCCGGGGCCCTCACCCTGGTCAGCCGGGCCGCGGACGCGCCGGAGGCCGCGGGAGGCTTCGCGCCCCGGCTGAGCGGGGACGGCCGGTTCGTCCTCTTCACCAGCGAATCCACCCGGCTCGTGCCGGGGCAGACGGATTTCCCCGGGAGCCTCGACCTCTTCCTCTACGACCGGCAGACCGGCACGATGCGGCTCGTCTCCCACGCCATCGAGGGGGAGACGTCCGCCGCGGGCGGGGTCCTCGCCGGGCAGGCCGATCTCGACGCCTCGGGCCGCTTCGTGGCGTTCGCCAGCACCGCGCTGAATCTCATCTTCAACCAGGCGGACCCGAACGGCGTGGCCGACGTGTTCCTCTATGACCGCGAGAGCGGAGCGGTCTCCCTGATCAGCCGGGACCCGAACACGGCGGGCCACACCGCGAACGGCGCCTCGATCACGCCCCGGCTCTCGGCGGACGGCCGGTTCCTCGCCTTCGGGAGCAACGCGACCGATCTCGCGTTCGATCCGGGCGGCCCGGCCACGGAGAACGTCTACGTCTACGACCGGAGCACCGGGGAGACGTCTCTCGTCAGCCACTCGTTCGTCCCTCCCTTCGGCCGGGGCGCCGGACGGTCCCTGTTTCCGATCCTCGCCGCTTCCGGGAGCGCCGTGGCTTTCGTGAGCGACGCGCCCGACCTCGTGCCTCGCGACTTCAACGGCTTCCAGGACGCCTTCGTAGCGCCCCTGCCCTGAGGAGAGATCCGATGAAACGTGCCGCCGCCCTGCTGCTCGCTTTCGCCGCCGTGCCCGCCTCAGCCGTCGAGGTCGAGCTCCTCTCCCGGGTCCCGCCGCGCCTCGGCTCCGAGACGGCGATAGGGCAGAGCCTCCCCTGGGGCCTTTCGGCGGACGGGCGCTTCCTCGTCTTCTCGAGCAACGCGCTGAACCTCGTGGCCGGAGTGGCGGACGGCAACAACGGCCCCGACGTCTTTCTCTTCGACCGGGTGACGGGTGAGACGGAGCTCGTCTCCCGGAGCGCCGGCGCGGTGCCGGCCACGGCCAACCGCCCGTCGGAAAACCCCTCGATCAGCGCGGACGGCCGCTTCGTGGTCTTCACGAGCGCCGCGATCGACCTCGTGCCCGGGCAGGTCGCGCCGAAGCGGCGGGAGGACGTCTTTCTCTGGGACCGGGTGACGGGGACGACGGAGCTGGTGAGCCACGCGGCCGGATCGCGGGTCCGGGAGGCCAACGGCGCCTCCTCGTCGCCGGTGCTCTCGGCGGACGGCCGGTCCGTGGCCTTCGCGAGCCGCGCCACGGACCTCGTGACCGGGATCGCGGACACGGCCAACCCCGACGTCTTCCTCTACGACCGGCGCTCGGGGACGGTCGCGCCGGTCAGCCGCTCCGCCGTGTCCCCGAGCCGGATGGCCAACGGAGCCTCCGAGTTTCCTGCGATCAGCGCAGACGGCCGCGTCATCGCCTTCGTGAGCTGGGCGCGGGACCTGGTGGCCGGGATGGACGACGCAAACGGCGACGAAGGGGACGTCTACCTTCACGACCGGACCGCGGGAACGACGGTGCTCGTGAGCCACGCGGCCGGTGCCTCCCGGCTCACGGGCAACGGGCACTCGGACCTTCCTCTCGTGAGCGCGGACGGCCGCTTTGTCACCTACTGGAGCACGGCGGGCAACCTCGTCTCCGGCCAGCGCTCCGGGGAGCACAACGCCTTCCTCTTCGATAAGCGGACCGGGACCTCGGTCCTCGTGAGCCACGTTCCGGGCTCGGCCGCCACGCCGGCCAGAGGATTTTCGGACCCCTACGCGATCAGCGCGGACGGCAGCTTCATCCTCTTCGTCAGCGACGCGGCGAACCTCGTGCCGGGCCAGAGCGACCGGGAGCGGAGCGACGACGTGTTCCTCTACACCCGGAGCACCGGGACGGTCACCCTGGTGAGCCGGTCGCGGCGCTCGCCCACGGAGGCCGGCGACGGCAACTCCTACCCCGCGGCCCTCTCCGCGGACGGCCGCTTCGTCCTCTTCGAGAGCTTCGCCCCGGACCTGGTGGCGAACGTGGCCGCAGGCCGCGACGTGGACGTGTTCCTCTGGGACCGGGTCTCGGGGCGCACGACCCAGAGGAGCGTCTCCGGGGAAGACTCGGGGAGCCCGGGCAACGGCCCCTCGGGATTCTCCGTCCTCTCGGCGGACGGCCGGGTCCTCGCCTACGCCACCACGGCGTCCGACCTCGTGCCCGGCGTCCGGGACACGAACGCCGCCTCGGACATCGTCGTCGAAACCCGCGCCGGGGGGGAGCGGACGCTCGTCACGCTCCACGCGCCGGGCCTCGCCTCCTCGACGTCTCCGGGAGGGAGCCTCACGTCCTCGATCTCCGGCGACGGCCGGTTCGCCGTGTTCGACAGCTACGCCAACGGGAAGCAGAACGTCTACCTCCGCGACCGGACCACGGGGACGACGACCCTGGTCTCGCACGCCGCCTCTTCTTCCTCGGCGAGCGGCAATGGAACGTCCCGGGACGGGAAGATCAGCGTGGACGGCCGCTTCGTCACCTACTGGAGCCAGGCCACGGACCTGGTCCCCGGATTCGAAGGAACCGGGGCGACTCCGAACCTCTTCGTCTGGGACCGGGAGACGGACACAACGGCCCTGGTCTCCCACGCAGCCTCCTCCCCCACGGCCGGCGGGAACGGGGACTCCTACCTCGGAGACCCCGGGGCGGTCACCGGCAGTCTGGTGATCTTCCTCTCCCGCGCGACGAACCTGGCTCCCGGAGAAGACGAGGGCTCCCAGACCGTGGACGTCTTCGTCTGGAACCGCCTTTCCGGCGAGGTGACGAGGCTCTCGGACGGCACGCGCGACGTCCTGTCCGTCTCGGCGTCCGTCGACGGCCTCCTCGTGGCCTGGAGCGACGGGAACGTCTACGTCCACGACCGGGGCCCGGGCACGACGACCCTGGTGAGCCGGGCTGCCGATTCGGCCGAGGCCGTGGGCGGGGGCTTCCCCAAAGTGAGCGGAAGCGGCCGCTTCGTCGCGTTCACCAGCGCCTCCTCCCGCCTCGTCGACGGGCAGATCGACGACGCCTCCTCGACCGACCTCTTCCTCTACGACCATCTCTTCGGCACGGTCCGCCTCGTCTCCCACACGCCCGGCTCCCTCACCCGGGCGGCCGGCGGGCTCGGAACCGCCGGCCTGGACGCGGCGGGCCGGTTCGTGGCCTTCACCAGCGATTCGACCGGCCTCGTGGCCGGACAGGTGGACGGCAACGGCACGCACGACGTCTTCCTCTACGACCGGGAGGGCGGCGAGGTGACCCTGGTCAGCCGGGCCGCCGGCACGAACGCCACGGCAGCGAACCGGGGAGGAGGGTCCATCAGCCCTCAGCTCTCCGCGGACGGCCGCGTGCTCTTCGCGAGCTGGTCGACCGACCTCGTGGCCGGCCAGTCCGGCCCCGCGGCCCTGAACCTCTTCGTGTTCGACCGCGCGACCGGCCAGACCGCGCTGGTGAGCCGCTCTTTCGCCTCGCCCACCCGCACGACCGTCACGCGCGTCACCCTGACCGCCGCACTCGCCGCCGCGGGCAACGCCGTCGCCTTCTCGACCGATGCGCCTGAGCTCGTGCCCAACGATTTCAACCAGTTGCCGGACGCGTTCGTCGCCAGCCTGCCCTAGAGGAGATCTCCATGCGCCGCACCGGGACCGCCGTCCTCCTCTTCGCCCTGGCCGCCGTGCCGGCCGGGGCCGTCGACGTCGAGCTCCTCTCCCGGGTCGCCCCGGGCCGGGAATCCGCCACCGCGAGCGGGGCAAGCCTCGCCTCTGCCATCTCGGCCGACGGCCGCTACGTCGCCTACGTGTCGGCAGCCGTCAACCTCGCCCCCGGGATCACCAGCCCCACTCCGGGGCGCCAGCTCTTCCTTTACGACCGGGCGACCGGCACGTCCACCCTGGTCAGCCACAACGCGGACTCTCCCGAGGTCGGGGGAAACGACGCGTCCGGGGAGCAGGTCGCGATCTCCGGAAACGGCCGGTTCGTGGCCTTCCTGAGCTACGCGACCGATCTCGTCCCCGATCAGGAGGACACCAACGGGACGTCCGACGTCTTCGTCTGGGACCGGGTGACCGGGGCGACCGAGCTGGTGAGCCGGGCGGACGGGGCCCGGACGCGAACGGGCAACAACGTCTCCTACCAGGTGACGATCAGCGCCAACGGCCGTTACGTCGCCTTCTCCAGCCAGGCGGACGACCTCGTGGATGGGATCGCGCCTCAGGAGCTCTTCTTCACGAACGTCTTCCTCTGGGACCGGCGCACGGGAGACGTCGTGCCCGTGAGCCGCTCGGCGACCGACCCCAGCCGGATGGGCGACCGGGATTCCGGTGCCCCGTCGATCAGCGCGGACGGCCGCTACGTCGCCTTCTGGAGCTCGGCGTCCGATCTCGTCGCCAGCTTCACCGACCGCGACGGGATCAACGAGGGGGACGTCTTCGTCTGGGACCGCACGACCGGCACGTCCGTCCTCGTGAGCCACGCGGCGCGAGGCCCGCTCGCCACGGGGAACGCGGGGTCGAGCCTTCCCACGATCAGCGCGGACGGCCGGTTCGTGGCCTTCGCGAGCGCCGCGGCCGACCTCGTCCCCCGGCAGAGTGGCCCCGCGCCGAACATCTTCCTCTGGAGCCGCCAGACCGGGCAGGTCGCGCTCGTGAGCCACGCGCGGAATTCGCTGACCCAGGGGGTCGGAGTCCGCGACGGGGGAACCGAGCCTTCCAGCCCGCCTTTCGTGAGCGCTGACGGGGCCTGGGTGATCTTCACGAGCTTCGCCGTCAACGTCGTGAACCGCCAGGGGGAGTCGACGGAGTCGTCGATGGATGCATTCCTCTGGTCGCGGGCCACGGGGAAAACCGTCATGGCGAGCCGGCCTTCCACCAACGGGTCGCCGTCCTTGAGGCTCTCCGGCCTGTCGAGCGACGGCGCCTGGGTCCTCTACACCACCACGGGCAACAACCAGGTCTCCGGGGTGGCGGACGACAACAACCAGGAGGACGTCTTCCTCTTCGACCGGCGCACGGGCAAGAGGACCCTCGTCTCCTTCTCCGGCGCCTCGCCCACGCGGGCGGCCGGAGCGAGATCCCCGGGAGCTCTCCTCTCCGCGGACGGCCGGTGGATCGCCTTCACCACGTTCGCGTCCGATCTGGCGCCCCGGGACTTGAACCGCGCCGAGGACGCCGTGCTCCAGTCCAGGAACGGCGAGCGGGAGATCGTCTCCCTTCACGCCGGGGATCTGGGCTCCGTGACTCCCCAGGGAGCGAGCGTCGTCCAGTCGACTGACGCCTCGGGCCGCTTCGTGCTCTTCACCAGCACGGCGGACGCGAGCCTCCTGGTCCCCGGCGTACGCGAGGCGAACCGCGTGGAGGACCTCTTCCTCTACGACCGCCAGCTCGACACGGTCCAGCTCATCACCCGCTCCGCGGACGACCCGGGAAGGACGGTCAACTCGAACGTCGGCGGGTCTCTGCGCGGGCAGTTGAGCGCCGATGGCCTCTTCGTGGCCTTCCTCTCCAACGCCAACGACGTCACCGCCGGACCCCGCCGCGCCCTGGTCAACAAGGTCTATCTCTGGGACCGCGCGACCGGCCGGACGACCTGGATCGCCGGGTTCTTCTACGGCTCCCAGAGCGTGGCGATCTCGGCCGACGGTGGAGTCGTGGCCTTCGACAGCCGCGAGGCCGAGGTCGTCCCCGGCCAGGCTGACGCCCCCGGAACCCTGGACGTCTTCGCCTGGGAGCGGAGCACCGGCGCGAAGACCCTGGTGAGCCGGGCCGCCGGAACCACGAACGTGGCGGCCCACGTCTCCTCCCCCTCCCGGCTGCTCCTCTCCGGCGACGGCCAGTGGATCGCCTACACGAGCGGGTCCACGAACCTCGTGACGATTCCGGACCCCGAGGGGGAGGACGTCTATCTCTTCGACCGGGAGACCGGCACGACGATCCTCGCGAGCGGGGTCGCCTCCGAGACCCTCTCGGGGAGGTTCGGTCTCGACCTCTCCGCGGACGGCCAGGTCCTCCTCTTCTGGGGCGACGACGACCTGTACCTCTACGACCGGAACGGCACGAGCAGGCTCGTCACCCCCGAAGCCTTTCCCGAAACGGCCAGCCTCTCCACCACCGGCCGGTTCACGGTCTACCAATACGGCGGCATCTTCGTCTTCGACCGCGCCACCGGGCAGACCGAGCGGATCAGCCATCCGGACGACTTCCGGGCCGACCTCCCGACGATCAGCGGGGACGGCCGCCGCGTGGCCTTCCGGTCCGATGGCAACCTTTTCGTCCACAACCGGGGCACCCACGAGACGGCGCTCGTCACCCACTCGTTCGCAGATCCCACCCGGAGGAGCGACGGCACGTGCGGACCGGCCTTCCTCTCCACCGCCGGCACCGCGGCAGCCTTCAGCTGCACCTCGACCGACCTCGTTCCCGGAGACTTCAACCGCTCTCTGGGACCGCTGTCCGATGCCTTTGCCGCCGTCATCCCCTAGGAGATTCCATGCATCGCACCTGGACCGCCGCCCTCCTCCTCGCGCTGGCCGCCGCGCCGGCCGGAGCCCTCAGCGTCGAGCTCCTCTCCCGCGTCCCACCGCGCCGGGCTTCCGAAACCGCGAGCGGGCCGAGCCGGCCTCTCGCGATCTCGGCCGATGGCCGCTACACCGTCATCGCGAGCGAGGCCGTCAACCTCGTTCCCGGAATGGCTGCGGCCCCCCCGGGGACCTATTTCTATCTCCACGACCGCGGGGCCGGAACGTTCACGCGGATCGGGCCGGGAGCCGTCTCGCCCGGGAACCTCGGCGTCGAAACTCCGAGAGCTTCGATCAGCGCGGACGGCCGCTTCGTCGCCCTCCTCTCCAACGCGACCACCCTTCTCCCCGGCCCGCGAGGCGGCGGGACGAACGTCTTCCTGTGGGAGCGGGCCACCGGCTCCATGTCCCTGGTGAGCCACGGGAGCAACCCGGCGAACCCCGCTCTCTTCGGGCGGACCGACCTCGCCGCCGTCTCGGCCAACGGGAGCTACGTCCTCTTCACGAGCGACGCCCGGAACCTCGTTCCCAATCCGGGCCGCAAGCCGATCCCCACGCACGTCTTCCTCTGGTCCCGGTCGAGCGGCCGGATTCAGCTGGTGACCCGGGGAGCCAACGGGGACTCGGTCGCCACCGGCCTCTCGGACGACGGCGCCTGGATCGTCTTCAAGAGCGTCGCCACGAACCTCGTCTCCGGCGCGACCGACGCCAATGGCACCTTTACCGGCGTCTTCCTCGCCAACGCCCGCTCCGGGCGGATCACCCTGCTCTCCGAGTCCGGCGAATCCCCGGGCGAGACGGCCCTCGGGTGGTCCTCGTTCTCCCGGATCAGCGCCGGCTCTGCAAGGCTGGGTGCGGGGACATTCTCCGTGCCCAGCGTTGTCGATGAGGAGTTATAGACGCTACGAGGTCGTGCCGGGAGGGGATGGGCGTGACGGAGCTTCGTCGAATCCTGAGGAGGTGCGTGTGGGGGAGGTCCCGGCAGGTGCCGGGGGAGGTAACCGACCCGTCACCGACCCAGTCGGGCGACCCAGTCTGCACGTCGGCTGTTGAAGGAGTTTGGGAGCGCTGCCGGGACTGGAAAGGGACGGCGTCTCCGCGGCGGGTACGGGGCCTCTCCCATCCGGGAAAGGAGCCGCCCCGAGCCGGTGCGAACGCCGGACCGAACGGGTACGCCTCTCCACCCAGCAGGTCGGGGCTTCCACCGAGCGGGTCGGAGGCTCCACCGAGCGGGGAGAGGCGCTCACCCGTTGGGACGGGGCGCCGCACCGGGCGGGTAGAGCTCCCGGCCGAGTGGGTGCGGCGCCGCACCGAACGGGTGTGGGCTTCCACCGGACGGGTACGGGGCTCTCCCCATTCGGTGCGGGGCCCGCACCGCTCGGTGGGACGGCCTTACCGGCTCGGTGCGGCCGTTCTCCCTTTCTCCGGAAGGATTCCCCTTCACGGACGCTCCTCTCCCCCTTACGATCCGCCGCCCGCCCCGGTCAGGGGCCCGGCCAAGGTGCCGTCTTCCGCGGCTGCCCCGCTCGCCGGCGCAACCGCCCCGGCGGCCCAGGATCCCGAATGGCCCTGGGGCCGGCTCAGCTCCGTGGCGGGCGCGAGCTCGTAGTACCGCCTCCGCCGCTCTGTTAGCTGGGCGGCCTGGAACGTCCGGGCGTCTTCCAGCGTCTTGTTAAGGAGGTCGAGGACTTCCGCATTGCGTTGACATCCCTGATCTCCGAAGTTGCCTCTCACCCCGACACCGAGTCACTCTCCACGCCCCCTCTGTGAGGTCTTCGACCGCAATGACGTAGGGTGCAGCCTCGTCCTCTGCACCCTACGCCCCAGGCGCAGCCATCTAATTTCATCCACTGACCCCTCTCCTCCAAGGTTCCGGGGACCGGCAACGGCCTGGCCCCAGCGAAGCCGACCTCTCGGCCGACGGGCGGTTCGTCGCCTTCGCCAGCATGGCCGCGGACCTCGTGCCCGGACAGGTGGACGTGGAGACCCGGAGAGGCTCGATCGACATCTTCGTCTTCGACCGGGAGACCGGAGCCATCGAGATGGTCACCCGGGCCGCCGGCACCGTGGCCACGGCCGGCCCCGGAGGCTCCGCCGTCCCGGTGATCAGCGCGGACGGCCGCCGCGTGGCGTTCCTCTCCAACCGCCTGGACCTCGCCCCGGCCTGCACGGCCCCCAGACCGCGCTCAATCTCTTCGTCCACGACCGGACGGCCGGGACGGCCACCCTGGTCAGCCACGCCTTCGAGGACCCGCTCCGGGTGGGCGCCCGCAGCTCCCAGCGGACCTTTCTCTCCGCGAACGGCTCCGTCGCCGCTTTCACCAGCTGGCCTCGGAGCTGGTCCCCAGAGACCTGAACGGCTATCCGGACGCCTTCGTCGCCGTCATCCCCCGGGAGACTCCATGAATCGCACCTGGACCGCAGCCTTCCTGCTCGCCCTGGCCGCCGCCGTGCCGGCCGGGGCGACGGAGTTGGTCAGCCGGGCGGACGGGACCCGGACGCGGACGGGCGACGCCCCGTCCTCTCGGCAGGCAGGCTTGCCTCACCAAGGCCGTAGATCAGAAATGTGCTCGGACATGCTTCGACTCCGTCGCGCTTCGACGGCTTTCAGAAAGGCCTCGTCAAATCGAACGCCCTTCGCGCGGCGATTCCACCTGTAATCGAGCCGTCCCTGTATCAGCATTTCGGACATTGCGTCGAGCAAGGGGAGACCGGCCTCAAAGTCCGCCCAGAGAAATTGACCCGAAGGGTTGACCTCGAGGAACACGTACTCCCCCTCTGGAGTCACCACAAAGTCGATTGCACCGTACGCGAGACCGAGTTTCTCCATAAGACGGCGACAGGAGCGCCGGATCTTCTCTGGCAGAGCGACTGGCTGCATGGTCAGATCACTGGAGCCGTCCCTGGGCTGCCATTGAGCGTCCCGCCAGTCAACTTTTCCGCGAACGGTTTGTTGGGAGTTGATGCGCAGTGCGAAGAGCCGGCGTCCAATCACGGTAACGCGTAGCTCATGGTCCTTTTCAACGTAATGCTGGTAGATTCCCGGTGTCCAACGAAGCGTATCGGACTCGGTAAGCAAATCAACAGTGACGATGCTTGTGGAAAGGAGCGAGTTGAAGGTCTTATACACCACCGGCCGGTTGGCCTCCCGGACGAAAGTCAGGATCTCGTCCGGCGCATTGCTGATCAAGGTTGGTGGAATCTTCAGGCCGCACTGCTGGGCCGTTACGAGTTGCGCAGGCTTGTAACGTTCGGTGAAGAAACAGTGCAAGGGATTTACCCAAAGAGCATCTGGGCAAAGTAGGCTGAAAAAGCTCAAGATCATGTCCCTACACTCGCGCTCGATCATTCTCCGATCGGTTTCTTCGAAGTCGTCTGGTGTTTTAGCGAGGTAAGGCCGCCTCAGCCAGACCGAAGTGCAGCCCGGGCCAAATTCCATACGCGAAGGCCCATTGGATTCCAACACCTGCTTCTGAGCCAAGAGGCGGATCGTCAGTTCAGTGCGTTCGGGAAAATCCGGCGCATAAAAAAAGCATGCTTCCGCACCCTTTCGCTCCAGAGCCTCACACATCGCGTGGGCGTGCAAGTCTTGCGGACAAGAAAGTATTACAACGGTTGCAGGCATGTGAGGAGCTCTCTCGGGGAAAAAGCAAAAGAACCGACAGTGGCCGGTCCTTCTGGCCCGTTTATAGGGCAAACGCCTCTTTTCTGGGTCAGGCTTGAGCTAGGTCTCGATCGTGTCACCATCCACTACAATGGCCTTGCCATTTGAATCCTGCGTGATCGTCTTAATTCCTCCGAGCACGAGCACGAGATCGACACCCGTAAGTTCCTGGCGCAACTTGGCTTCACTACGGAGTTTCGAAATAAGCGTCTGCTTCTTCATTGAAATCTCCTTTTCTTCTTGGATAGGATTTTGACTCTATCAAGCAGCCGCAAACCCGTCAAGCTAAAGGCCACGGCCTGTTTACTGACACTGGCGGAAGTAATGCCTCGTGTCGAATACTTGCGATATGAAATGCGAGAAGACGATCGATACTCGGTCATACTCCCGGAAAGAGGCTGCTCAGCCTTCACTCCGCAGAGCCGCG
The DNA here is from genome assembly GCA_035278895.1 of Thermoanaerobaculia bacterium. Taxonomy (GTDB): domain Bacteria; phylum Acidobacteriota; class Thermoanaerobaculia; order Multivoradales; family UBA5704; genus DATARR01. The sequence continues at coordinate 18,345 of DATEIO010000811.1, read as the reverse complement.
ACGGGATCGATTCGCGCCGCGCGGCGTGCGGGAACAGCGCTTACCAACATCGCCGCACAGACGAGGATGAGCGGAATTCCCAGCCAAGTAACGGGATCATCCGTTTCAACACCGTAGAGTTGGCTCTCGACAATCCGGATGGAAGGCACTGCCGCCACCAACCCAGCCGCAACACCTGCCAGGACGAGAAAAACGCTACGACTCATGAGCAGTCGCTTCACCTCACCCGGGGTTGCGCCGCAGGCCACACGTATGCCGATCTCCCGGGTGCGTTCGGCAACGGCGTTCGACACGATGCCGTAAAGACCCAGCATCGCCAGCACCAGCGCCACCAGCGCCAGGCTTCCATAGAGCACTGCCGCCTGACGCTCGGTTCCAATGGCCGAAGCCAGCAGCTCCTCGAGAGTTGAGACCTGAAACACTGGCAGCAGTGGGTCTATCCGGCGCACGGTCTCGCGAACGCTGTCAAGCACTTGCCGCGGCTCTCCGGAAGTGCGGACGAGAAGGGTCATTTCGGATGCGAGAAGTGATCCGATAAAAGACTTATCCGCTTGGGAGTGGGTGAGATAGAGGACCGGTACAGCCCCTTCCTTGAGGGTGGCGTATTTGGCGTCAGCCACAACTCCGATCACGGAAAAGGGTTGCTCGCTCTGAACCAGGTGCAGTCTCCGGCCGAGCGGATTCTGCCCAGGCCAGAGCAGGCGTGCCGCCGACTCGTTGAGGACGACCGTGCCAGTCGCAGAATCGTCCTCCGGCCCGAAGTCTCGCCCCTTGACAAGCTTCATACCCACCGTTTCAAAGTATTGACTACCGATCAGAGCATGGCGTACGGACGGCTGTGACGGTTCGCCGGCTCCTGCCAGCGGGCCATCCTCAGGGGATACGGTCAGATCAACGACCAGATTACCGCCCATGATCGGCAGGGCGGACGCCATGCTCGCAGCTCTCACTCCGGGTTCCCTCCGAAGACGCTCCAAGAGGTCGCGATAGAAAGTGGCAACTCGCGTCCCCTCATAACCTGCTGGCGCGAGATCGATGGAGAACACCAGGACGTGCGCCGGATCGAACCCAGGAGCGATCGCCCGCAGGTTGGCCACCGTGCGGAGCATGAGTCCCGAGGCGATCATGACCAGAAGCGCCAGGGCGATCTGAAGGCCGACCAGGAGCTCTCGCAACCCGAAGCGCAGGCGGTTTCCGCCCGTCAGCTTTGCAGGCAGGGCTGGCACGAGCGAAGATCTCACGATCCGGACGGCCGGCAGGAGCGAAAAGACGACACAGCAGATCAAGGATACGAGGATTGTGAAACCCAGGGCTCGGCCTGAAAGGGCGACGTCCCTCATGGCGAGGCCTCCAGGGAGGTTGAGCCGTTCGAGAAGTGGCAAACCGGCCATCGCCAGGCAAATGCCGGCTACGGTTCCGAAAAGCCCCAGGACCACCCCCTCCACGAAAAGCTGCCGGATCAGATGGCCCCGGCCGGCTCCCAAGCTCAAACGGACGGCGATCTCTCGCCGCCGGGAGAGCCCTCTCGCCAGGAGCAGCCCCGCCACGTTGATCGTCACCACTGCGAGCACCAAGGCGATGACCGCCATGAGCCTGGCCGCGAAGCCCAGAACCAGCGGACGCATTCCTTGTCCGAGAGCGATCTCGTTGAGCGGCATCACCCGTACGCCGCTTCCGGCATTGGACTCCGGATAAGCCTTGGCCAAATTCCCTGCCATTACGTTCAAAGTGCTCTGGGCCCGATCAACCGTCATCCCGGCGGTGAGGCGTCCGACCGTCTTCAACCATCGCTGCTTGCGGTCCTGCTGACCGGTGAACGGAACGAAAACCCCCTTGGCGACGCCGGAGTACATGCCCAACGGAATCCAGATCTCTGCCCGGGCTCCAAGGTCGGTGCCCCAGAACCCTTCAGGAGCGATACCTATGACTGAAAGGCTCGTGCCATTCACGGTGATGGTAGAGCCAATCACGTCAGGGCTGGCACCAAAACGACGCTGCCAGAGACCATGGCTGATGACGGCAACCGGTGCCTTGTCCTCGCCAGGTGAGAACAGCCGTCCTCGATCAGGACGGACGCCGAGCACGGTGAAGTAGTTTGGTGACACCGCGAGCCCTGAGATGCGTTCGGCAGGCCCGCCATGAGTGAGGCTCAACTCGCAGCCGGCCACCGCAGCGAGCCCGGAGACGACGTCCGTACGACCGGCATAGTCGAGATAGTCACCCCAGGAGAGCGAATGAAGCCGCTCGGGCGACTTCGTCTCGACCCCAAGCACCGCTACCAGCTCGGCGGGGGCATCGACTGCCGGCAGTGGCCTCAGGAGCAGAACGTCGACCAAGCTGAAGACTGCTGTCGTGGCGCCGATTCCAAGGGCCAGGGAGGTCACTGTAACGGCTGTCAAAAAAGGGCTCTTGAGCAGCAATCGAACGGCGAATCGGACATTCCGGACGAGCTCGGCCATAGAGTCCAGTCCCGACAAGACCTCTTGGTAAACCGCGCGTGACAGTGGGACGCCATTATAGGGCACGGCTCCGGAGTCGTTTCAGAACGCGAGCAAGGATGCCTCCAGCAACCCGGGATCGCCGGAAGCTCCGGCCTCCCACAGCTCGCGGGCGCGGCGCAGCGCCTCCCCGGCTCCGGGCAGGTCGTTGCCGGCGCGGCGGGCCTTCGCGACGTGGGCCCAGGCGTAGCCTTGGAGGCGGAGGCTCCAGGGCTCCGGCCCCGGCACCTTCTCCGCGATGAGGCAGGCGAGCTCGGCCAGCGCCAGCGCTTCCCCGGGGGCGGCGAGCGCGCTCTCGGCGGCCACCCTCTCGCACAGGGCCCAGCTCCGCAGCTCGGCAACCTCCTCGACGAGCGCCGCCCTCTGGCGCGCGGTATACGGCTCGAGCGACCGCCAGAGGCCTTCCGCTTCCTCCCGGTCTTCGGCGCGGGGCGGCCAGGAGGCGCCTGCCGGGGGCGTTTCTTCCTCCAGGGCGGCCTCCAGCGCCACGTCCACGGTCATTCGCACGATCGCGGTCAGCCGGGAGGCGAGGACCTCTTCGAGCGCCCGGCCTTCCCGGAACCGGCCCTGCGCGGCGATCCGGAAGGCGCGCAGCACGCGCAGGACCGGATCGAGCAGGACGCGGGGGACTCCGGCCGCGTCCGCCATCCGCTCCAGGGTCTTGCGGGGGACCGGCCGCTCGCCCCGGTCGTACACCGACACCTGGCTCGGCGCGATCCCCGCGGCCCGCGCCAGCTCCTGCTGGTCCCAGTCCCGGGAGTAGCGGAAGAGGACCATCGCGAGCTGCGATTCCGGGTCCTCCCCGTCCTCTCTTCCCATCGACTCCTCCTCCAAAGCGATGCCATGTCGCGGATTCCGCGGATTTCTCCACCTTTCAGGAGACGATTGCGTTCGGGAGCGGGCCCCGCGGCCATGGAGGCCGGCGCCGGGCCGCCTCCCGGAAAGGAGCCGTTCATGCGCGTTCTCCGCCCGTTCGCCGTCCTCCTCCTCCTCGTCCTGGGAGCCTCCGGAGCCGCGGCCTCCCCGGTCCCCCGCCCGGCCGACGTCCCCGAAGCGAAGGCTTCCGTCCTCCACCTCCCCTCCTTCTTCGCCCGCCTGGAGAGCCTCCTCGCGAGCGTGTGGAGCAAGGCCGGGTGCCGGATGGATCCCTGGGGCCGCTGCATCGAGAGCACGCCCACCACCGAGGCCGGGTGCCGGATGGACCCCCTGGGCCTTTGTGAGCCCAACCAGTAAGCCGTCTCTTTTCATTGGGCCGGAGCTCCCGGAGCTTCGGCCCCGTCCTCGAAGGGGAGCTCGGGGTCGTGTTGGGACCGGTAGAGGTAGGCGATGACGCGCCGGGTCAGCCCGATCGTGGCCTCCTCCTTTCGGGCGACGTCATAGAAGAGGCGGAGCGCCGCCAGGGTTTCGCGGTGAACTCCTTGCGCCTGGAAGATCCACAGCATCTCCTGCGCGAGGGCGCGGACCTCCGGCGCGCGCCCCTGCTCCAGGAGGAGAAGGGCCAGCTCCAGGCTCGCCAGCGCGCAGTCGTAGGCCAGCCCGCGCGCGGCGAACGCCTTCCGTACCTGCTGGAAGGCGGCCTCGGCTTCGGCCGTCCGTCCCAGACCGGCCAGGACGTTGGCTTCGAGCCACACGACCCGCAGGAGGTCCAGCTCCTCGCCCAGCCGCTCCGCGAGCCTCCGCACGGCCGGTAGCCCGGGCTCGGCCTCGGCGGCCCGGCCCAGCCGGCAGAGATCCACCAGGAGGTTGAACCGCACGACCAGCGCGAGTCGCGGGTCCCGGCGGCCGTCGATCAACGGAGCCGCCTCTTCGAGCACCGCCGTCGAGCCTTCGGCATTGCCGAGCGCTTCGAGGATGCCGGACTTGGTGATGAGGATCTGCGCCCGCAGCTCGCCCCGGTCCAGGGCCAGGGCTTCGTCGATCCGCACCAGGGCCTCGGGAAAGCGCCGCTGATCCCTGCGCAGGGCGGCTTCCATCCACGACAGCCATGCCTTTTCGAGGAAACCCGGGTCGCCGGGTGCGCCGGCCTCCCAGAGCTTCCGGGCCCTGGTCATGGCCTTTTCAGCGCCGGGCAGGTCGCTGCAGGCGCGGCGGGCGTTGCCCACGAAGGCCCAGGCGTAGCCTTGAAGGCGGTCGCGCCAGGGGCCGGGGCCGGGGGCGACCTCGGCGATGCGGAGGGCCAGCTCGGCGAGCTCGCGCGCCTTCCGGGGATGGTTCGGCGCGGCGGCGATGCTCTCGGCCGCTACCCGCTCGCAGAGCGCCCAGCTCCGGAACCCCGCTTTCGGGTGATCCACCAGGGCCCGCCGCTCCTCGGCCGGCCGCGGGGCGAGCCGCGCCCAGAGCGCCTCGGCCTGCTGCCGCGCCTGCTGGGCCTGGCTTTCGTGGGTGAGGAGCGTGAGGAGCGAGCGGAAGCCGTCGCTCACCGCCCGCCCCGCCTCGGCGGCCAGGGCGTCGATGCGGCGGCGGACCTTGCCGGAGGGGTCGGCCGGGCCGTGCGGCGTCCGGCTCGCGGCGCGGGCGTCCGCGAGGAGGGCGAGCGTGGCGTCGACGATCTCCGGGGGGAGCCCCAGAACGGCCACGAGCGTTTCGAGCCGGTCCCGGTAGAGGGGCTTCCTTCCATGCTCGTAGTCGTTGACGAGGCGGGGGGAGAAGCCGGCGGCCTCGGCCAGCTCCGCCTGCTTCCAACCCTGCGCGCTGCGCAGGAACCAGAGAACGAGACCGTGATCGGGCGAAGCCTGTCGCGGCATTCGGGAATCCTCCTCGGGAATCGTCACACGTCCAAGAAGCAAGAGTGCCGGCCGGAGAAAATAAGGGACATGGGCGCACGAGATCCGGCGGGCCCGGGGTTCCGTATTCTCGCGCACTCCACTTTCCGAGTGCAATGGCAAGTGTGCGGGTGCTGAAACGTCCTCTCGCCGTGCGCGGCGCCGCGGTTTCCCCCCTACGCTCCCGCGCATGACGAGATCACGCCAAGCCACGAAGACCGGCCCGGAAGCCGCCGCCCGGGAGCAGCTCTCGAAGATCGCCGCCGAGGTGGAAGCGATCCGCTTCCGGCTGCTGGGAGTCCATGCGAGCCTCCCGCCGGACGGCTCCTCTCTGGAGATCCGCACGGTCATCGAATGCCTCCTCGCGGACGCGTTCGGGCCCGCCCTCCGGGATCTGCGGACGCTGGCGGATGGCCCGCCGTGAGGGACACGTTCCACGCGGAGGTAGCCCGCCACGTCCTCGCCGGCCTGGAGCCGGGGGAAGAGGAGCGGCTCCTCCACCTGCTCACCTGCGACTCCTGCCGCTCCTGGGCGGTCGACGCGCTGGCGAAGGAGCCCGCGGCGGAGCCCCGGGACCCGTACGGGGAGATCCTGGACCGCGTGGCCGGCCGGCTGCCCGAGACGATCGCCGGGGTCCTCGTCGATCAGGAGGAGTCTGCGCGGCTCCTGGGAGAGCTGTTGAGCCTGCCCCGGGACGCTCGGCTCCGCGGCATCACGGAGCCGCCGTACCGCGCCGCCGGCCTCTTGGACCTGCTGCTCGCCGAGAGCCACGCCGCCCAGCCCACGGACCCGGCTCGGGCCGACGAGCTCGCCTCGCTCGCCGTGGCCCTCGCCCAGGGCCTCGAAACGGCGGAGCCGGGCTCGCCGGCTCTTCGGCTCGAAAGCCTCGCGCGCGCTCTGGGACTCGCGGGCAACGCCCGCCGCCTCCGGGGAGACCTCCCGGGGGCGGCCGCGGCGCTCTCAGAGGCCGCCGGCCTCGCCGTGCACACCGCGGGGAGGGCTTGGTCGGCCCGCCTGCTGGGCCTGCTGCGCTGGGAGCAGGGCCGGCTGGACGAGGCGGCCGCCCTGTTCGAGCGCGCCGCCCGGATCTACGCCGGGGACGGGCTCCCCCGGGATGAAGCCGCCTGCTTCGCGCTTCTGGGTCTTCTGTGGACCGAGGAGAGAGAGCCCTTCGAGCCGCTGCACCCCCTGGAGCAGGCGTGGAAGGGGCTCGGCCCCGAGGAGAGGCCCTGGCTTTGGGTGCGCACGGGCCTGTCGCTCGCCTTGGCCCTGGCGGGCCACGGCCTGGCCGGCCGGGCCCGGGCCGTGCGGCACGAAGCCTGGGCGCTCTATCCCCTCCTCGACCGGGAGGAGGAGGCGATGGCCGCCTGGCTGGAAGGCCGGGTGGCCGTTCTGCTGGAAGAAGAGGAGGCCGGCTCTCTTCTCGACGCCGCCCGCCGCCGCCTCACGGAGCTCGGGCACCTTCCCGAGGCAGCGCTCGCCACGCTCGACCTCGCGCTCCATCTGGGAGAGTCGGGGAGAGAACAGGAGATCGCGGAGCTCCTCCGTGAGCTGGCGGAGGCGTTCTCCGGCAAGCCGGGAGCCCACCTCGCCGCCGCCGGGCTGCAATCGCTCGCTCACGACTTCGAAGAAGGGGACGAGGAGGGATACTCGGCAGAGGAGCGGCGCGAGCTCGCCGCCTGCCTGGCCGCCGGCCTGCGGCAGGCGTTGCGCCTGAGCGGCTCCCGCCCCCGGCCCGTGCCGTTCGCGTGAGAAGGGCGCCGGGGAAACCCCCGGCGCCCGGTTTCGCGCCTTCCTCAGGAGAAATCCCTACTTGATCACTTCGAGGTGGACGTTCCGGTAGGCCCAGCCGTAGGACGGCACCTCGTCCGGCACCTTGCCCTCGGGGAAGCCCATGTCCACGAGGAACTTGTCGGCCGTGGTGAGCGTCACCTTGGCCACGTTCGGCGCGTCGGTCATGTTCACCTTGACCTCGCCCGTCTCCACGTCGGTGACCCGGATCGTCAGCACGCCGCGGCCCATGTCGTAGTCGTTCTCCACCTTGTAGGTGCGGCCCGGAACGCCCTGGAACGGCTGCACGATCTTCTTCTTCTCCGGATGGGTGAGCCCGACGCCGTGGCGCGCGAGCGCCGTGTAGGCGTTCGGCCCGCGGAAATAGAGCATGCCCGGCATGTCGAAGTTCTTGTTGATCACGAACCAGTAGATCAGGTGCTTGCCGTCTGGATCCTGCGGATAGAAGTTGCCGACCGTGACCTCGAGCGAGAGGCGCAGCCGGGTGAACGTCCCCGCCGGAGCGTTGAACGTGATGCGCTTGACCGGCTCCGCCTTGGTCGGCTGGTGGACCAGCCCCTTGGCGTCGAAGCAGGTGGCGCCCACCGGGCATGCCGGCTCGGCGCCCGGCACCGTCAGGAGCGACTCGCCGCTCCCCGAGGGCTCGACCACCGCGAGCTCACCCGTCGCGCTGTTGGACAGCAGCGCGTAGGCGAAGAAGTCCCTGTTGCAGGTCACCGTGGCCCGCGCCTCCGTGGCCTCGGCCGCGAGGCCGCTGAAGACGTTCACGAAATAGCGGTGGGAGAGCGGCTTCAGGTTCACCTCGCTGTTGGCGAGGACCGTCGTGCCGTCCGCCCGGTAGAGGCTCACCCGGCACTGCGCCGCCTGCTTGCCCACGTTCACGATCGTGATGTCGGTCGTGCGCGTGCCCGCCGCGATCAGCCCCTGGAGCGTCAGCGACAGGTTGGCCGCCTGCATGTTGTCCGAGGTGACCACCGGAATCTGCACGCCCAGGCTGTCCTGGCCCGTGCGGACCAGGCGGGCCGCGAAGCGCAGATCCGTCGAGCCCGACAGCTCGAGCAGGCCCCGGAAGGTCGCCGCGGGCTTCACCACGTTCGTCTGGTTGGCCGCGATCTGGAGACCCGCGGGCGCCGCGCCGCGCGGCGTGCCGTCGGTATCGGTCGCGAGCTGGACCTGCTTGACCTCGCGCGTCTGGGTCGCGTTGTTGGAGATCAGGACCTGCGCCTCATAGGTCGCGGAGCCCACGGTCTGGATGCCCGGCAGGGGCACATACCCCGTGCCCGCATGGGCGGCGGACGCCGCGAACAGCGCAGCCAGAGACAGACGAAGAACGGCGGATCGGGTCATACACATGCTCCCTGAGTTGGTTTGGGGCCATCCGAACAGCGAGAACCTGCGTTGGTGGGGCTGGCTCTAGGCGGTGAATTATACCCTACCCGCCAGGAAATCCGGCCCTCAATCGAACGCCGAGGTCATCCCCTTGCGCTTCAGCTCCTCGATGCTCTCCTTCGTCGGTCCGAAAAAGCCCACCTTGATCCCGTATTGCCGGCACCACACCTGGGCCTTGTGGCTCAGCGCCAGGAGCACGAAGATGCTGATGCAGCTCAGGAACATGCCGACCGCCCACAGAGCCGGGGTGCCGGACCCGAGCGCAGCGGCCAGCCGGTAGGCCGTCACCACGAGAGCGATCGAGAACCCGAGCACCAGGAGAGGGGCAACAATCGCCAACAGGGTCACGACTGCAGAGTCAGAGCGGACTTCCGAAATGCCCAGGAAGACGAAGCTCAGGACGATCTGGGCGCCCACCAGCAGCACGAGACGCCGGTAGAGCTGGGCGATCTTCTCCGCCGTCTCGAAAGGCACGGGCACGACCGCCGGGTTCCGCGGCGGAAGCGCAGGCAGGGGCGGAGGGAGCTGCCCGGCGATCTCGATGACCGACCCCGCCGGCTGCCAGTCCGCCCGCCGCGGGTCCCACACGAGCACCCCGTGCGGCTCCGGAGTCGCCTGCAGCACCTGGATCAGCTCCTCCTGCGTGAACGGACCGACACGCTCGTCCCCCCTCATATAGAACCACTGCGTGCTCATGCGCGCCCTCCTGATCGTCAAAACCCGGGTTTGACTCTCAGGATATCACCGCGCGAGCCGAGCTCCGAGCGGAGCCGTGCACGGCCACGCTCCTCGCCCCCCTACCGGGACGTCCTCACCCCGCTGCCATTTCCGGCGCAGAGCGGCTGCGAAGGATCGCCCTTTCTGACCTTGCCGGACGGAAAGTCGTAATGGTAGGGCCCCTGGACCTCTTCATGATCGAGGATGACGTCCGCGTTGAGCCAGTACACCTGGTTGCCGCGAAGAACCTGCACGTGGAACCCGAGCGGAGCTTCGTCGGGAATCAGGGCATGGGCGTGAACCCAGAACGTGTAGGAGCCGGCCGGCGCCGTCGCCTTCGGCCAGAAAACATTTTCGATCGGATGCTCGCACGTGAAGTCCGTGCCCGCATTGCAGTCGACGTCCAGAATCCCGCCCGATGGGGACTCGCGGCTGTAAAAGAAGATGCAATTCCCTGCAGGGTCCTCGACGATCAGATCGAGATCCGAAAGGCCCTCCCAGGTGAGACGGAACGCTACGTCCCCCGTGCCCGCCCTGCGATGGTTTGCGGAGCAGCCCACCACGAGAAGCAAGAAGGCCAGAAAAACCATCCGCCGCATGGAGCACCCCCCGGGCCGGCGCGAAACGGGAAGTCCGGCCTGTTTTCCTTAGACGGGGGGAAGGCGATCGCGGTTCCCGCTCACCACCCCAGGCTTCTGCGGAACATCAAAAAGAGCGTCTCCTTGATCGTTCGCGACACCTTCATCTTGCTGGCCCCCTCCTTGCGGTCATAGCGCAGGACGAGAGGCACCTCGCTGAAGATGGCACCCTCCTCGCGCAGACGCAACAGGAGGTCGACCATGCAGGCGAAGCCGCGCTCGGAAATGAGCTCCTCGCCGCGCTTGTCCACGAGCTGCTTCAGCACGCTCGCGCGATAGGCCCGGTAGCCGCAGGTGTAGTCGCGCACGCCCGGCGTAGGAAACACCGCGCGGAACAGCCACGAGGCCCCTTTCGACAGAAGCCTGCGGTGCAGCTTCAAGCCCCGGATCCGGCTCCCCTCCCGGTAACGGCTCGCGATGACGACGTCGTTGCCCTCGCGGAGGCTGCGCGTCATGCGGAAGATCAGGCCGGCCGGATGGCTGTTGTCGGCGTCCATCACCACCACCGTGTCCTCTGGGCCCGACCGCCGGACGGCTTCGAGCAGGCCCGTGCGCAACGTCTCGGCCAGGCCGCGGTTGACCGTGTGATCGAGGAGCCGGACCCGGCCCGTGTCCTCATAGCTCCGCACGATCGCGGCAGTCCTGTCGGTGCTTCCGTCGTTCACGACCAGAATCGTGAACTCGCAGGAATCGGAATCGAGCTCCCACAACAAAGCTTCGAGCAGCGGCCCGAGCGAGCCCTCTTCGTTGTAGGCGGGCAACACGACCCAGAGGTGGTGCGGTTGAGCATGCCAATCGCTCATGGAACCTCCTTCCGGTGAGCCTCATAGATCACGAATTCATCCACCCGGAACCCGGCCTCGAGCGAAAACGCCCGGGAAAGGTTCCCCAGGAGCACCTCGCTGCTGGGGTAACCCACGAGGTGCACGAACCGGAAACGCTCCGGCAGGCCGGCGGCCGTGCCGGAATCCAGGATGCGCATCATCGGGCGGCCGCGCAGATAGAGCTCCGCGGGATCGCTCCGCGAGTTGTCCACCAGCACCAGCGGAAGACCATCGCCGCCCTGCCGGTCGAGCTCGCGGACCAGATCGCGCCATGCCCCGGTCTGCCGGCCCAGAGGGATACCGCGAACGTCGAAAACGCCGGACACGGCCTGATACTGAAGGCCCGCGAGAACGAAACAGAGGACGGCCGGCGCCAGCGCGAAGCGCCCCCAACGGACGCTCGCGAGCCTCACCGCTCCCACCCCCAGAGCCAGCGCCAGAGCCGGCTCGAAAGCGAGCAGGTACTGCACCGCGAGGAGGGGAAGGCCCGCGAGGCTGAGGACCAGAACGACGCCCACGGGGAGCAGCAGCAGAGCCGCCAGCAGGCCCCGCACCGTGAGAGGCCGCCTCCGGACCACGGGCCGCCACGGCAGCGACGAGAGCCACGGCCAGACGAGCATCAGAAGGCCGATCACGCCCACCGCCGCGGGGATCGAAACCGTGAACCCGAAAAGCGCATGCAACTGCGGCTCGATCGCAGCGGATTCATACCCCTCGCCCCGCAGCACCTCCCGCGCGGCCGGGAAGAGCAGCCGGGGGACCAGGAGAGGCAGCCCGGCCGCGAGGAGAATCCCGGCTGCCAGCACCCCGGCACCCACCCATCGCGGCGGGAGGCCCTCGGACTCCGAGCCCGCGGGGGCCGCGGGAAGGCGCTCGCGATCCATGAAAGCGAAAGCCAGGAGGCCGAAGAGGGCCAGGACCGCCGGCAGGAGAAACGGCGAAGCCCCCAGGCCCGCGGCATCCTTCAGGAAAGAGCCCGCTTGCCGGAGAGGGGACTCTCCGAGGTCCAGAACCTTGGGCGACATCTCCCCGGTCTTCCCCGAGACCTGGTACCAGAGGGCCGGCAGCCAGGCGATGAACGTAGCCATGGCGCAGGAGTACGCCAGAAGCGTCGGCCGCGCGGCCCGGCGCGAATCTTCTGCTCCGCTCCACAGCAGCCACAAGGCGAGAAGACCGTGAGGCAAGAGCGCGAACAGCACGTAGTAGTGCGTATAGATCCCGGCGGCGGCGATCAGCGCGTACGCCACCCGGTTTCCAGCCGAAGCCTCGCCCAGCGACCGCAGGAACAGGAGATGCGCCGCGATCGTAAGCGTCACCAACAGCGCATAGGGCCGCGCCTCCTGGGAATACGCGATATGAAGCGGATTCACCGCCAGAAACGCCGCCCCCGCGAGCCCCACCCACACCCCACCGGCCCGCCGGCCCAGAAAACCCTGAAGGCCAATCGAAACCAGCCCCAGGAGCGCCGGCAGCGAGCGGACCGCGGCCTCCCCCATCCCGAACAGGGCAATCCACAACATGAACAGCAGATACGAGATCGGCGGGTGGAAATCATGAAACGCCGAGCGACCGAAGAGAGCGCCGATCTCTTTCCAGGAATTCCCCTGAATCCGGAGAGCATAGAGCTCGTCGCAATCGAACGCCTGCACACCGAGAGCGTAAAGGCGCAAGGCCGCGCCCAGAATCAGCAGCGCCGCCATCCCGCCTACAAACAGCGTCCGTTCGCGAGTGGAAATCCGGGAAGGAGCGATCTCCCGGCTGAGTGAAACCATGCAACTACGCGACCTCCATCTCTCATCGTAGCAGAACTACAGGAAGTCAACAAACACTGGAAAGAAAGGGAATTCTCTACATAGTTGCCTTTGCAAACGAATCGCCGGGTTTGCTCGCATGATGTGCCAGCCGAGCTCGGACAGCGGTCCGGGGAGTTCCGCCTCGTCCTTCACGGCTTTCGACCGGAGCCGAAGAACTTGATCCCGAAGAGAACGGCCAGAACCCCGTAGATCCCGAGGGCGGCCCAGGCCAGCGGCGATCCGTTCCCTCGCGGCACGGCCTTCACGAGCAGAGCCGCCGCCGCAAAGGCATGGGCGAAGTTGGCCGCGACGACCGGCCGGCCGTAGATGCCCCCGACCAGAGAGAACCGGCTGAGCCAGTTGAGCATCCCAAACCCCAGGAACGCGGCGCCGACCGCCTGCAGCAGCGAGACGTTCAAATCACCCGGAACAGCGCCTCCGAAAGAGAGCAGCTCCTGAGGAGCGAAAAGGGCCGCTAAGCCGGCTAGAAAGTAGAGCACGGCGCTGCCGGCGAGGAGAGGATTGGGTTTGTTGTCCACCTATAGAGCCCTTTTCGTGCTGACCTTCACTTTGTAGATGCAATCGACCGGCTCGCCGTTGACCTTCGCCGGCTCGAAGCGCCAAGCGCTGAGAAATCGATAGGTAAAGAGCGCGTGCACCGGAAGCGCCTGAGCGCTCAAGAGAAGCGGTTGCCGTGGCACTCCATCTCGCGGCACCACCAGCTCGACCTCCACTTCGGTTGCAGCCACGCCGGGGCCGAGACGGAACATATATTTCGGGTACCTCGGTGGAGGGAGAGGCTTCGCTGGAGCACCGTCCACGACCTCGCCCGACAGGAGACGGACCTTCCCCTTCTCCTCCTCCGCAACGGCCCGGCCGCGCGGCTCCGGCAAGGTCTTGAGCAGGCCCCGCTGCTGCATCTCCGGGAGCAGATCCTGCGCGGTCTTGAGGTGAAGGCCCGCGGCGGTGTACCACCACCAACCGGTTCCGGCCTCGTCCCCCTTGCCGCTGGCCAGCGCCGCGCAATAGGTGGCGAGGCGAGCCAGGGTATCCGCAGAAAGGCTCCGCACGTCCGGCCGGCGAGCCAGATCGTCCGCCAGCTTCTGATCGCAGTACTCCGTCCCTTCCGCCCAGGAGGACGAATCGATCCATTTTCTAAGTTTCTCTTCATTGCCGAAGGCGGCGTTGGAGAGAAGCGGAAGCAACAAGAGGGACAGGAGGAAGGTTTTCATAGGCTGCGAGTATACCTTGAAGCCTGAAGGCCGCGAGAGTCGGGGTTAGCGGAGACATGCCATCACCCGCTGAACGCGCTCGCGTGGCGCCCCCGTCACCTCCAGCACGTCGACGTCGAAATCAAATTCGTTGTCCAGAAGGATCTCCTTGAGCTTCTCATCCACCTCCATCCTGAGATCGGCGTCCTCCGACGAAGGGATAGGAATCCGGTCTCTCTCCTCCACAGGCACGAAGACGACCAGATCCAGCGTCTCGACCGCAGCCTGAACGCGAGACAGCCACCTTTCGAGATCAAAAAGCTCGGCCTCGGAATGCGTCAGGAGATAGCCCAGGAAATCCGCCGGGCACCGGTCAAAGATGACGTTCGGCTCGCCTTCTTTGAGGCACCCGATGGATCGTTCCAATTGCAGCTCGAAGTCCTCGACGGACGGCATCTCCGTGAATTCGTACCCCTCCTCCTCCAAGAGGCGGTAGGGCTCTTCGACGGCTGAATGCTCCGGAAGCGCTTTGGAGAGCGCCTCGACCAGAGTCGATTTGCCGGTACGGTGAGATCCTGAAACGGCGATTCGCATATCCTTTCCAAACCGTCCCTTCAGGGACAATCGTGGGTAGCCCCATGGTTTCAACCTGGGGCTGAAAGAAGGTCAACGCGGCGATTCGCTGTCCAGCCCCAGCGCCTCCCCGCCCCAGGTTGGAAACCTGGGGCTACCCACGATTGTCCCTGAAGGGACGGCTTTCCTGGGCTACGCTCGTGGGAGCCGTAGGACTTCAAGGCATCACCCCCGCCATTGATTCGCCCGAACATTCTCCGCCGCTTTCTGCGCCGTCTCCTCCACCCGCTTCGCCCGCGTCTCCGGCTTCCAGGCGTTCGAGATCGTGTGATGCTTCTCCAACCACTTGCGCCATTCGGCGCGGGTTTTGGGATGCACGGAATTCGGCGGTGCCTGGCTCATCTCCTCCCCCTCCCCCACACGAGGAGCGCGGCGGTCCCGATCAATCCTAGCGCGAAGATCCAGAGCCCGGCCCGGAGCCCCGGCGGCGCGAAGGTCAGCCTTACGGTTTCCACCCCGTCCGGCACGATGACGCCCAGATAGGCGTAGTTCACGTGGACCGTGCGGAGCGTCGTGCCTCCGGCGTGGGCGGTCCAGCCGGAGGGGAAGGGGAGCGAGCTCGCGAGGAGCTTTTCTCCCTCGCGGGGCACGCCCATCACGATGTCTCCGGGCGTCCAGCGGAACACCCGCACGGCCGCCGGGTTCCACGGGCGGCGCGGGGGCTGCCAGTCTCCCACCTCTTCGGACGCCAGGAAGACGCGGCGCGGATTCCGGAGCGTGGTGAGAGCTTCGAGGATGCCGGCCCGCTCCCGCACGCGGACCTGCGGCGCCAGGAAGAGGCGCGGGAGGGCGTCGGGGTTGCGGTAGAGGCGCGCGGGGCCGAGGCGGCCGTTGTCGATCCGTTCGAGCGTGTTGGGCACGGGCGCTTTTTCGCCCGTCATCACCACGCGGACGTTCAGAAAATCGAGGAGCGGATGGTCCAGCCTTCGGAACGCGCTCTTGTAGCGCCGCCCCTCGGGCTTGAAGGCGAAGACCGTCTCCAGCACGTCCAGCGGCTCCTTGAGCGCCATCGGGTTGTGGGCGCGGACCTCCGCCATCCCATAGACCGGCCCCAGGGACGGATAGAAGATGAATCCGCCCCCCGTGATCCGCCACGGCCCGCCTTTGCCCGCTTCCTTGGCTGCCGCCTCCACGACGGGCGGCCAGGGATAGAAGAGCGAGTAGTTCCCCCTCGGGAGCATGTCCCACGCCCAGGGGAGCTGTTCCGCGAAGAGGGCCAGGCCCAGGAGCGCGGCGCCCGGGATTCGAGACCGCCGGCCGATCAGGAAACCCGACACGGCGAGCGCCCAGAAGGCCACCACGGGCTCGGCCCGGATCGCGAGGCTTCCCCCCGCGACCAGAGCGAGCCCCAGCCAGATCCACGGGTCGGCCCGTCGCCGCAGGGCCTCGCTCACTCCGAGCGCCCCGGCCAGCCCCAGCGCGAGCGACGCGATGGGCAGGAACCGGTTGAACGCCACGGCCTGGAGCAGGGGGACGGATTCGAGCGGCGCCACGAGCGGACGGAATCCCGCGGCGAGCAGCCACGCCACTCCCGCGAAGGCGAGGAGAGGCAGGACGATGCGCCACCGCCGCCGCGCGAAGAGCGCCAGGGCCGCGCCCGCCAAGGCCAGCATCCCCGCGTATCCGCCCCCCGAAGCCGCCCACGTGATCGGCCCCCGGTACGGCTCCCGGAACGGACGCCCGTACACCCAGGGATTCGTGGGTGCGAGGAGCAGCGTGGGCCGCCACTCCGGAGCCTCGTCCGGAGCCATGGCCCTCTCGGCCGAGCGGACCGCCCGCTGCGTTTCGGGAAGCACCTTCAGGAACGGCAGCACGTGGGGAGCCGCGAGGGCCAGCCCCAGCGCCATCGCCCCCGCAGCCGCCCCGAGCCGGGGGAGGAACGGCCGCGTCCGCCGCCGGAAGCAGAGCCCGCAGAACGCCGCGAAGAGCCCCGCCGCAAGCTCCGTTTCCGGATGCCCGGCGAGGAGCACACCCGCGAAGATCACGCCTGTCACCGCCACCCGCCGCCCCGTGGGCCGCCGGAAGAGGATCACCACCGCGACCGCCAGCCACGGCGCCCACGCCGCCGCACTGCTCATCGGGAACAGCGCCCAGGCCATGATGGCCCCCGACAGCGCGAATCCCGCCCCCGCGAGAGCCGCGGCGATCCGCCTCGCCCCCAGCCGCCGCGCGAGCAGCCACACGCCCTCGAACGCCAGAAGCACCTTCACCGCCAGCGCCCCTAAGAGCGAATGCTCGATCGGAAACAGCCGCGCGAGCATCGCGATGGGCGACAGCACCGCCGCCTGCGGGTTCACCCACGGCGAGCTCCCGCCGTCCAGAAGGTCCGACCACAGCGGCAGCCGCCACTCCCCATACGCCCGCCGTACCTCGAATTCCCAAGGCAGGAGCTGAAGCGGAATGTCGTTGAACAGCCCATGCCGGTCGAGATCCGCAACCGGCACCGTCCCCGGCACGTTGTTGAGAATCGCTTCGTCGTTCGGGACCATGATCCGGTCGCTCAGAAGCCACGGCGAAACCACCAGCACCGCGAGTGCAACACCCATCCCCATCACCCGCCAGGGGAGCCGGAGGCCCAAGCCGCGGGCGAGGAGGAACAGGCCCGCTTGCGCCAGCGCGAGGGCAGCTAGGAGGGGAAGGAAGGGCGGGGGGGCCATGGAGGGGGATGATATGACGGCGCCTGCCCACCCAGGGTTTCCACCCTGGGCGGCGGCGGGGTGGCGATCCCATTGGTATACGATGCCCCCCAATCCGTATACCCATTCACCCATGACCCGCATCGCCCTCCTCTCCAGTGAGCCCGTCCGAGCCCGCATGGCGGGGATCGGAATCCGCTATCTGGAGCTCGCCCGCCGCCTGCCGGGGCAGGGGGTGGACGTGGTGCTCGTCTCCCCGGCCGAGCCCGAAGAGAGCGCAGCCCTGGGGGGACTCGGGAGCGTCACCGTCCGCCGGTTCGAGCGCGGGCGGCTCGCGGCGATCCTGGGGGATTGCGGCGGCGCTGTGGCCCAGGGGCAGCTCGCGAATGATCTGGTGCTGGAGATGCCCCACCTGCCGGTCGCGATCGACCTCTACGATCCCTGGCTCATCGAAAACTTCGCCTACCACGCGACGCTGGGGCTCGATCCGTACAGGAACGACCACGCGACGTGGGTGCTCCAGATGTCCCGCGGCGACTTCTTCCTATGCTCCTCCGAAGAGCAGCGCACGTTCTACCTGGGATTCCTCGCCGCCCTCGGCCGGGTCAACCCCGAGCGCATCGCACAGGACCCGGATCTCGCGACGCTTCTCGCGCCCGTTCCCTTCGGCGTGCCCGGGGAGCTGCCGCCCCACCGCCCCGTGCTCCCGCCGCGGACGGCCGGCATCAAGCGCCTCCTCTTCGGCGGCCTCTACGACTGGTATGACCCCTGGACGCTACTCGAAGCCCTGGCGAAGCTCGGCCGGGAGGACTGGACGCTCCTGCTGATCCGCAACCCCAACCCCGAGAGCACGCCCCAGCGGCTCTTCGCCGAGGTCGAGGCCCGCTGCCGCTCCCTCGGCTGGTGGGGCACGCGCGTCGAAGTGCAGGACTGGGTCCCCGCCGACCGGCGCTACGACCTGCTGCGGGACGTGGACCTCCTGGTCGCCCCCCACAAGCCGAGCCTGGAGACGCGCCTGTCGCTCCGCACCCGTTTTCTGGACGCGCTCGCCGCCGGCTGCCCCGTGGTGACGAGCGACGGCGGCGCCATGAGCCGTCTGCTCAAAGAGCACCGCGCCGGCTGGGTCGCCCCGCCCGGGGACGCGGACGCCCTCGCCCGGACTCTCTCCGACGTGCTGGCCGATCCCGGCGCGAGAAGCGAAGGCGCCCGGGAGCTCGCCGCTTCCTTCCAGTGGGACCGGGTACTCGAGCCGCTCGTCCGCTTCTGCCGCGCGCCGTACCGGGACGAGACCAAGGAGCGTTTCGCCCAGCGCCTCGCGACCGTGGCACCGCCGGACCGCCTCGCCTTCCGCCTGCGCCGCAAGCTCCGCACCCTCTGGGGGACCTCTTGAGCGCGCCGCGCAAGGTCTCGATCGCCATCCTCTCCTGGAACGGCAAGAAGCACCTGGAGAACT
>DATEIO010000810.1:0-16006 GCA_035278895.1 Thermoanaerobaculia bacterium | reverse complement strand
GTGGATACCAGGCTCGCGGGCATCACCGAGCCCCGCTTCGCGAATCTCGTCGCAAAAGCCCGCAAGGCCCTCGACGACGCGAAAAAGCAGATCGACGGCAAGCTCGCCGAGGCGGAAGTCATCCTGGCTGGCGCTCCTTCGAATCTGGATCAGATCAAGAGGGATTTCAAAAAGGTTCTGCAGGATCTCCAGGACGGTGTTGCCCAGGCTCTGGATTTCTCCGGAACCGTGACGGCCGATCTCGATGCCACCGTCCAGAAGCTCTCCGACGCCGTTACCCTGGGATTGAAGATCCTCGACGAGGCCCGGAAGGCGGCCGAGAAGAAGATCGACGATACCTTCGTCGAGCCTGAGAGGATGACGCAGGCCCTCGTCGACGCCCTCGGGGACGAGCTCACGGCGAAGCTGCTCGGAACCGTTTTCAATGACTTCAAAGCCCGGCTCGGCGTCGCAGTCGTCGAGATCTGCAATCAGGTGCTCTCCGGGCTCGAAGACGCGTTCAAAAACGTTCTCGACAGCGTCCTCGGAGCGGACGCCGCGGAAGCCCTCCGGAAAATCAAGGAGGCTCTCCAGGGCACGACTCTCGAGGAGCTGCGCAGAAATCTGCAGGCAGCGATCGAGGGGTTGGGCCGCGATCTCGCACCTCTCGCCGACCAGCTTCAGAAAGGTTTGCGGGAGACCCTGGGCGGCGCCGTGGCGCAGCTCGCGGACAACACGCTGCGCCTCCTGCGCGCTTTCGGCGACGCTCCGATCGTTCCGGGCCTAGATTTCAACCGCCGGCAGATCGCCTATTTCTTCGACGAGCTCAAGAATGCGGTGGACCTGACGCCGGTGGTGGCTCTCGTCAACCGGATCGGGGACGAGCTCAAGGGGCTCGGCCTGCGCATCCCCACGGGCCAGCTTCTCGATCGCATTCTCCCCAACCCGCTCCAGGGCTTCGATCTGTCGAAGATCTTCCCGGACTTCGCGGGCCTGAAGCTCGACGGCCTCTTCCCGGGCCTGCGCATGCCGGCGATCGCCAACGACAACGTGAAGGTGACGCACGGGGTCGATCCGCAAAGCCGGCGCGCCTGGGTGCAGGCGGACGTGGACGTTCCGGTCAACGAGCCGACCAACGTCTTCTCCACCGGCCCGATCGCGCTGCGCCTGCTGCGCTCCCGCTTCCAGGCCCGGGCGCGGGTCGAGGCCACGCTCGACGGGCCGCCGCGGCAGACGGTGAGCGGAAAGATCACCGGCGATTGGCAGATCTCGGTGCTCTCGACGCCGATCGTCGTGTTTCGGGATACGGCGCTGATCTTCGAGGACGGCCGGCTGCGTTTCGATCTCTCGCCCGACAAGATCGAGCTCACCGCGGCCTTGCGCTTCCTCGCGGACCTCATGAAGAAGATCGGCTATTCGGAAGGCGGCTTCAGCGTGCGGCTCCTCGAAGAAGGCGGCCTGCCGGTCGGCGTGCAGTCGGTGCTCGATCTGCCGCTGCCGGACATGGCGGCCGGAGCGTTCGCCATAACGAGCCTGCGCCTCGGCTCGACCTTCACCCTGAAGATCCGCCCGGTCCCGGGCGGCGTGGATTTCCTCCTCTCCACCACCTTCAATCTCGGCCGCAAGGAGGCGCCGTTCGCGCTGACGATCGCCATTTTGACCGGCGGCGGCTGGCTCGAAGCGGAGGCCTCCTACGCTCCTCGCAGCAATCAGCTCGCGACCCGGGTGAGCGTGGGGGTGGTGGCGGGCGGGAGCCTCGCCTTCGCCTTCGGGCCGGTGCGCGGCGGCGTTTATATCTTCTTCGGGATCGAGGCGGAGTTCGCGTCGCGCAGCGGCGCCGGAGGAGGGCAGTCGCTCAACATCGCGATCCTCCTCCTCGTGCGCGGCGAGGTGCAGATCTTCGGCTTCATTTCGGTCGGCATCCACCTGCTGCTCCAGGCGCAATACCAGCAGAGCGGCCGGCTGATCGGCACGGGCACGCTCTCGCTGTCGATCAAGATCTCCTGGTTCGTGACGATCCGCGTGAGCACCTCGGTGCGCTACGAGTTCGCCAAGGGCTCGGGGGGCGGCGCGCAGAACGAGCTCGCGGCCGCGGAGAGCGATGACCCCATCCAGAAGGCCGCGACGGAATACATCGGAATGTTGGACTGAGGGAGAGGGATGGCGATGAGCACCTACGAGCACCTGGCTGTGATCTGCGGCGTGGACCGCGTCGCTCCTCTGGACACCCCTGCGGCCGACGACGTTTTCGGCTTCGGCGTGAACCTGTCAGCGGCCCTCGCGAAGGGAGCCGCGCTCCCGCTTCCGGCTCCGGGCGAGCTCGATCCCTGGCTCCGGACCTGGAAGTGGCGGGTCACGGAATTCGTCCTCTGGGGCCGGCCGAAGGACAAGGACTGGGAGAGGATCGAGCCGAACGCCGTCCCCCTGACCCCACCCCGGCGCCCCGAGCCCGCGGACACCGATCCGCTCGTGCTGGCGGTCGGAGACCGGCTTCAGAAGATCATCCGGCGTGCGGACGGCACGCTGGAGGAACAGGCCGTGCTCTGGTCTCCCGCGCCCGGGGAGCCGGAGAGCGGCGGCGAAGACAAAGAACAGGTCCGCCACCTGCTGGCCAGCCTCTCGGGCCGCTCCACCCCCGTGCCGCACGTCCTCGGTCTCTCCTTTCTGTTGCGCGTGCCCAAGACGGCGTTCGAAGGAAAGGATTTCGCGGAGATCGCGGCCGTGCCCGTCTTCGGCGACGGCACGCTCGGCAAGAGGGCTCCGAAGGTGAAGCCGGCGACGACTCCGCCCGAATTGGAACCTCCGCAGGAAAGGGACGGCATTCTGCAAGTGGCCTATGAGGACGCTCCGGCCGGCCAGCCTTTACCTCCTCTGACCGCCTATCTTCTGCCGGCGCCGGTAGCCATTCCGGATCACAAGGATTTCTACGTCGACTTCGAAACGGGATGGGTCAAACGCCATCCGCAAGAGGCCGGCCGGCCGGCCTGGGCGGGAACGGACTGGACGGTCCACCTGGAAGGCCGGGCGGCCGAGGCGTTCGACCTCGTCCAGCGGCTGATCGATGCTCTCCAGGAGCACCAGGAGGAAGCGGCTCTCCTCAAAAAGCTCGGAGAGTCAGTCCCTCTCCCGGGCGGCACGACCGTGTCACGGCTCGCCATGGTCCGCCGGATCGTGCTGGCCGCCGCGCGCGACCTGGCCGGCCTCGGTCTGCGCCCGGCTCCGAGCGGGGTGAGCCTCGCGGACGAGATCCGGAAGCGGCTGGGGAATGAAGCGGCGTGGAGCACGGTCGAGGCCGCTCTCAAAACCTGGGACCAGGCCCTCACGCTGGAGACGTGGGCGGCGCTGGTGGCCCGGGAGGTGCCCGAGATCGCGGGGGCCGCGGCCGTCTCGAATTTCGACGTGGCCCGGCCGGTCGAGCCGCTCCGGACGGATCTCGACGAGCTCGAGCAGATCCAGAGCGCGCTCGCGGACGACACGAACCTGCGCCGTCTCGTCCGCGCCCAGTGGAGCGCGGCCCTCGAAGCGGCGCCGGCAGGGTCGGTGGATCCGGTCGTCCGCGCCACGGTCCTCCGCCTGCTCGAAGATCACCTCGCCAACACATCGCCCCGGCGCGAGCTCTCCCACGGCAATCTGGGCGCGTTCTGGAAAGATCTGATCGGTCTCGACCGCCGGCCGGCCGGCGAGCCGGAGCCGAAAGGCGTGGAAGCCCTCGTCGCCGAGCAGCTCGCGAAATCGCTCGCTACCCGCTTCCCGGCCCCGGCCGCAGGCGCCGCTCCGGACCGCACGCCTCCCCTGCCCGAGGCCGCGGCCACTCTGGCGGCCCTGGATGATGAGATCAAATCCAGCCGGCGAGCCTTCGCAGAGCGCCTGGCCGCGGATCTCCTGCCGACGGTCGACGATGTGGACGAGGGGGACTCCTCCCCCACTCCGGTGCCGCACGGCGTCACCTTGCCGCTCGACCGGCTGGGCACCACCGCGGACCGCGGCTCGGAGGCTGACTTGAAAGACGTGCAGCGCGCCGTCGCCGGCTACGGCGTGCTGATGCGGATCAAGAAAGACGACAGCCCGTGGCGCTGTCTCAACATGGCGTTGCCGGCCCTGGGAGAGAAGGGAACAACAGGAATCGAAGCGACTCCTGTCGCCGTCCCCTTCCGGCTTGGGTATCGCAACGGAATGCGCGAGACGGCGGTCACCTACGACAACCATCCACTGGTGGCGGACAGTCCGGCCGTAGGCCTGGCCGGCCCGGTCACGCTCGAGGAAGACCGCCAGGATCCGCTGTGGATCCCCCTCCTGCACCACGCGCCCGTCCAACTGCCAGCCGAGCCCGGCAGCGGCTTCGAGGAATGGGCGCGCCTGCCCGCCCTGGTCTTCGGCCGCACCTACGAGGCGCTGCCTTTCGCCGTCACCAACGCGGGAGTGCTCCCCCGCGAGATCGCCGGCAACGATCCGACCCGGCTGCGCGATTTCGGCTCGTTCCAGATCGAGCCCGGGAAGCCCCCTGAGAAGCATCTCCGCACCTTCCGCTACCTGCGCCGCGTTCGGGTCGGCCCGCCGAGGTACGGCGAGGGTTTCGGCAGGCCGATCCCTCCCGAGCTCCTCCCCATCCCGGCCTCGGTCGCGCCGCTCACGCGCGAGCGCGAGGTTCCACCGGACCAGGAAAACGAAGAGCGGGTGCCCCTCCTGCTGCTCGCACCCGCCAGAGACCCCTGGTTCCCGGGCAGGGACCGCTTCCAGTTTTCGATCCGCAAGCCGGCCGTGGATCTGAAGACCTGGGACCGCTGGGTCGCCGAATCCAAGGATGCGAAGGAGCTCCGGATCAAGGTCTGGACCGACTACCACAAGAAAGCGCCGAAAGAGCTCAACCAGACGGCAACGGACGATCTGACGATCGACGATCCGGCGGTGTCGCCGTTCTTCTGGGCGCAGCTCGTCGCCCTGCACGGAGGGGGCGGCACGTCCGTCTCTCCCCTGCGCGTTCCCATCCCGAAGCCCACGGGCACGGAGGGGCTTTCGCTCGTTCAGAGCCCGCCGGTGCCGGTGCGCTGCTCCGTCGGGGCCAACGCCGGCCTGACCGCCGGAGCCACCGGGCTCGACGTGACCGTTCCCGAGGGCCAGATCTGGGAGCTCCGGATCTTCCCCGCGGTGGCGGCCACCCTTTATGAAAAGAATACGGGACGCTTCCATCCGAAGGCCGGCGAGGCCCTCCCGCTGCTCGAGAACGGAGGGGAGAAGCTCCGTCTCCAGGAGCCGCTCCGAATGCGCATCGAAGTCGCGACGGACGTCCTCCAGAGCCTTACCCCGAAGACCCTCTGGCGCGCCTTGAAGCCCGAGGCCCAGGGCTCGCAGATCGCCGTCCGCCTCGACAAGAGCCTCGACCCGAACTTCCAGTGGGTCTCCCGCGTGGAGCTGCGGCGCCAGGTGTGGCGCTGGAACGGGCGCCCCCAGACGTTCCCCTTCGCTGCGCAGCCCCTCGAGACGGCCAATCCCGCAACCGCCGTCCATCGCGAGGTTCTGAAGTGGGAGGCCGAGGCCTTCTCCGAGCGGAGCGACGATGACTGCGCCCGCAAGGTCACGGCGATCCGGCTCCGCGATGAAAAGCCTCTCCTCTATGACGAGGACCGCTCGGTCGATCGGCGCGCGCTCTTCTATCGCTTCGGCGTGACGGTGTTCAATCGCTACGAGGGCCTGGGAACGCTCCAGCCCGTGACGGCCAGCGCCCCCGTGGCCGTGGGAAGCACCGTCGAAACTCCCTGGCGCCGGCTCCTCCACCGCTGCCGGTGGACGGAAGAGGTCCCGAAGCCCAAGGTCAAGCTGGCCGTCCCCCTGACCGAAGGCCGCACGAAGGATGGCGGAGTCGCCGGGCTCCTGGTGGTGCTCAACGAAGCCTGGCACGAGATCGGCGGCCTCGCGGAAAATCTGAAAGTCGAGATCGCCGAGGTCACGGACCCGATAGGCCCCATTGTTCGGCCGCAGATCGGTCCCGATCCGATTCTCACGGGCAAGGGATGGGAGGGGCCGGCGACAGCCGCAGAGATCAAGCTCGAAGCGCAGGGGCCGATCGGCCACACTTTCGACACCGGGAGCAGCGCTCCTCTGTTCGTCTCCACCTCCTTCCTTGTTCCTCCCCCGCAGGTCGCGGAGCGGGATCTTTCGTGGCACTTCGCCAAGGTGAGCTTCCGGCGCGAGCTCGACCCCGCGGGTCTGGCCGGATCGCCTGCCGGAGGCCCGCTGAGCAAGCCGACCAGCCCGACCTGGGTTCAGTTCCTCCCGGGCTCCTCGACCTGGACCCTCCAGGAGATCGGAGGCGCAAAGCTGCCCGACCTGAGCTTCCCGGACGATCTGGCTGTGGCGAACTTGGGAGATGGGAGCTTCCACCTGGTCGTGCGCGGCGGCGGGACGAAAGTTCAGATCGATCCCCGGCCCGGCCAGACGGAAGAGGGTCCGGGAAAGCTCTTCCAGCTCCTCCTGGTGACCCGGCGCATCCAGGACGCCGGCGGGCGACCCGAAGAGCGCTATGTGGGTCTTTTCGAGTTCCAGACCAATCACTGGACGGCCGTCGACGCGGGGGCGATTGACAAGGATTGGGAGCTGATCGCCCGGGTCGTGGAGATCCAGGAACAGCCCAAGCAGCCGCCACAGCCGGACCCGAGCGTCTGGAACCGCCTGTTCACCGGAGAGAAAGACGCCGAGCTCCGCATCGTTCGGGTCTCGCCGCGGATTCCCCCTTTCACTCGCCAGGATTGATCGAATTTTCGAAGGAGAAACACCATGAGCCGCTGGATCAAAGTCGAGGATCAGGGATTGTCCCTCATGGAGGGGGAACAGGTCATCGCCGTGCTCGCCGCCCGGAAAGTCCACCAGGGGCTCCGGCTGGAGATCGAGGGCCTCGAAGGATGGACGCAAGGCTCCACCCCCGGCAATGGCACTGGGCTCGAGGCGGCGAGCTTCGCCGCTGCCGCCGCCTTCCCCGAAGCCCACGAAGCTCTGGCGGAGCTGGAGCAGACGGAGATCCATCCCGGCGTGGGCTCCGGGCTCCCCCCGAAGCCGCCGGTGACGTGGATCGAGTCCCCCAATTTCAACTCCCGCAACGGACAGGACATCGACACGCTCATCCTGCACAACACCGACGGCTCGCTGCAGAGCGCGATCCAGCGCTTTCTGAACCCCGCCGCGCAGGTCTCGGCCCACTACATTGTCGATCGCGACGGCCAGATCGTGCAGATGGTGCGCGACGAGAACAATGCCTGGCACGCCGGGAACAAGCCGGTCAACCTGCGCTCCATCGGCATCGAGATCGTCGCCTGGAAGGATGCCCGGGGGATGACCTCGCCGCAGGAGCAGAAGGTCGTCCAACTCTGCCGGTACGTCCTCGGGTCCTACGACGTCTCCCTGGCCAACGTGCGGCCCCACCGGGCGGTCCGCATCGGCGGCACGGACTGCCCGGGTTGGATCTGGCCTACGGACGCGGATCTGGAGCGCTGGAAGACGGCGAACCTCGCGGCGATCTAGACGAGCGAGAAGGCGCGGGCCGCCGTCTGGCCTGAGACTCGGGTAAACTGGAGCCCTCAGAAAACCCGACCTCATGCGCTCCTCTTTCCTCCTGCGCCTGCTCCGCGTCCTCGCGTGCTGGCTCCTCTTCGCCGGCGGGCCCGCCGTGGGTATGGCCCAGCGGTCTCCGGAGCGCGGGTTTCCGCTGATCCAGGCCTACGATCCCGGCCGGGACGTCGACATGCAGAGCTTCGAGGTCGTCCAGGACAGCCGGGGGCTGCTCTACGTGGCCAATGGCAGCGGCATCCTGGTGTACGACGGCGCCTGGTGGCGAACGATCGAGATCGGAAAGGAGATCACGGCGTTTTCCGTGGCGGCCGGCGAGGGAGGGCGCATCGGGGTCGGCGGGATCGACGAGCTCGGGTTCCTGGCTCCGGACGCCTCGGGGACTCTGCGCTATGTGTCCCTGATGGATCGCCTGCCTCCCGCCGAACGCGAGATCGGGCAGGTCGGGCAGACCCTGGCGGTTCCGGGAGGGTTCGCCTTCCTGACCACTCACCGGTTCTACCTTTGGGACGGAGCCACGATGCGGACGGTCGCGACCTTTCCCGGCGACCGGCCGTACACCGTGGCCTTCGAGGTGGACAGCGAGCTCTACCTGTGGGCCAAGGAAAGCGGGCTCTCGCGGGTCGTCGGAACGCGGATCGTTCCGGTTCCCGGTGGCGAGGCGTTCCGCGGCCGGCGGGTGGACGTCATCCTTCCGGCGGACCGCGGCCTTCTCGTCTCCGTGCGCGAGGAGGGGCTCTTCCTGTTTCGCGACGGGAAGGCCGTCCCCTTCGCTCCCGAGGCGTCCCGGTGGACTGTGGCCAAGCGGCTCCTGGCCGGGCTCCGCCTTCCGGACGGCCGCTGGGCCCTGGGATCGATCCTGGGCGGGCTCCTCCTGCTCGAGCCGGACGGCGAGATCGATCAGGTGATCGACTCGTCCGTCGGGCTGCCGGACGACTTCGTCAACGACATGGCACTGGACCGGGAAGGGGCGCTCTGGCTTTCCCTGAACAACGGCCTGGCAAAGATCGAGGTCGCCTCTCCCCTGTCGGTCCTCGACCGGCGGGCGGGGCTCGAAGGGTCACCCTATTTCCTGGCCCGCCACAACGGCACGCTCTGGGTCGCGACGTCGGCGGGCCTCTCCCGGCTCGTGGACCGCCGGGGCGCGCCCGGGTCTCCGGGCGGCCGGTCGGCCCGCATGGTCTCCGTGCCTGGCATCCCGCCGTCCGGCTGGAGCCTGCTGTCCGACGGGGAGGACCTCCTCGTGGGCACGGCATTCGGGATCTACCGGATCCGCGGCGACGAGCCTGCGGAAGCGGTCGAATTCGAAAACCGCACGGTCTTCGCGCTCGTGCGCTCGGCGAAAGACCCGCGGCGCGTCTGGGTGGGGACCCAGGACGGTCTCGCCTCGATCCGGCGGGAGGAGAGCGGCTGGCGTTCCGAGGGACCGGTCGCGGGAGTCCCTCGCGAAGTGGTGTCGATCGTCGAAGGTGCGGACGGCACGGTCTGGTGCAGCACGAGCCTGGACGGCGTGGTGGGCGTGGAGGTCCCTCCGGCCGGCTCCGGGCAGGCGCCGCGCACAAGGCGCGTCCCCGGGAGCGAAGACGCCATCTTGAGCCGCATCGCCGGGCGGATTCTCGCGCTGCACGACGGCCGCGTGCGGCGCCTGGACGAGGCCCGGGGCGAGCTCCAGGACGATCCTTCCCTCTCGGCCCTGGGCCGGGACCTGTCGGCCGCAGACCTGGCCGAGGACGCCCAGGGAAACCTCTGGCTGGCGACGCGGCCGCCCTCGATCGCGCTCAGGCGGGGATCCGGATGGGGTCCCGGAACGCGCTCGCTCGTCGAGATTCCATCGCGCGTGATCCTGGCTCTCTATACCGAATCAGACGGGACCGTCTGGCTGGCGAGCGACTCCGGGCTCTACCGCTACGCGGGGGCGTCGCCTGGAACGGACCAGCCCCTGCCGGCGCCGCTCCTTTCGCACATCCGGGTGCGGGGAACGCGGGAAGACACGGTCCTCTTCGGCGGAGCGCCCGGCGCCACGCCGCCCGCGTCCGAGTTGCCCTCCCGGTTCCGCCGCCTGCGGATCGATCTGGCGCCGCTCTCGTTCCGCGCCGGCCTGCGCTACCAGACCCGCCTCGATCCCGAGGATTCGGACTGGAGCCCTCCGGCCCCGGAGCCGTTCGCCGAGCTCACGCGGCTGCCGCCCGGCGACTTCACCTTCCGCGCGCGCACCGTGGGCCCCAACGGCGAGGTCGGCCCCGAGACGGCGTGGTCCTTCCAGGTCCGGCCGCCCTGGTATCTGACGCCGCTGGCGTACGTGCTCTGGTTCCTCGTGGCCGCCGCCGCGGTGAGCGGCTACGCCGGCCTCCGGAGCCGCGCCCTGCACCTCCGCGCGGCCCAGCTCGAAGCCCGGGTGGAAGAGCAGACCTTCGAGCTGCGGCGCACGGTCGAGGAGCTACGCCTCACCCAGGAGGGTCTCGAAGCGGCCAATGCCCGGCTCGAGGCGCTGTCGCTCGAGGACGATCTGACCGGCATCGCCAACCGCCGCCGGCTCCACCAGGCGCTCACGGAAGAGTGGAGCCGGGCTCGCCGGCACGGCAAGCCGGTGGCCTTCTGCCTGCTGGACCTCGACCACTTCAAGCTGCTGAACGACACCCGCGGCCATCCGGAAGGGGATCTCTGTCTCCAGGCGGTCGCGCACTACCTCGCCGGAACCGTAAGGCGGCCCGGGGATCTCGTGGCACGCCACGGCGGCGAGGAGTTCGCGGTGCTCCTCCCCGAGACCGACCTCGCCAGCGCGATCGAAAGGGCCGAGCAGCTCCGCCAGGGGATCGAAGCGCTCGCCTTCCCGCACGAGGCCGTGCCCCTGGGCCGCGTCACCGCAAGCCTGGGCGTCGCCGTGATGACGCCGGCCCCCGGCGACAAGCCGGAAGCGCTGATCGAAGCCGCGGACCTGGCGCTCTACCGCGCCAAGACCCAGGGGCGGAACCGGGTGGCGGCGGGTGGCGAGACGGTGGAATTGGGGGCGGTGGCGAATTAATCGCGCCCCGGCGCCCAGCGGTGGAAGAAGGTCACGATCTCCGCGACGGACAAGAGCGAGCTGGCGTTGCGGAACTCTCCCTCGAGCTGCGCGGCGACAAGCGAGCCGTCCGGTTCCACGATGGCCACGGCCGGGATGCCGCTGTCCACCGTCATGCCGTACTGCTCCATCAGGTCGAGGTTCTTGTCCCGGTTCCCCACCGAGACGCGGACGAGGACGTAGCTGGGCTCGATGATTGGGACGACCAGCCGGTGGCCGAGCGCCTTCTTGAACGCATCGCAATCCGGGCACCAGTCCGCCCCGAAAACCACGGCCACGCGCTTGCCCTCCTCCCCTGCCTTCGCGCGCGCCGCGTCGATCTCCCCCCGGGGGTTTGTGGCGTAGGGTGGTATCTCCATGCGCCTATTGTGTCATCAGGCGAGGATTTCGGGACGGACACGGCAACTCTCTTTTCTCAGAGCCGCGCCAAGAGCGCCTTGAACCGGGCGTCCTCGCGGACCGCGTCGAAGTCCGGCTCTTCTTCATAAGCCCACCGCGCGCGGAAGCCGGCGTCGATCGCCTGGGCGGCCGTTTCGAGGGCCTTTTCGCGCTGTCCGGTCAGGGCGTAGCCGCAGGCGAGGTTGTAGAGGGCGACTCCGCGCTGGGGCCCTCCTTTCGCCGCTTCCTGGTGGGCGACGATCGCCTCCTCATAGCGCTTCAGGTTGTGCAGGGTCCGGCCCAGCTCCAGCCAGGCCGCCGCGTCACTCTTGTCCTTGGCGACCAGGGCGCGGTAGGCGGCGATCGCCTCCTCGGGACGGCCTTCCCGCACGGCGATCGACGCCTGCTGGAGGGTGCGGCCGTGCTCGTCGAGCTGCGGGTTGAGCTGCGTGTATTTCGCGGAGAGATAGGATTCCGGGGTCCACTTGTACTCCATGTACTCGGCCGTCCGGTCGGCCACGTAGCGGCCGAGGAGCCGCGCCACCAGGTGGAGCGAGCCGTCGATCCCCGCGGAGACGCCCGCCGTGGTGATCATCTTTCCGCTGTCGATGAACCGGCGCCCCGGCTGTACCCGGGTGTTCGGAAATTCCTTTTCGAGGAACGGGACGGCGTTGTACCAGGTGGTCGCCTCGATCCCTTCGAGAAGGCCCACCTTGCCCGCCAGGAACGCTCCCGTGCAGACCGTCAGCACGTGCCCGGCCCCGCCGCCCGCGGTCCGGAGCCACTCGGTCCATGCGGGATCCTTCGTCAGGTCCGCCCCGCCGCCGCCCGGCAGGACCAGGATGTCGGGCTTCGGGCTGTCTGCGAACGAATATTCCGGGGTGATGCGGACGAACCCCTGGCTCAGAATCGGGTCCTTCGTCTTTGAAACCGTGTAGACGCGGAAGGCGTTCTCCGAGCCGTTGGTGCCGTAGCGCGAGGCAGACGCGAACACCTCGGCCGGCCCGGCGAAGTCGAGGATCTCGACCCCGTTGTAGAGCACGATGGCAACGTTTTTCGTGTACGGCTTCGGCTCCGCCGCGGCGAGCAGCACAGGGAATACGGTGAGCCAGCAAAGCAGGAAGGCAATCTTTCGGATCATGTGGGACGCTCCTTTCGATGTCCCAGTCTGGAGCGGGGCGCGAGAGGCCGCAACGGTGCTTCAGGCAATGGCGCGTCGGTGCAGGGAAGGGGGGTTTTGGTGCAGGGAAAGACAGGCCCCCCGCCCGAAACCTCACCCCTGTCCCCTCTCCCATCGCACTCCCGCCCAACCGGGAGAGGGGGACGCTTGCGGGAGGTTTTGCCGTAGGGTGCGCTGTGCGCACGTGTTGTTTTCCACCACCCAAAACGTGCGCACAGCGCACCCTACAAGAACCGACGCATCGACGGCGTCCCCCCTCTCCCGGGGGAAGGGAGGGCGATGGGAGAGGGGGCCAGGGGGGTGAGGTTCCGGGCGGGGGCGCAGGCTTCACCGCCGCCGCCGAAACCGCGACTCCAGCTCCTCGCGGCGGCTGCGGCTCATGCGGAGCTGGGTGCCGTCGTTCAACACCACCACCAGCTCGCCGCGGAAGAGCGGGCGCATCTCGCGCACCCGGTCGAGATTGACGATCGCCGAGCGGTGGATGCGCACGAAGGCGTCGGGATCGAGCGCGGCTTCCAGATCGTTCATCGATTCGCGGATGAGGTGGGTGCTGCCGGCCACGTGGAGGCGGGCGTAATAATCGGCCGCCTCGATCCAGTCGATCTCTTCCGCTTTGAGAAAGACCACGCGCCCCCCCGAGCGGACCATGAAGCGCCGGGTCCCCCCGCCACGGTGGTCGGCCGCGAGCTTCGCCATCCTTCCGCGGGCTTCGTCGACGGCCTGGCGCCGGACCACGTCCTTGGCGCGCGCCAGGGCTTTCTCGAAACGCTCATCGGTGAACGGCTTCAAAAGGTAATCGATCGCGTGAACCTCGAAGGCGCGGATGGCGTATTGATCGTACGCCGTGACGAATACGATCACCGGCGCTTCGTCCTCCAACCGTTCGAGGACGTCGAAGCCGGAAAGCCCCGGCATCTGGACGTCCAGAAACATCACGTCGGGCCGATGCTCCCGCACGGCCGCGACCGCCTCTTCCCCGTTGCGGCACTCGGCCACGATCGCGACCTCCCGGTCGCGGCGCGCGAGCAGGCGCAGCGTCTTTCTCGCCAGCGGCTCGTCGTCCACGAGGACCAGCCGCAGCCGTTGGGCTTCAGCCAACGCTCACCTCCCGCGAGAACGGAATGCGCACGCGGGCCGCGACTCCGGCCGGGTCCAGGTTGAGAAGCTCCAGGCGCGCAGCCGGTCCATAGAGTTGCTGCAGGCGCCGGCGCGTGCTCGAAAGGCCCACGCCTTCGCGGTCCTGCCAGCCGGCCGGCAGCGGCGGGCCGTCGTTGAAGACCTCGATCACCAGATCCCCGTCGTCCCGATGAGTCCGCACCGCGAGCCTCCCTCCGTCGGCGGACGCGGCGATGCCGTGGCGCACGGCGTTTTCGACAAGCGGCTGGAGCAGCAGCGTGGGGACCGCGGCGTCCCTCGTCTCCTCGGAGACCTGGATCGCGACGTGCAGGCGGTCCGAAAACCTCGTCCGCTGGATTTCGAGATACCGCTCGACCACGTCCAGCTCCTCCGAGAGGGGCACGACGTTTCTTCCCACGTTGTCGAGCGAATAACGGAGGAGATCGCTCAAGCCCGCGATCATCGCCACGGCCGGTCCGGATTCGCCGCCGCGAACCAGAGAGGCGATGGCGTGGAGCGTATTGAAAAGGAAATGCGGCTGGATCTGGAGCCGCAGGTTCGCCAGTTGCGCCTGCGCGAGCTGGGCCTCCACGCGCGACGCTTCGAGCTCCCTCTCGCGCAGCCGCCGCCGCGAGTCGACCGCGTACACCACCCCGCAGATCGCCCAGTAGATGATCAGGTTGATGTGGAGAAACGAGCTGAGCCGGCCCACGTAACCGACGATCCAGGGCCGTGGAGGGGGTGGGCCGAACGGCTGGACGAGGAGGGTCATGACTTCCATCCCGGCCACCTGGACGAACGCGAAGAAGAAGCTCATCGCGAGGTGGAGCGCGATCGGTTTCGCCCGCGGCGCCAAAGGAAACCTCCGGCTGAGCCAGACCACCGCCGGAGTGAGCAGGGCCCACACGAGCCAGCACCCGACCTGCCACACCATGAAAAGGCCGAAGAGGAAGGGGTAGTCCGGGCTCTCCGCCCGGATGCCGAAGTACACCTGCGTCCCATGCAGGCACCCGAAGAGAGCCCACCCGAGGGTGATCCAGAGAATCTGCCGGCCGGAGAGGCGCATCGCCCGATTCTACGGGCTGCTGGTCCGAACCCGGTACGGTCTTGCAGCGAACGGCCCTTCCGGTGCAGCGAGCGGCGGCCTCCTGTGATAGGGTAGCCCGTACTCCAGGTTTGTAGTCTTCAACCAGAAGTTAGTAAAGCGGCGCCTTGGCGTCTGCGCTCCTGTGGTTTCCGATGCTGTTCGGGATGCCCTTGGGGGGCACCCCGTTTGATCCCCAGGGAGGACGAGAAGCTCCATGGAAGACAACGACAAGAAGCCTTTCGACAAATTCGAGCTGGTGACCGCGCTCCTTCTGGGCCTGACAGCGATCGGCGCCGCGATCGCCGGCCAGCAGGCGGGCCAGTGGGGCGGCAAGCAGCTCGAAGCGTTCAGCTCCGCCAACACCCTGACGACGAAGGCGGCCACGCAGTACACCGAGGACACCGTCCTCATCAACGCCGACTACGCGGCGGTCGCCGCGGCCAAGTCCTTCATCTTGAACGCGCGCGACGCCGGCGGGCAGGACCGGGAGCGCAACCTCGACCTCGCGAGCTACCAGTACATGTACCAGATGAGCGAGCTCGGCTATAAGTCCATGGGCCTGCCGATGGAGTACTACGTCGAGGATGAAGAGGAAGGCGAGGGGGAGGAGACCGGGGCCACCGTCGCCACGGCGGAGAACGCGGGCGCCCAGCCCGAAGCGGTCGAGGCCGTGGACGCGGAAGAGGCCGGCGAGGAGGAGGATCCGGAGGAGGTCGCCGCCACCGCGATGGAGCGGGACATCCCGGACGAGGTGCTCCTGGCCTCGCTCGGCACGGAGCTCGACGAGGACTACATCGACCAGGCTTTGGCCGAGGGCACCAAGATGTTCGAGGAGGCCGACAAGAAGTTCGAAGAGGGACGCGTCGCGAACGAAAACGGCGACAAGTTCGACCTCGTGACCGTCTGGTTCACCGTCGCCCTGTTCTTCGCCGGCCTCGGCCTCGTCTTCAAGACCACCATGCGGTGGGGCTTCTTCGGAGCGGGCCTCGTGCTGTTCGCCGTGACGGCGATCTACATGATGACGTTGCCCTGGGCGTAGCCTCGCAGCTTCGAGGTCAGCGCTTCAGCGGGCGCACGTCCTGGCCCTTGAGGAAGAACGCTCCCCCTCTTTCATCCCCCTGAAAGAGGATGCGGGCTTCGATGAAATCCTCCACCCGGATCTTGACCTTCAGATCCGGGTGGATGTAGATCGAGACCGTCTCCCCTACCCGGGACCGGGCGAGGTTCGCCAAGTTCTCGACCTCCTCCGCCTCTTTGAGCTCCACGTCCCAGATTGCGCCGAGGCCCTCGGGGGTCGGCCGGATCCGGACAACCCTACCTCGGACCACGCTCTCATTGGGAGCGGCGGGCACGCGGAAGTTTTCAGGCTCGTCCAAGGTCCAGGCTCTCGCTCCATCCTAGGGCGTGATTTTGACGTCGATCGCCATCTGTTTGTCTCCAGGGGTCCCCTTCACTTTGATGGTGATCCCCGTCCATTGTCCGTCCGGCAGCCTGAGGCTCGGCTTGGTCTCCTTACCGACGGATGAGACAAGCTTACTACCAACCTGGCTCGGGAAGAGGTCCTGCGCGTCGCCTCGGTTGCCCTGACCGAAGATTTTGGCCAGATCGCGCTGGTTATCCGCCTGGATCAGCTCGATCGCGAGATTGC
>DATEIO010000809.1:0-2703 GCA_035278895.1 Thermoanaerobaculia bacterium | reverse complement strand
GCAGGGCGAGGTCCCGGAGGAGCCCGCCCATCTCGTCGCGCCTCTCCCGGAGATGGGCGAGCAGCTTCGGAGCGATGTCGTTCACGCGCTAATCGTACCGGATCGCGATCAGCGGATCGGTGCGCGAGGCGCGTTGGGCCGGAATCCAGCAGGCGAGGAAGGCCACGACGGCGAGGACGACCGTCACCAGGGTGAACGTCACCGGGTCTCTGGAGGTCATCCCGACGAGGAAGCTCGCGAGCAGCCACGAGGTGCCCAGGGCGAGGGTGAGGCCGAGCCCCAGGCCGGAGAGGAGCTGGAACATGCCCTGGCGGAGGATCATCTTGAGCACGTTCTCCTTCTGCGCGCCCAGGGCCATGCGGATGCCGATCTCCTGGGTGCGCTGGTGGACCGAGAAGGCGATCACCCCGTAGATGCCGATCGAGGCCAGGAGGAGCGCCGAAACCCCCAGGATCGCGAAGAGCGTGCCGAACAGGCTGGGGAAGAAGGTCTCCTCGGTGATCACCTGGTCCATGGAGCGCACGAAGTAGATGGGCAGGTCGCGGTCGATCGCGTTGACCTGCTGGCGCACGAGGGTCGTCAGGGTGAGCGGGTTTTTCGCCGCGGTCCTCACGACGAGGCTCACGAACCCCGGGCAGCGCTGGGAGAGCGGGAGGTAGAAGCCGTCCTGCGTCACCCGGTTGTTTTCGAGGCCGGCCATCTGCATGTCGGGCGCGACGCCGACGACGGTGCGCCAGGGCTCGGTCTGGCCGGGCTCGTCCGGGGTCAGGCGGATCCGCTTGCCGATGGGGTCCTCCCCCGGCCAGACCGTCGCCGCGAAGGTCTTGTTGACGATGACCACGGGGAGGCTTCCGGCGTTGTCCATCCGGTTGAAGCTCCGGCCGGAGATCAGGCGCGCGCCGAAGGTGTCGAAGAAGCTCGGCGTGATCATGGCCATCCGGGTCACCGGGTAATCCTTCTCGGTGGGATAGACGTGCCCCTCGATCTCGTACCGGCGCCACTGGGAGCCGCTGGCGGGGAGGTTGGTGGTCGCGGTCACCGCGGTGACGCCCGGCTGCGCTTCGATCCGCTGGAGCAGGTCGTCGAAGAAGCGGAGCCGCTGGGCCTCCTCCGGATAGGCGGCGTCGAAGAGCGCGATCCGCACGGTCAGCAGGTTCTTCGGCTCGAACCCCAGGTCGAGCGTCTTCAGGTTGAGCATGCTCTTGACCATGAGCCCGGCGCAGACGAGAAGCGCGCAGGAGAAGGCCACCTCGCCGATCACCACGGCGCGGCTGAACTTGCCGAGCCGGAGGCTGGAGCTCCCCCGTCCCTCGTCCTTCAAAACCTCATTCAGGTCCGCCCGGGAGGCCTGGAGCGCGGGCATGAGCCCCGCGAGCACGGTCGCGAGGAGCGTCACCCCGAAGGCGAAGAGCAGGGCGGGCAGATCGAGCTCGATCTTGATGAAGAACGGCGGGTTCGTGTCGACGATCGCGGCGTTGAAGGCGCGGACCCCGAAATAGGCGAGGACGATGCCCACGAGCGTGCCGAAAAAGGCGAGCACGAGGCTCTCGACCAGGAGCTGGGCCACCACCCGCCGCCGGCTGGCGCCCAGGGCGGAGCGGATGGCGATCTCCCGGCTGCGCCGCGACGCCTTGGCCATCAGCAGGCTCGCCACGTTCGTGCAGCCGATCATCAGGATCACGAAGCAGAACGCGAACATGAGCGACAGGAGCAGCACCATCTCCTTGCCGATGATCTCGTCGATCCACGGCTTGACCACCGCCTCGCGTCCCTCGTTGGTCTTCGGGTGCTCGGTCGCGATCGCCTTGGCGATCCCCTGCATCTCCGCCTCCGCGGCTTCCACGCTGACGCCGGGGCGCAGCCGCCCCATCACCTCGAGCGTGTCTCCCTGGCCGCGCTCGATGCGGACCGGATCGCGCCGCAGCGGCACCCAGACCTGCTCGCTGATGGGGAAGGCAAAGCCCTGGGGCATGACGCCGATGATCGTCCCCGCCTCGCCGTTGACCCGCACCGGCCGGCCCACGATCTTGGGGTCGCCCTGGTAGCGGGCCCGCCACACTCCGTAGCTCAGGAGCACCACCGGCTGCGCCTGGGGAGAGTCCTCCCCCGGCAGGAACCCGCGCCCGACGATGGGTTTGACCCGCAGCATGTCCAGGAGGTTGGCGGACACGAACGCGCCGTCGAAGCGCTCGGGATCGCGATCGCCCGACAGGTTGACCGTCCCCTGGTCATAGGCGGACAGCCCTTCGAAAGACTTCTGCCGGTCCCGCCAGTCGAGGAAATCGTGAAGGAAGACCTCCAGGCTGTCCTCTTTCTGCGAGGGATTGGCGTTTTCGAGATGCATCAGGTTTTCGGACTCTTCGAACGGCAGCCCCCGCAGCAAAGCGCCGTAGATGATGCTGAACATGGTGGTCACGAGGCCGATCCCCAGGGCCAGAGCCGCCACGGCCGCCAGGGAGTACCCCGGATTTTTCAGCAGCATGCGAAACGCAAAACGAAGGTCTTGCAGGAATGAGCCCATGAATCCCTCCCGGACGGGAAAGCGAACAGGGGTTCGCCACCTGCATTACGCCGGGGCGGGGGAAAAGGTTACAGGGGGATTACCCGACCCCTACGGGCTGCCCTCCGACAAGCCCTCACCTCCCCGGCCCTCCTCTCCCAGCCCCCTCCCTGCCGCCGGGAGAGGAGGGAGCTGTTTTGTTT
>DATEIO010000808.1:0-3501 GCA_035278895.1 Thermoanaerobaculia bacterium | reverse complement strand
GCCCGCCTGCGGGAGCGGGGCGTCTACCTGATCACCGGCGGCTTCGGCGGCCTGGGCCTCGAGGTGGCGGACTGGCTCGCCCGGACCGTGTCGGCCCGCCTCGTCCTCGTGGGGCGGACGCCGCTCGCCGAAGACGACCGTCGCCTTGACCGCATCCGCGAGCTCGAAGCCCTGGGGGCCGAGGTGATGGTGGCCGCGGCGGACGTGACGGACGAGGCGGCTTTGGCCGCGGTCCGCGACCAGGCGACCGCCCGCTTCGGCGCGGTCCACGGCGTGATCCACGCCGCGGGCCGGCCGGGCGGCGGCATCATCCAGCGGAAGACCCGGGACCTGGCCGAGGCGGTGCTCGCGCCCAAGGTGCGGGGGGCCCTGGCCCTCGACCGGGTGTTCGCGGAGCTGCCGCTCGACTTCCTCGTCCTCTTCTCCTCGATCACGGCGGTGCTCGCCCAGCCCGGCCAGGCGGACTACGCGGCAGCCAACGCGTTTCTCGACGCCTTCGCCCGCGAGCGCACGGCCCGCGGCGCCTTTACCCTCTCGATCGGCTGGGACGCCTGGCGGGAGACGGGCATGGCCGTCGCGACCGAGGTGCCGGACGAGCTCAAGGCCTGGCGGGAGGAGGAGCTGAAGCGCGGCATGACCTCCACCGAGGGGGTCGAGGCCCTGCGCCGCGCCCTGGGCGCGGGCGTGCCGTGGCTCGTGGTGTCGACGGAGGACCTCCCGGCGCGGATCGAGCGGAACCGGGCGTCGCGCACCGAAGAGGAGCTTGACAAGGCCCGCGAGGTCCGCGAGTCCCACCCCCGGCCGCTCCTCGCCAACGCCTGCGTGCCACCGCGCACCGAGGCCGAGCGCCGGGTCGCCGCGGTGTGGGAGGAGCTTCTGGGGATCGAAGGGATCGGCGTCCACGACAACTTCTTCGACCTCGGGGGCAACTCCCTGATGGCGATCCGCATCATCTCGCGCCTCAAATCCACGCTCGGGGTGGACGTCTCCGAGGTCAGCATCTTCGAGGGGCCGACCGTGGCCGCGCTCGCGAAGCTCCTGGAGCCTGAGGAGGAAGGAGGGGAGGAGGCCTACGAGGACCAGAAGAGCCGGGGCGAGAGGCGAAGGGCGGCCCGGCGCGGCCGGCGCGCTGCGGTGGAGGTGTCGTAAGCCATGGCCGAGATCCTCGAAGGCGCCATTGCCGTCGTCGGCCTGGCGGGCCGGTTCCCCGGCGCCCGGAACCTCTCCGAGCTGTGGAAGAACCTCCGCGCGGGCGTCGAGTCCGTCCGCTTTCTCTCGGACGAGGAGATGGCGGCGCTCGGGGTATCCGAGGCGCTGCGCCGCGATCCGGCCTGGGTGCCGGCCGTGGCGCACCCGGAAGGGATCGACGAGTTCGACGCCCCGTTCTTCGGCATCAGCCACCGCGAGGCGGAGATCCTCGATCCCCAGCAGCGTCTGTTTCTGGAAGCCTGCTGGGCCGCCCTGGAGGATTCAGGCTATGCCCCGGGCACGGGCGGCGGGGTGGTGAGCGTCTTCGGCGGCGCCACCACGAGCACCTACCTGCTCTTCAACCTCGCCCGGAACCCGCAGGTGCTGGCCGCGGTCGACCCGCTCCAGCTCATCGTGGGCAACGCCGTGGACTCGCTCGCCACCCGGGTCTCCTACAAGCTGGATTTGAAAGGCGCGAGCCACTCGGTGCAGTGCGCCTGCTCGACGTCCCTCGTGGCGGTCCACCTGGCCTGCCAGAGCCTCTTGAACCAGGAGTGCGACCTGGCGCTCGCCGGGGGCGTGTCCGTGAACGTGGGGCAGCGGGGGGGCTACCGCTTCGAGGAGGATTCCATCCTCTCGCCGGACGGCCACTGCCGGGCCTTCGACGCCGGGGCCCGCGGCACCCTGTTCGGCGGCGGCGTGGGGGTGGTGGCCCTGAAGCGGCTCGAAGACGCGATCGCCGCTCGCGACACGGTGCGGGCCGTGATCCTGGGCTCGGCCGTGAACAACGACGGCGCGGTCAAGGTTGGCTACACGGCGCCCAGCGTCTCCGGCCAGGCCGCGGTGATCGCCGAGGCGCTCTCGGTCGCCGGGGTGGACGCCGAGACGATCGGCTACCTCGAAGCCCATGGCACCGGGACCGCCCTGGGCGATCCGATCGAGATCCAGGCGCTCGCCAAGGTGTTCCGCGCGGAGACCCAGAAGAAGGGCTTCTGCGCCCTGGGAACGATCAAGTCGAACATCGGCCATTTGGACATCGCCTCCGGGGTCGCGGGGCTCATCAAGACCGTGCTCGCTCTCGAAAACCGGGAGATTCCTCCCTCTCTCCACTTCGAGCGGCCGAACCCGCGGATCGACTTCGCGGCGAGCCCGGTCTACGTGAACCGCACGCTCCAGCCCTGGCCGGCGGGGGAGGAGCCGCGCCGCGCCGGGGTGAGCTCCTTCGGCTTCGGCGGCACGAACGCCCATGTGATCCTGGAGGAGGCGCCAGAGGCGCCGGCGCGCCCCGCCGCCGCGGACCGCCCCTGGCGGCTCCTCGCGCTCTCCGCGAAGACCGAGGAGGCCCTGGCCGCGGCCACGGCGGATCTGGCGGAGCACTTGCGGGAGCGGCCGGGCACGGATCTGGGCGACGCGGCCTACACGCTGCTCGCCGGCCGCCGCACCTTCGGCCACCGGCGGATTGCCGTGGTACGGGACACAGCGGACGCGGCGGCGATCCTTGCCGGTCCGGACCCCGAGCGGGTCTTCTCGGCCGTGGAACGGGAGGAGCCCCGGGAGAGGCCCGTGGCCTTCCTCTTCCCGGGCCAGGGTGCGCAGCACGCGGGCATGGGGAGAGACCTCTACGAGACCGAGCCGGTCTTCCGCCGGGAGATCGACCGCGCGGCCGAGCGGCTCGCTCCGGCCCTGGGGCTCGATCTCCGCCGCCTCCTCTTCCCCCCGGAGGCGGAGCGGGAAGAAGCCGGGCGGCTCCTCGGCCAGACCCGGATCACCCAGCCCGCCCTCTTTGCCGTGGAGCACGCGCTCGCCCGCCTCTGGATCTCCTGGGGCGTCACCCCGGCCGCGATGCTCGGCCACTCGATCGGGGAGTACGTGGCGGCCTGCCTCGCCGGGGTCTTTTCGTTCGAGGACGCCCTGGCGCTCGTGGCCGAGCGCGGACGCCTGATCGGCGAGCTCCCCCCGGGGGCCATGCTCGCGGTCCCTCTCCCTGAGGAGGAGGCGCGGGAGCTGCTGGGCGCGGAGCTTGACCTCGCGGCCGTCAATGAGCCCGGCCGCTCGGTGATCGCGGGCCCGCTCGCGGCGATCGCGGCGCTGGAAGAGCGGCTCGCCGAATCCGGCGTGGCCTGCCGCCGGCTCCACACCTCGCACGCCTTCCACTCGCGGGCGATGGAGCCGGCGCTCGCCCCGTTCACGGCGGCGGTGCACCGGGTGCGGCTCTCGGAGCCCCGCATCCCCTTCGTGTCGAACGTGACCGGCACCTGGATCCTCCCCGAGGAGGCGACCGATCCCGGCTACTGGGCCCGGCACCTGCGGGGC
>DATEIO010000807.1:0-2429 GCA_035278895.1 Thermoanaerobaculia bacterium | reverse complement strand
GCCCCCAGGGTCATGCCGGGATGGAGGCCGGCGTCGTCGGCGGTGACGACGAGGGTCTTCACACGCTGGGGTGGCCCGCCCCGAGAGGCTCGGTCCGAGGCTCCGGCGCGCCTTTGCGATGCGGGCGGCGCATCTCGGGGTAGAGGGTGACGAGCTCGCGGAGGATCTTCACGATC
Source organism: Thermoanaerobaculia bacterium (assembly GCA_035278895.1). Taxonomy (GTDB): domain Bacteria; phylum Acidobacteriota; class Thermoanaerobaculia; order Multivoradales; family UBA5704; genus DATARR01. Next base: position 2,253 of record DATEIO010000807.1, on the reverse strand, counting down.
ACCGAGGGCGACGAGAGCGTGGAGCGGCCGCGGGTGCGGGGGAAGTAGTCGAGGCCGAGCTGCTGAATGACGAAGCCCAGGTTCTTGGCCTTGACGATCAGCTCGGCGTCGATGAGCGAGCCCTCGGAGCGCAGATCGACGGCCTCCAGCACCTCGCGGCGCATGAGCTTGAAGGAGAAGTTGATGTCCCGGTGCGGCCAGCCGAAGAGGAAGCCGATCAACGAGTTGTAGAGATAGGAGTAGACCGTGCGCTTGAAGCCCTCGGTCGTGCGGTCCAGCCGGTAGCCCGCCACGAGGTCGGCCCGCGTGACCATCATCGCGCTGATCGCCCGGCCGACCGCGTCCGGATCGAAGGGGAGGTCGGCGTCCATGTAGAGGACGAGGTCCATGCGCGCCGCGGCAAAGCCGGTCCGGATCGTCGCCCCGAGCTTCCGGTTGACCGCGTGCTGCACGAGGCGGATGCGCGGGTCCACTTCGGAGAGCCGTCGCACGATCTCCGCCGAGCCGTCGGTCGAGGCGTCGTCCACCACCACGATCTCGAAGCCGCCCGCGTGGCGCTCGAGGGCGTCCACGGCGCAGGCGATGGCGTGCTCGATGTTCTCTTCTTCGTTGAACATCGGGATGACGAGGGAGACGGTCGGGCGGGTCAGCATGGGAGCCTCTCAGGGAATCTGTTCGACGTCGATGAGCTGGACGGCCAGCCGGCGGGTGTCGGTGCCCGTGCCGGCGAGAGCGGGGACGAAGGTCTGCCCGGTGCGGAGCTCGACGTCCACGGACGGTGCCGCGGGGAGCGGGACGACGACGCGGCGCTTCTCCCCCCGGGGCACCTCGACCCGAGCGGCGGGCCGGCCGGCCACGAGGACGGCGACCGAGCCCGCGCGCACCGGCGCCTCGGGAGGGAGCCCCAGCGTGACGGCGAGCTCCCGGGAGCCTTTCGGGAAGACGCGGAGGGCAGCGTCATCGTCCATCCACCGCCAATGGGTTTCGCGCACGGTCTGCTCGTAGTGCTGCAGGCCGCGCAAAGGCAGGTAGCGCCGGCTCTCTGGGAGCGGCGCCAAGGAGACGACGCGGTACTTGTTCCGGGTGAGCTTGCCGTAGGCGTCGCTGTCCGGCCAGCGGAAGACCTGCGCGCCCGGCCAGGCGATCTCCCCTTCGGCCAGGAGCCACACGGGAGCGGAGGAGGCCCGCGCGAAGCGCTCCATCCCGACGTCCACCGGAAGCGTTTCGAAGCCCCGGAAGAGCCACGCGGAGTGGGGCACGAGGTCCCCCTCCCAGAGCACGACCGTGCCCGCGGGGAGCGCGCCTTTCGCCCAGGAAGCGGCCTGCGCCGGAGGGGATGCGCTGGTGGACCGCAACCGCAGGAGCGGCCCGGCGTAGACGAGGGCTCCCACGGCGACAAGGGCGACGGCCGCGTACGCGAGCCGCGGCACCCGGGCGAGCCGCGCCAGGTCCGCAACTCCCACAGCGGCGAGGAAGGCGACGCCCAGAACGGACGGGAGCGCGTAACGCACGCCATCCCACGGGTCCATCACGAGGAGCCCCACGGCGATGTGGACGGCGGTCAGGGTGAGCAGCGGGAGCGCCGCCCAACGGCGGCGCCGGACAAGGGACGCCGTGCCCCAGGCCGCGAGCGCGAGCACGGGGAACGACAGCCACTTCGGTCCCCACGGATGGGCGATGAAGCGGAACGCGATCGCGGCCGCGGACCAGCCGTTCCGGGACGACTCGGCGTCGTGCGCGGCCACGTAGCCGGCCTGCTTCAACTGGTATTGGAGGAAGCCGTCCACGCCGCCGGTCGCCGCCACCAGGGGGAGGAGCCACGCGAGGGAGACGGCTGTGAACGCCGCCAGCGCCACGAGCCGCGGCCGCAAGCCCCGGAGCTGCGCGAGGGCCACGGCGAGGAACGGGAGGATGGCCAGGCAGAGCTGCGGCCGGCAGCCGACCGCGGCTGAAGCGAAGGCGCCGAGGGCGATCTCGCCCCCGGCCGCGAGCGCCAGCGACAGGAACATCAAAGCCGGCGGGTCGGACATCGGGAGCGCGCCCTGGACCATCATGGCGGGCCCCAGGTGGAAGAGGAGCGCGCCCGCGATCGCCACCCGCTCCGCGTCCGGACCGCCGTCGATCCGCCGGAACGCGGCGACGAGCGCCAGGTATCCCACCAGGGAGGAAACGAAGGCCAGGGCGGTCAGGCTGCGGAACGGATCGTGGAAGACGAGGTCGAAGAGCTTCCCGAGACCCACGAGAAGCGGATAG
>DATEIO010000806.1:0-20530 GCA_035278895.1 Thermoanaerobaculia bacterium | reverse complement strand
CAACAACGAAGACCGGTTCGACCGCCTGGACGTCAATGACGACGGCCGGATCGCGCTCTCCGAATGGCCGGGGCGCCGCTCCCAGTTCGACCGCCTGGACCGCAACGACGACGGCTTCCTCTCCCGCGATGAGTGGGACGACGACTAGGGACGTTAAGAAGCAAAACAAGTACCCACAAGTACCCAAAGGACATCAAGGACGGCAAGGACAACAGCTTTGATGTCCTTGCCGTCCTTGGCGTTCTTGGACCTCACGAACGGGCGAGCTGGTACGTTTACCGGGTATGAGCAGCCCGAAGCCCTTCGAAGAGATCGTCGCCGAGCACGGGCCCACCGTGCTGCGCGTCTGCCGCGCTCTCCTGGGGCCTGCGGACGCGGAGGACGCGTGGTCGGAGGCGTTCCTCGCCGCCCTCCACGCCTATCCGAACCTGCGGGAGGACAGCAACGTCGAAGCCTGGCTGGTGACGATCGCGCACCGGAAGGCGCTCGACCACCTGCGCGCGGCGTCGCGCCGCCCCGTCACGATGGAGGAGCTGCCGGAACGCCCCGCGGCGGACGACGGCTCTGACGGCCGGGAGCTCGACCTCAGGAAAGCCCTCGCGGCTCTCCCCCTCAAACAACGGCAGACCGTCACCTATCACTACCTCGCGGGACTGAGCTACCAGGAAGTGGCCCAGATCGTGGGCGGCAGTCAGGACGCCGCCCGCAGAGCCGCCGCCGACGGCATCGCCAGTCTGCGAAAGACCTTTGCGGAAGGAGCCTCCCGATGACCAACGAACACCGCCCCCGGGGCCACGAAGCCGACCTGTTCGCCCCGTGGCTCACTGTCGACGAAGAAACCAACCGCCGGCTGCACCAGCGCCTGGTGGACGCCGCGAGCTCCGCGGGCCTCCTGGACGTCGCCTATCGCACCCTGGATACCCCCGTCGGCGCGCTGCTCCTGGCCGCCACCCCGAAAGGGCTGGTGCGGGTCGCCTACGCCCGCGAGGATCACGGCCTCGTGCTGGAGCGCCTCGCCCGCGACGTGAGCCCCCGCATTCTGCAAGCCCCGGCGCGGCTGGACGTCGTCGCCCGGGAGATCGACGAATATTTCGCAGGCCGGCGCAACGCGTTCGACGTGCCGCTCGACCTGCAGCTCTCGCACGGTTTTCGCCGCGCGGTCCTCTCGCATCTGCCGGAGATCGGCTACGGAAAAACCGCGAGCTACGCCGAGATCGCCAAGGCCGCCGGCAGCCCCCGGGCCGTCCGCGCCGTAGGCAGCGCGTGCGCGACGAACCCCCTGCCGGTCGTGTTGCCCTGCCATCGCGTGGTCAGGAGCGACGGCACCCTCGGGCAGTACGTCGGAGGCGTTGAGGCCAAGGAAACCCTGCTGGCGCTGGAAGGGGCGGCGTGAGCCGGAGCTACACCCTGCTGGGTCCGGACCGGCGGCCCTATTCGAGCCCCACTCCCGGCACCCTCGGCGGCCACAAGCGAGGCCGCCGCTACGGCCGGCTCGACTGCCCGTCAGCCCGCCGCGCCCTCGCGCGCGGCGGGTACGTCAGGAACCGCGTGTTCTTCGCGGACGAAGAGACGGCGATTGCGGCCGGGTACCGGCCCTGTGCGGTGTGTATGCCGGAGGAGTACGCGCGGTGGAAGGCGCGAGGGACGGGGCTGAATAAGTAGAGTCAGCCTCAGGCGTCTGCTCCCGTCGATCTGTCCTGTCCGATCCACAACCGGTTGCCGTCCGGATCGTCGAACCGAAACTCGGTCAGGCCATAAAATGTGACCTCCAGGTCGGGGATCTCCAGCCCGTTCCCGCGCACCTGCCGGTGATACTCCGCGATGTCCTCGGGATACAAGTAGAGAACGGGTTGGCGGGGCGCCTCCGGATGAAGGTTGATCGATTGGTCCACCATCAGGCGGCATTCGTCAAAGCGGAGCATGGCCCAACCCCAGTGATCATTCCTTTTCTCGACGCTGAATCCCAGCTTCTGATAGAACTCGACGCTCGCGGGCATGCTCTTGACAGGGAGCATCGGGATGAGACGATTCATTTTCACGGGTACTCTCCAGTCCGTCAGGCGAGAAATGTTAGGCGACACCGCGCGCCACGGTTTCAAACCGCGTGGATGCCGAGCCCAGCGGCAAACCCGATCACGAAGCCTAGCACGAGCTCGATGGGGCATACGTCCCCTCCAGCAATCTCGTCAACTCGCGGACCGTTCCGTTGGACGCCATCCCCATGGAACGATATTCTGTGACCGCGAAACCTGACGCGGCCGGTCCCGGCACGCGAAGGTTTCCCGATCCCTATGGCCATCTCGGAACCTGTTCAGGCTCAAGCGGCACCGTATCAGCAATCCGTCGAGGAGGTGGCGGCGGCGCTCGGCACGGAGGTGCGGAGCGGGCTGAGCGACGGCGAGGCGGAGGCGCGGCTCGGGCGGTTCGGGCGCAATGAGCTGACGGCGGAGGAGCCGGTGCCGGCGTGGCGGCGGTTTCTCGCCCAGTTCCAGGACGTGCTCGTCATCCTGCTGCTCGTCGCGACCGCGATCTCGACGGTGCTGTGGATCTTCGAGCGCGACACGGCCCTGCCGTACGAGGCGATCGCCATCTTCGCCGTGGTGCTGCTCAACGCGACGCTGGGCTATATCCAGGAGTCGCGTGCCGAGGCGGCGGTCGCGGCTCTCCGGGAGATGTCGGCGGACGAGGCGACGGTGATCCGCGGGGGGGAGCGGCGGCGCGTTCCCGCGGCGGAGCTGGTGCCCGGCGACGTGATGCTGCTCGAGGAGGGCGACACCATCCCCGCCGACGGGCGTCTCGCCGAATCCACGGCTCTCCAGGCGGCCGAAGCGGCGTTGACCGGCGAAAGCCTGCCGGTTTCCAAGGACACGGCGCCGCTCGACGGCGAGGCCGGGCTCGGCGACCGGCACAACATGGTGTGGAGCGGCACGGCCGTGACGTACGGCCACGGCAAGGCCCTCGTGACGGCAACGGGGATGCAGACCGAGATGGGCCGCATCGCCGGCCTGCTCGAGGAGACGCGCGAGGAGGTGACGCCGCTGCAGCGCGAGCTCGACCGCACCGGCAAGGTGCTCGGGCTGGCCGTTCTCGCCATCGCCGTCGTGATCATCGCGACGATCGTCATCGTCGAGGACGTGCGGAGCGCCTCCGCGTTCGTGGACGTGTTGATCCTGGGCGTGGCGCTCGCCGTGGCCGCGGTGCCGGAGGGCCTGCCGGCGGTGGTCACGGCCGTGCTCGCGATCGGCGTGCAGCGCCTGGCGCGGCGCAGCGCCATCGTGCGGCACCTGGCCGCGGTGGAGACGCTCGGCTCGGCGAGCGTGATCGCGTCCGACAAGACGGGCACTCTCACGAAAAACGAGATGACCGTACGGGGGGTCGTCACCGCCAGCGGGCGCGTCTCGTTCGGCGGTTCCGGGTACGCTCCCGAGGGCGAGGTGAAGCGGGAGGACGGCGGGCCGATCAACGGGCCGCTCCGCCTGGAGCTCGAGCGCGCGCTCGCCGCGGCCGACCGTGCGAACAACGCCACGGTCACGGAGCACGACGGCCGGTGGATCGTGCAGGGCGATCCCACGGAGGCGGCGCTGCTCGTGGCCGCGCGCAAGGCCGGGCTCGGCGCCGAGGCGCTCGACGAGCGGCTGCCCCGCGTGGGGGAGGTGCCTTTCTCCTCCGAGCGCAAGCTGATGAGCACGGTCCACCGCGATCACGAGTCCGAAGACCGTCTGATCGTGTTCACCAAGGGAGCGCCCGACGTGCTGCTCGCGCGGTGCACGCACGAGATCGTGGGCGACGGGAAGCGGCCGCTCAGCCCTGAGCGCCGCGAGGAGATCCTGCGGACCAACGAAGAGCTCGCCGGCCAGGCCCTCCGCACGCTCGGAGTGGCCGCCCACTGGCTTCCGGACGAATTTGGCGAGGTCGACGAGCGGGTGGAGCAGGACCTCGTTTTCGCGGGGCTGATCGGCATGATCGATCCGCCGCGGAGCGAGGCGGCGGACGCAGTCGCGCGCGCCCGGGGCGCGGGCATCCGGCCGATCCTGATCACGGGCGATCACCCGCGGACGGCCGCCGTCATCGCCCGCGAGCTGGGCATCACGGAAGACGAGCGCGTCGTCACCGGCGCCGAGCTCGAGAAGATGACGGGCGACGCGCTCGCGCGGACCGTGGCCGAGGTCTCGGTATACGCGCGCGTCAATCCCGAGCACAAGCTGCGGCTCGTCGACGCGCTCAAGGAGAAGGGCGCGACCGTGGCCATGACCGGCGACGGCGTCAACGACGCGCCTGCGCTCAAGGCGGCCGACATCGGCGTGGCCATGGGCATCACGGGGACCGACGTCTCCAAGGAAGCGGCCGACATCGTGCTCGCCGACGACAATTTCGCCACGATCGTCGCGGCGGTGGAAGAGGGAAGGGGGATCTTCGCGAACATCCGGAAGTTCCTCCGCTTCCTGCTCTCGTCGAACATCGGCGAGGTGTTGACCATGTTTTTGGGCGTGCTGCTGGCCGACCGCATCGGATTGCGGTCGGAGGGCAGTGGCGTCGTGCTGCCGCTCCTCGCGACCCAGATCCTGTGGATCAACCTGGTGACCGACGGCGCGCCCGCGCTCGCATTGGGCGTCGATCCCAGGGACGAGGGCCTGATGCACAGGCCGCCGCGCCCGCCCGGAGAGGGGACGATCACGGCCCGCATGTGGCGCGGCATCGTTTTCGTGGGAGTGATCATGGCTGCGGGCACGCTCTTCGTGCTCGACGCTTCGCTGCCGGGCGGATTCGTGGAAGGTTCCGGCGACCTCCCCTACGCGCAGACGATGGCGTTCACCACGCTCATGCTGTTCCAGCTCTTCAACGTGGTGAACGCCCGCTCGGACGAGCAGAGCGCGTTCGTCCACCTGTTCACCAACCGCTGGCTGTGGGGCTCTCTCGGGATGTCGCTCGTGCTGCAGTTTCTGGTGCTGTACGTGCCGGCCTTGCAGCGGGCCTTCGGAACCGTCCCCTTGACCGCCGGAGACTGGCTGCGCTGCGTCGCGGCGGCGAGCATGGTGCTGTGGATTCGCGAGGCGGGGAAGGTCGTCACGCGGCTGCGGGATCGCCGGGCGGCCGCCCCGTGAGGAGCGGCCGTCTGCACCCTTTCAGGCCGCTTTCGGAAGCTGCCCGTGGGGATCGAGAACGTACTTCTTGGCGGCTCCGGAATCGAAATCCTTGTAGCCTTCCGGAGCCTCGTCCAGAGAGATGACCGTCGCGTTCACGATCTTCGCGATCGGCAGGCGGCCGTGGAGGATCACCTGCATCAGCGAGCGGTTGTACTTGAGAACCGGCGTCTGGCCCGTGTAGAAGACGTGCGACTTCGCCCAGCCGAGGCCGAACTGCATGCGCAGATTGCCGCGGCGCGCCGCCTCGTCCTCCGCTCCCGGATCTTCCGTCACGTACAGGCCCGGAATGCCGAGGCGGCCGCCGGCCCGGGTGATCGCCATCAGGGAGTTCAAGACCGTCGCGGGAGCCTCGGTGTTGTGGTGCTCCCCGTGCCCTCTCGCTTCGAAGCCGACGGCGTCCACCGCTGCATCGACCTCCCGCACGCCGAGGACCTCTTCGATCAGGTCCTCGAGCTTGTCGCTCCGGCTGACGTCGACCGGCTCGAAGCCGACGGATTTCGCATGGGCCAGCCGTTCCTGGTTCATGTCGCCGATCAGCACCGCGGCGGCGCCCAGGATCTGAGCCGCCGCGGCGGCGGCCAGCCCGACGGGGCCGGCGCCCGCGATGTAGACCGTGGAGCCGACCCCGACGCCCGCCGAGACTGCGCCGTGGTAGCCGGTGGGCAGGATGTCGGACAGCATGGTGAGGTCGAGGATCTTCTCGAGCGCCTGCGCCTTGTCGGGAAACTTGATCAGGTTGAAATCGGCGTAGGGGACCATGACGTATCTCGCCTGGCCACCGACCCAGCCGCCCATGTCCACATAGCCGTAGGCGCCTCCGGCGCGGCCCGAGTTCACGTTCAGGCAGATGCCCGTCTTCTGCTCCCGGCAGTTCCGGCAGCGGCCACAGGCCACGTTGAACGGTACGGTCACGAGATCGCCGATGTCGAGGTACTCGACGTCCTTGCCTTTCTCGATCACCTCGCCGGTGATCTCGTGCCCCAGCACCAGCCCTGCCGGGAGCCGTCGTCCGGCCACGGACCATGTGCTGATCGGACCCGCAGATGTTGGTAGAAACAATTTTCAAGATGACTCCGTGATGAATCTCCCTCCCTTCCGGATCGACGAACTTCGGATCGTCGATCGACTGGACCTCGACCTTGCCGGGCCCGAGGTAGACCACTCCGCGATTGTCGGCCATGAAGTCCTCCCTTTCTGCCGGCTTTTCTGATGACTACCGGAATGCCGCCGCGCCGGCTTCGGCAACGGTATGATCCTGCTCGCCCGAGCCGCCGCTCACGCCGATGGCACCCACGATCTTGTCGCCTTTCTTGAGCGGAATACCGCCCGCGAAGATCATCACCCGGCCGTCGTTGGACGCATGGATGCCGAAGAACTGGCCTCCGGACTGCGAGTGCGCCGCGAGGTCTTTGGTCGAGATGTCGAAGGCGCGCGCCGTATAGGCCTTCTTGATCGAGATGTCGATGCTGCCGAGCCAGGCCCCGTCCATGCGCACGTGGGCCACCAGATTGCCTCCCTCATCGGCCACGGCGACGTTCATCGGCTGGCCGATCTCCTGAGCTTTCTTTTCCGCCGCTGCGATGATCTTTCTTGCAACCTCCAGCGTCACCATTCGGGAACCCTCCTTCACCTTCGGTGGTTGATCTTGATCTCGCGCGCCACCGCCCACCGCAAAACGGATGGATCGCCGAGAATGAGTGCTGCATCGGGTGCTTCGGGGGTTACTGCGACAACTGGAGCGGGTGGCAGGAGCTCACGAGGCGCACAGCACGCCAGAATTTTCATGCAATCTGGAAGCCATCTGGAAGCTCGCAAGATCCGTGAGTATGATGGAACCCGAGGGAGCCAACGCCCGAGCTTCAGAAAGGATCGACGCGATGACCCCGAGCCCCTTGTCTTCCCCCACGGAAGCCCGCCGCGCCGCGCTCGCCGAGCCGCGGCTGGCCGCGTACCTGCCGCTCGTGTATTTCGCCTGGGCTGACGGCGACCTGGAGCCGGCCGAGATCGCGGACGTTCGCGCGCGGGTGGAGGCCGCCACCGGGCTTCACCCGGCAACCTGCTCTCTCCTCTGCTCCTGGCTCGATCCCGCCGCGGCCCCGTCGGCCGGCGAGCTGGCCGCGTTGCTCGCGAGCCTCAGACGCTCCGCCCGCGAGCTGCCGGCGAGCTGCCTCAGCTCGCTCTCGACTCTCGGCACGGAGCTGGCGGAGCGGCGCGGAGCGGAGCTTCTCCCCGCCGAGCGCGAAGCCATCGCGGCGATCGAAACCGCTCTCGGCGTGGATGGTCCCGAGGCGGCGCGGGGGCTCGCCGGCACCACCCGCGAGCCGCCGGAGGAGGTGCCCGCGGCGTCCTTCGACGCCGCCCTCCTCGCGAGCTTTCTCGACGGCCCACAACGCGAGACCCGCGAGCGGCTCCGCCGGCTCCTCTCCACCCCGGAATTCGCCTACCGCTCCGAGCTCGGCCGCGAGGGCTACCGCGCGCAGGTGCTCGCCTGGTGCCGCAAGCTGGGGGAGGAGGGAATCGGTCCGCTGGGGCTCCCCCGCGAGCACGGCGGCGGCGGCGATCCGGCGGCCTTCCTCGCCGCCTTCGAGACAATCGGCCACCACGACCTCTCCCTGCTCGTCAAATTCGGCGTGCAGTTCGGGCTCTTCGCCGGCAGCATCCACCAGCTCGGAACCGAGCGCCATCACGCCGCCTGGCTGCCCGCCGCGGCACGCCTCGACCTCCCCGGTGGCTTCGCGATGACCGAGACCGGGCATGGCTCGAACGTCGCCGGCCTCGAGACGACCGCCCGCTATGACCCGGAAAGCGGCACCTTCGAGATCCACACCCCTCGCGAAGAGGCGCGCAAGGACTACATCGGAAACGCGGCCCGCGACGGCCGGCTCGCCGTCGTCTTCGCCCAACTGGAGACCGGCGGCGCGAGCCATGGCGTCCACGCCTTCGTGGTGCCTCTCCGCGACGATCGGGGTAACGTCCTGCCCGGCATTCGCATCGAAGACTGCGGCGAGAAGGCGGGCCTGAACGGCGTGGACAACGGCCGGATCGTTTTCGATCACGTGCGCGTGCCGCGGGAAGCGCTCCTCGACCGCTTCGCCACGGTGGCGGCGGACGGCTCCTATGACAGCCCGATTGCCAGTCCCGGAAAACGTTTCTTCACCATGTTGGGGACTCTGGTCGGAGGGCGGGTGAGCGTGGCTCTCGCCTCTCTGTCGGCCGCCAAGTCCGCGCTGTGCATCGCCGTCCGCTATGCCGAGCGCCGGCGCCAGTTCGGCGCACCGGGCGAATCCGAAACGCTGCTCCTGGACTATCCCGCGCACCAGCGCCGTCTGCTGCCCCGCCTCGCCACCACGTACACCCTCCACTTCGCGCTGCGCGACCTGGGGGCGCGGTACGTCGATACGGTCTCGGGACGGGCGGGCGACGAAGACCGCCGGGCCCTCGAGGGAATGGCCGCCGGCCTCAAGGCCATCGCCACCTGGCACGCGACGGACACGATCCAGGCCTGCCGTGAAGCCTGCGGCGGGCAGGGCTATCTCTCCGTGAACCGCTTCGCCGCGCTCCGGGAGGACAGCGACGTCTTCACCACCTTCGAGGGGGACAACACGGTCCTCCTCCAACTCGTGGCCAAGGGGCTCTTGTCCGAGTACAGAAAGCAGTTCGGAGACATGGGATTCGTGGATCTCATGCGCTTCGTCGCCACCCGGGCCGGCACGGCGATGCGGGAGCTCAACCCCATCATCTCGCGGATGACCGCGCCGGATCACCTGCGCGGCCCCGAATTTCACCTCGGAGCGATGCGCTGGCGCGAGGAGCACCTGCTCGCCACCGTCGCCCGCCGCCTCAAGAAGCGCCTCGACGCCGGCCAGGATCCCACCCAGGCGATGCTCGAAGCCCAGGCCCATCTCCTGGCCGCCGCCCGCGCCCACGTCGATCGGGTCGTAGTCGAGCGCGCCGCCGAGGCCGTCGCCGCCGCGCCCCCCGATCTCGCCGCAACCCTCCGCCCTCTCTTGGCCCTTCACGGGCTCGCCCGTCTCGAAGCCGATGCCGGCTGGCTCCTCGAGCACGGCGTCCTGGAGCCCGTCAAAGCCCGCGCGATCCGGAAACAGATTGACGCCCTCTGCCAGGAGCTGCGCCCCCAGGCGTGCGGGCTGGTCGACGCGTTTGCGATTCCGGACGAGGTTCTCGCGGCACCGATCGCGGTTTGAGCGCGCACGGCTGGCTTCGGGATTGCACCGCTTGTCGCCGAGGGAAGGTCGACGGCACACTCACGGAGGAGATCCAAGATGGCGACTTCGAGTACGCGCGCTTCCGGGGTTGGGAGCGGGGACATCTTCGGTGGCCGAGGAGGAGCGGAGCCTGCAGAGCCAGGGAGCTACGGTCTGCCGCCGCGTGGCTTCCGGTTGCCGGAGGCGGCCCGGCTCGGACCGGTCCGCCTGCAGGTCGGCGACCTCGCTCGCTCCCTTGCCTTTTATGAGGAGGTGCTGGGGATGCAGCCCCTGGAGCGGGAAGCGTCCCGAGCGCGGCTCGGAATCCGCGCGGAGGCCTCTCCGGGCATCGCCGGCGGCCCGGGTTTCCCGCTCGTCGAGCTCGTCGAGCGCAAGGGGGCCAGGCCGGCACCCTCCCGCGGTCGCACGGGCCTCTTCCACTTCGCGATCCTGCTGCCGGACCGCCCCGCGCTCGGGCGCTTCCTGGCGCACGCCGGCGAGATCGGCGTCCAGCTCGGGGCCGGCGATCACCTGGTGAGCGAGTCGCTCTACCTGCAGGATCCCGACAATCTGGGGATCGAAGTGTACGCCGACCGGCCCCGCAGCCAATGGCGGCGGGTCGGCCGCGAGCTCAGGATGGCGACCGATCCCCTCGACGTCGACGGGGTGCTCGCGGCCGCGGGCGGCGGCGCGTGGACGGGCATGCCGGACGGGACCGTCATCGGCCATGTCCACCTGCACGTCGGAAACCTCGCGGCGGCCGCGGGCTTCTACTCCGAGGCCCTGGGCTTCGACCGCACGGTCTGGAGCTACCCCGGTGCGCTCTTCCTCGCCGCGGGCGGCTACCACCACCACCTGGGCACCAACATCTGGGCCGGCCAAGACGCCCGGCCGCCAGCCCCCGACGAGGCCCAACTCCTCGACTGGACGGTCGAGCTGCCCGGCGACGAGAGCCTGGCGGCGGCGGCCGAGAGCCTCGGCCGGGAGGGCTTCGCCGCCGGCCACCGAGGGGGAGGCGGAGAGGAAGAGCTGCACATCCAGGATCCCTGGGGCACCCGGGTCCGCCTGCGCACGGCGGCCGCGGCGTAGGACCTGGAGCGCCACCCCCTGCAATGACCGTCCGCCGGCGCGCCGCCCTCTGCTTTTTCACTCTCTGCCTGGGCGTGCTTCTGCTCACGCAGTGCGCGACCTTGCCGCCGCTCAAAAACCGGACCGTGTCGACCGCACCGACCGACACCAGCACGACGACCCGTCTCGGGAGGGCGATCTCGCCGCGGGCCGCGGCGCATCCGGGCGTCTCAGGAATCCATCCGTTGCGGGATGGGGGCGATGCGTTCGCCGCGCGGTTCCTGCTCGCCCGGGCCGCCGAGCGGACTCTGGACGTCCAGTACTACATCTGGCACCAGGACCTGTCGGGCACGCTGATGTTCCGAGCCCTGCTCGAGGCGGCCGAACGCGGCGTCCGGGTGCGGTTCCTGATGGATGACAACAGCACGGCTGGGCTCGATGCGACGCTCGCAGCGCTCGATTCCCATCCGAATATCGAGGTGCGTCTGTTCAATCCGCTGGCGATCCGCAGGCCACGCATTCTCGGATACGTGGCCGATCCTTTTCGGGTGAACCGGCGCATGCACAACAAGTCGTTCACCGCCGACAACCAGGCGACCCTCATCGGCGGCCGCAACGTGGGGGACGAGTACTTCGACGCGGCGGACGACGTGTTGTTCGCGGACCTGGACGTCCTCGCCGTGGGCCCGGTCGTCCACGAGGTCTCGCGGGATTTCGACCGCTACTGGGCCAGCGGATCGTCGTATCCCGCGGACCGGCTGTTGCCCCCGGCCGGCCCCGATCAGATCGCGGAGCTCGCGTCGGCGGCGTCCCGGATCGAAAGCGATCCCGCGGCTGTGGCCTACAGGACGGCGATCCGCGATTCTCCTTTCGTCCGCGCGCTGGTCGAGGGGAGGCTGCCGCTCGAATGGGCGGCCACGCGCATGATCAGCGACGACCCGGACAAGGCGCTCGGCCGGGCTGGCCGCGAGACGATGCTGCCCTACCAGATGAAGACGATCTTCGGCCCGCCAGCGGCGCAGGTCGATCTCGTGTCGCCCTATTTCGTTCCCACCGCCGCCGGGGCCGAAACTTTCGTGGCCTGGGCGAAGCGGGGCGTGCGCGTCCGGGTGCTCACCAACTCACTCGAAGCCACGGACACCGCGGCCGTCCACTCCGGTTATGTGAAGTGGCGCAAGCCTCTGCTCGCGGCCGGCGTCGAGCTCTATGAGTTGCGCCGGTCGCCCGGCGCCCCGGTGGGGAAGAGGACCGGTTCCGTGGGCAGCTCGGGGACGAGCCTGCACGCGAAAACGTTTTCGGTCGACCGTTCGAAGGTCTTCATCGGCTCGTTCAATTTCGATCCCCGCTCGGCGGAGCTGAACACCGAGATGGGCTTCGTGATCGACAGCCCGGATCTGGCCCGGAGGATCGCGGACGCGTTCGACCGCGACGTCCCCAGGAAAGCGTATGAAGTCCGGCTGTCGGATTCCGGAGAGCTGATCTGGATCGAGCGCCGGGACGGCGAATCGATCCGGTATGACACGGAGCCCGGCACGGGCTTCTGGCGGCGGACGGGGGTCTGGCTCCTGTCCAAGCTGCCGATCGAAGGGCTCCTGTAGCGGCCGGTCACTGCCGCCGAAACAGTCGTGTGACCTGGTATCCTATTGCGCCCCGACGTCGCGGAACACCTCGGCCAGGTGGCCGCGGCCTTCAGAGACGCTCAGGGCATCGCCACCAACGATCGAAGCGGCGAGGCACGCCAAGCCGATGGCAAGACTGATCCGGCTGGCCGCCAAGATCGCCATTTTCCTCGCTTCGCTGATCGCCGCGGGGTTTGGCACCTTGGTGCTGTGGCGGAAACCTGCGGAGAACGGGTCGTGAGATCCCTACCCCCCTGCGCCTACAGGTGGTTGTCCCCAGCCGCCTCGGGCTGGTAGAGAACGGCCTCCACCCTGAAATGCCGCCGGCCAGCCGGGACCTCCCACTCAATCGTGTCGCCCACCCTGTAGCCGATCATCGCCGCCCCGATCGGGGCGACGACCGAGATCTTGCCCTCCGAGAAGTTGGCCTCGCCGGGATACACCAGGGTGTACTCGAGCGTCGCTCCGCTCTGCAGATCCAGCAGGCGCACGCGCGAGTTCATGGTGATCACGTCCGCGGGGATCTCCGCCGCGGGCACAACGACCGCGCGGCTCAGCTCATACAGCAGATCGGCAAGGTCGCCCCGGTCCTTGTCCCCAGTCATCCGGGTCAGGGCCTGGAGTCGGTCACGGTCCTGGGACGTCAAGTAGATGGCGCGCTCTGTCATGTCTCCTCCCTGGCGTACCGCCGTCGTCCTCCATCATACGACACGCGCGCTTCCTTGCATCGCAGCCTGTTCGGACGTACCGTAGGGGCGAGAAAGACTGAGTGCGCAGCCGGTCGCATCGGCTGGGCACAATCCGCAAATCATGAGCAACGACGAGATCCCCGACGTTCGAGACGGACTGACGCGGCAGGAGCGCATCGTCTTGACGGTGTTGTACCAGGTGCAGAAGGAGCGCGGCGACCGCAACGTGCCCACTGCAATGCTCTGGGGTCGTGTGTGTGAGCACTTTTACATCAGTCCAGAGGATCTCTCCGAGATGGTGGCACGGCTCGGCGCCCGTAAGTGGTGATCAGCCCTCAATGCCTTCGACGTACTTCTTGCAGGTCTCACCGATCGGCGCCCCGGTGAGCGCGGCGAATCGTTCGTCGATCTCCACCCACATGTCGGTGCCGACGATGCCGGGGCAGTAGGGATTAACCGTGATTCCGTCGCTGGCGAGCTCCTTCGCCGCAGCCTGGGTGCCGCGAGCGCGAAGGGGGCGCGCCGGCGTCCTCGGGGGCGTCGCTCTCGTCGCGCCCTGGAAGTCCCAAGGTCCAGAACGGCGGGTCGCTGGCCGGGAAGGAGTCCGCGAGCGCCTCGTCCAGGCCGGCTTCGCTCTGCGTGGCCTGGTCTGATCCTTCGGCCTCGCTGGGCTCGACGCGGGTCATTCGGGCGCCTCTCGGCGGGTTGGTAGAGCAGCCATGGTACACCGGCAATGACACGGCCCTGTCTCGTTCGATCTACGCCTGCATTGCCGCCAAGCGATGATCCCAAAACACTATACGCCTGCGCCCGGCAGCGGGCAAGGAAGCCCGCCTCACGCGGCGTGCTTCTTCACCCACTCGACGTACCGGTCCATCCAGGACTGCAGGAACGCCTTGCTGTCCTCGCGGGCGATGTTGCCGCTCGGGCCGA
Organism: Thermoanaerobaculia bacterium; assembly: GCA_035278895.1. GTDB lineage: Bacteria > Acidobacteriota > Thermoanaerobaculia > Multivoradales > UBA5704 > DATARR01. Next base: position 6,872 of record DATEIO010000806.1, on the reverse strand, counting down.
AGAATCCGTCCGTCACTTGAATGAAAACCTCCGGCTGGCCGAGCGTCGGCATGTCGAGGTACGCCAGTATGTTGCGGAGGTGCTGCTGGGCCATGGAGGTGCCGGGAGCGCCGACCGACGCGCCCATCACGCCCGCGGGCTTGCCCGCCCAGACGCTCTGGCCGTACGGACGCGAGGCATGATCGATCGCGTTCTTGAGCACGCCGGAGATCGAACGGTTGTACTCGGGGGTGACGAACAGGACGCCCTGCGAGGCCGTGATCTCGGCCTTCAGCCGCTTGACCGGCTCGGCCGGGTGGCCGTCGTCGTCCTGGTTGTAGAGTGGCAGATCGTCGATCCGTACGTGCTTGAACGAGAGCTCCGGCGGCGCCAGGGCGATCACGGCGTCGGCCAGCTTGCGGTTGAACGAATCACGGCGGAGGCTGCCGACGACGACGGCGATCTGATACTGGCTCATGTCATCTCCTCTGGAATTGGGGGTTCATTTGAGCGACTCCAGGTAGACAGCGATAGCGCAGCCGCTTCCGAGCGTATGCCAACTTCGGCGTCTCGCGCCAGCGTTCTCGTCTCCTCGATCCCTCCGGCCGGCACCTTCTAGGGTGAACCCTTGGCGAGAGGACCTGTTCCTTTCGTCCCTTTGAAAAGGAGTTTCCATGAAGCGGAAGATGATCTCGCTCGTTGCTCTGACCCTCCTGCTCACGGCCAGCCTCGCCTTCGCGGGACTGGAGACCGAGTCCCGCTATCCGGGTTGCTCCAAGACCTGCAAGCAGGACCGGGACTGCCCGGCCTATCCGGAGCAGGTCTGCATCAGCGGCTGCTGCGTGTACTAGCGCTCCGGACCCGCGGGAGGCTGCTGGCCTCCCGCCCAGCGCAGCGGCACTCCCGTGGCCGCGGCCTCGTAGACCCGGGGATCGGGCTTGAGGCCGAAGCCGTCCGCCATGCGGGGGAAGTAGTTGAAGATGCTGATGAGGTGGCCCACCTCCAGGAGGCCCTGGTCGTCGAAGCCCAGATCGCGCAGGGGCTGCCAGTCGGCGGCCGTCATCTCGGTGGGCTTCAACGTCAGCTTTTCGGCGACGGTACAGAGCGCTCTCTGGCGCGGCGTCAGGTCCGGCAGCTCCCGCCAGCGGCGCTCCTTGATCGCCTCGACCAGCTTCGGATCTCCTTCCTCGACACGCAGAAACTCTGCGTGAGACTGCGTTCAGTACTCGCAGGACTGGGCCGCCGAAGCCACGGCAGCCACCATCTCCCGCTCGGCCCGGTCGAGCGCTCCCGGGGCGAACATGATCTCGTGGAAGAGGTCCCGCATCGCCGGGCCGATGCGCGGGTGGGCGGCGAGCAGCCGGCCCATGCCGGTCAGGAAGCCGAAGTTGTAGGAAGGCTTGCCGCCGGGCGGCCGGGAGCGGAGCTCTTCCGCGGTGGGAAGGGTAATGAAGGGGGTCTGAGTGTCGGACATGAGGAAACCTCCTTTTGACGTCCTTGCAGTCCTTGGTGTCCTTGCAGTCCTTGGCTCGGCTTTTTATGCCGCGCAGGCTGCCGGAGGCCGCCTTTCAGTAAGGATTTTTGCCGAACAGCAGCTCGATGCCGAACCCGAAGAGGGTCGAGCCTTCGCGCGGCCGGTCGGGCGACTCGCGCGGCCAGGTGTAGCCGCCGATCAGCTCCCCGTAGAGCCACTGGCGGTTCAACGGCCGCCGGTACACGGTGCGGGCGCCGTATTCGCGCACGCCGATGTCGGAGCCCGTGGTGCCGCGCAGGAAGATCTCGTAGGCGAACGCGGACCGCGAGCCGACGTTCTGATAGAGCACCGTGGCCGAGCGCCAGTCCAGGCCGTCGGTGGCCTCGGACACCGTGCCGACCGTGCCCCAGCGGAAGAGGAGGTTCCGCCTCAGGACGTAATCGTAGTCGGCGCTGGAGGTCGAGCCGAAACCGTCGCGGTTTTCGTAGAACACAGTCTCGCGAAGGCGCCAGACCGCTCGATCTCCCACGAAGACGTTGCGCCGCAGGCGGCCCTGCACGAACGCTTCGGGAGCCGAGCTCAGGCGGGCGCCGACGCGGAAGTCGAGGCGGTCCTTGTAGCGGCCGGGAGGCGAATACCCGAGGCCGGCCAGCCACCGGTCTTCGGTCTCCACCCCGAACACCGACGAGCGGATGGCGAAGCCTTCCTCGCGGCCCTGCACGACGTTGTCCCGGTCGTCCCGGCCGAGGAAGAGGCTGACCCGCTTCTTGAGGTTCGGCAGGTCGTATTTCAGGCGCAACCGCCCCTTGGGCTCCGTTCCATCCGCCTCGGTGTAGATCGTAGACAGCTCGACGCGGCCGGACACCGCGCGGGCGTTCTCGACGTCCGGCTGGCCGCCGAAGAGCCCGTCGAACCACAGCGTGGCGCCGCAGAACGTCTCCTCGAGGCGCTGGCGGCTCTCGTCGAGCAGATCCTGCTCCTCGGGGGTTTTCACCCGGCAGAGCTCGCGAAGCGACGGCTCGGGAGGGCCGACGAGCTCCGGCGCCTCCGAGGCCGCGGTCGCCGGCTTGTTCCGGCCGGCACAGGCGACCGCCAGGAGAGCCAGGAGGAGAGGCAGCATCAGGCGCAGAAAGCGTCGGCTGGAAATGTCCATAGGCTGACCCGCTTGGATTTGGGCCTGTCTAGGCGGCTCTTAAAGGGGCAAGATCCGCATCCGGCAAAGGAGACAAGCCAAGGTCGCCCAGGACACGATTGATCGTGGCTGCGGAGACCTTGCCGGGGGAGGTGATTTCCAGGCCGATCGGCCGGCCACCCGCGGAGAAGTCGATGAGCAGACCCGGCGCCGCCTGTTCCGTGCGAGCGCTTTTCTCATTTCCTTCCCGTGGGAGATAGAGATAGGCCGCAAGCGGGCGGCCATGGCGGAAGGTGATCTCCAGATAGGGTTCGTTCATCATCAGCTCACAGGATAGGCAGTCACGACGATCAGGAGTTGGATCTCTTCATCCGGCTCGACGATGATTTCCCAGGGATGCCTCGCATGCCGGGTTTCGACAACCCAACGCCCGTCAACGACATCCGGACGCAGCCGCGACGCCTGCTCCAGCATACGCCGGAGGTCCACCTCGGTAAAGTCGCGGTCGATCATCCGCTTCAACAGGTGCGCGCTGAGCCCGAGATCCCACTCCCACCAGGAAGGCCATTCGTAGGGTGACAGAAGATGCTCCCTCCCAATCCAAAGGGTGGATAGAGCGCGGCAAAACGCAACCTGGCTCCGGGTCCAGACCTCGAATTTTACACCAGAGGAGAACTTCTGAGTCAGCCGTCCTCTTCCGGAACCTCGAAGACCGGCAGGCGGAGCCTCCAGAGGATCGCGGCGAAGCGGAGCGTGGCGACGGTCCCCATGCCGAGGAGCGCGGAGACGGTCGGGGCTACGCCGCCGCGCTGGGCCAGGAGGTAGACGGTCACTCCGGCGATCGCGGTCGTGGCGTAGAGCTCGCCCGGGCGGAGCAGGAGGGGAACTTCGCCGCTCAGGATGTCGCGCACCACGCCGCCCGCGGATCCCGTGATCGTCCCCATCACCACGACGATCAGGCCGGGCAGCCCCCGCTGCTCCGCCACCTGCGCTCCGCTGATCGTGAAGAGCGCGAGCCCCAGGGCGTCGGCCACCAGCAGGGGAGCCCGCGGCGGCTTGCGAAAGCGCACGTAGAGGAGCGTCAGCGCGGCGGAGGCCAGGATCACGACGAGTTGCAGCGGATCGGCGATCCAGAAGATCGGATGCCGGTTGAGCAGGACGTCGCGGATGGTCCCGCCGCCGATCGCGGTGACGGCGGAGATGACGACGACCCCCAGCAGGTCGAAGCCCTTCCGCCCGGCGGCGAGAGCGCCGCTCACCGCAAACACGCCGACACCTAAAAGGCTGAGCAGGTAAAGGAGCATGGGGGCACCGTCCGAGAAAACGCATCGTAGCACGGAGCGGTGCCCCCGGCTTCGCCGGTGGCGCTCCGGCTCCTACGATTCCCCTTCGCCCACCGGCTCGTCCGCAGTTGTCAGGTAGGCGGCCAGGTTGTCATCGCGATAGAAGAACTTGATCGGTTTCTCGTTGCGCAGCAGGTCGAGGACGTTGGCGAGCTGTTCATAGCGGTAGCTGACGTAGTAGATCTGCCTGCCGCTGGCATGAGTCGCCTGGCGGAGAGGGGGCAACGGTGTCCCCTCCGGGTAGAAATCCAGAAAAGCGAAGGCGTTGGGGATCGTGAGCGAGATGCTCGCGGCAACGTTGTTGTTGCCGTTGGGGCCTCCGTAGGCGAAGACCAGGTAGGCGGAGACGTCGACGAAAATCGTAGCCATTTGCATTCCTCCTGCGGTTGATGGTTGTTCCTGCGCCATCTATCTGTCGTCTGAGGTCCGCCTGTCTCACCGGCCGGGGTGAGATCTTTTGCCATCCGGAAGGCGTGGGCCCCATCCGGAGCGGGGGAGCTCTTCGTACGCCACCGTCTCCTGGACGGCCCTGGAGGGGAGCGGAATGAGGAGCTGATTCCGGTGTGGCGGCCGGAGACGCGGAAGACCCCCGGGAGGCCCTGGGCGCTACCGGGAGAACCCGGAGGCCGCGGTCGGGGAGGGGGAGATGCGGCTGGTGGTTTCGTAGGGTGCGCTGTGAGCACGTTTGAGCGGGAAAAAACAACACGTGCGCACAGCGCACCCTACAGGCCCTAAGGCTCTCTCTTCAGCCCCCGAGCCAGCTCCACGTTCCCCTTGGGGCACGCCAGGGAAATCCGGATCCCGGATTCCTTTCCCTCGCGGACCTCCACCCCCAGCCCAGCCGCCTGCAAGGTCTTTCGCAGAGCGTCCGGAGCGGGGTCTTCGAGGGTGAAGCCCGTCAGCTTGCAGCCCGCGGGGGACGTCGAGGACGGGTGCGCGCTGCCGGCGTCCCATTCGATGAAGAAGGGGAGGAGATCGCTCGACGACGAGAGCTCGAGGGTCCTCCAGGCGAGCCGGCTGCCGTCCGGTTTCTTGCGCTCTCCGGGACGGACGTTTCCAGTCTGAATGCCCTGGCCTTGCAGGCTCTTCTGGAGGGCGGGCAGATCCTCGCCCTTGGCCGCCCAGCCGACCGGGGTGAGGGTGGTCAGGCTCTTGAGCTCGCCGATCCACGCCGGGCTTTCGTCTTTCGGATTGGGCGCCAGGATCTCCAGGTATTGCGATCCCCCCAGGGAGATCAGGGCATTGTGCGTGCCGCGCCCCGGATGGGCCCCGCCGAAGACGGCCCGCACCCCCGTGAGGCGCTCGAGCTCCTCGATCCCCCGTTCGAGGTCGTTGACGCCCAGGATGACGTGATCGACGCGAGACAGGTCTCCGGTCATTCCAGGCTCTCCTTTCGCGGACGCTGCGCAGACGAATCCCAGGAGGGTAAAGACGAGCCAGCGGGTGGATGTATTCATCGGACGGGGCTCCTTTCGAGCCCGATTCTCGCCAAAGCCCGCTGAGCCTGCAAGGGCGGCTACGGTACAATCCAGGAAAGGAAACCTTGGATGGCGCTCAAAAACCGTGTTCCTGCAAGCGTCCGGGAGGAGTACCTGGATTCCTTGCTGCAGGCCGAAAACCCGCGCGAGGCGGCCCGGAAGCTGGCCGGAGAGCTGGAGATCAACTTCGGAGCCATGTGGGAGTGGATCTTGCGCGAGTCGCAAGCCCGCGCCGAGCGGTGGCTTCCTGGCCCCCTGTTCCTCCGGGACCTGCTTCAGGAAGAAGAGCTTCAGAGAGTCGTCGCTCTCGTGGAGGAGGACCGCACTCTCGCCACTGTGCACCGGCTGGAGACCCTGCTCCGGTCTTGCGAAGCCTCTTCGGACGAGATTCGGGATTTCGTGCTGAGCCTCCCGCCGGATGGCGCCTACGACATGGTTTTCGAGACCCTGATCTCTCATCCGCAGACCCCCTTGGACCTGCTGTTTCGCCTGCTCCGGGAAGGCCGCTTCGAGGTCTCGCTCTGCCACCGGGACGGGCCTGCCGAGTGGCTCGAAGCGGTGGTGCGGAAAATGCCGCAGTCTTCGGAAGCGATTCTCGGGCTCGCTTTCTCCTATCTGAGAGATCCTGACGTCCCTCTGGAGCGGTTTTTAGGCTTCGTGCGGGAGCACCGGGATTGCTTGCAGCTCCGGAAGTGGATGGCCGACGATTTCGAGCCCGAGGTAAGAGACCGCGACAAGTTGGCTTCTGCCCGGTGTCTTCTCGCGGCCGAGGAACAGGGTATCCCCCCGCCGCTGTAACGTTTTCCCCTGTCGCGACTCTGTTCAGGGCGAAAGGAGGATGATGCGATGCCTGTAACGTCATCGAACCCGAACCTGGAGTCGCTCTACCGCCCCTTGTGGCTGACCTATGGACTGGTCCCGCTGCTCGCGGGGCTCGACAAGTTCTTCAACCTGCTCACGGACTGGCCGAAGTACCTGAGCCCCTGGGTGGCGAACCTGCTGCCGGTGTCCGCGGAGACGTTCATGTACGCCGTGGGGATCATCGAAATCATCGTCGGCCTGATGGTGCTCACGCGCTGGACGCGGCTCGGGGCGTGGATCGCCGCCGCTTGGCTGGTCCTGATCGCTCTCAACCTCGTCACCCTGGGACTGTTCGACATCGCGGTCCGGGATCTCGCGATGGCGGTCGGCGCGTATACCCTGGCCCGCCTCGCCGAGCTGCGGCACGAGGCTCCCGCGGCGATGCCTGCATCCCTGCGGGAGCGCCGGGCGTAGACTGAAGGTGGAGGAGCCGAGACGATGAGCCAGCCTGCCGTTCAACCCGTTGCCCCGCTCACGGCCCTCTCGGACGAGGAGGTCGTCGGGCGCGTGCTGGCGGGAGACACCTCGCTCTTCGAGATCCTGATGCGGCGCTACAACCAGCGGCTCTTCCGCGTGGCCCGCGCCATCCTCGCGGACGACGCGGA
>DATEIO010000805.1:0-7858 GCA_035278895.1 Thermoanaerobaculia bacterium | reverse complement strand
CAGCACGACCCCGTCGGACCGGGCGGCGAGCGAGCGGGCGCTCGCCAGGAGCGTGAGCGGCGGCGAGTCGATCACCACGATCTCGTAGGCGGCGCGCGCCTCGGTCAGCACCTCGGACATCCGGCGGCCCGACATCAGGTCGCCCGAAACGCCCGAAGCTCCGGCGAAGAGCAGGTCCAGGCTGCTGTCCTCCAGCGAGACCACCGCATCGCCCAGGGAGACGCGCCGCTCCAGGACCTGCTGCAGCCCCGGCTGGCCGGTGCGGTCGAGCTGGAAGTAGGTGTGGAGCTGGGGACGCCAGAGGTCCCCTTCGAGCAGCAGCACCCGGCGCTCGTCGCCGCGGGTGAGCGTGAGCGCCAGGTTCAAGGCGGTGAGCGTCTTGCCCGCCCCCTCTTCGGCGCTCGTCACCGTGAGCGCGTAGCCCCAGGTACCCAGCGGATTGATGTGCTCCTCGACCTGCACCGCGAGCCCGCGGTACTGCTCGGCGGCAAAGGATGGCGGGTCCGTGTAGAGGATCACGGGAACGTCATCCCGGAGCTGCACGCGGCGCGTCGACTGCAAGTCTCGGGAGATCCGCGGCGGTCTCTCGGTCCGGAGCGACAAATCCATCTTCACTTCCTCCTCAAACCCGCGGCGCCGCTCATGACCGGAATGGTCGCGAGCAGAGGCACCCCGGGAAAGGATTCCTGTAGGGTTTCGGCGTCGGTATAGGTGGGATCGGTGCGATCGCGCAGCAGCGCGGAAGTGGTCCCCAGCAGGCAGCCCACGGCGAGCCCCACGGCCAGCACCAGGAGCTGGTTGGGACCGGACGGCGCCTTCGGCGTGATCGCCCGCTCGAGGATCGTGAACTGCTCGCTCTGCTGCCGCTCCTCCAGGTTCTCGGCCAGGCGCGCGTTGATCCGCTTGTCGAGCAGCGAGTCGTAGGAGCGCTGGATGTTGTCGTAGTCGCGGGTGAGCGACAGCAGGTCCTGCTCAACCCGCGGGGTGGACTCGAGCCGCGCCTGGACCATCCCGATGTCGGAAAGGATGCGCTGGCGCTCGGCTTTGAGGCTCCGGATCTCCCCCTCCACCTCCTGGAGCTGCCCGCGCAGGATCGGGTCGACCTGGGGTGTCGGCGGCGCCTCGGAGACTTCGACCTCGTCTCCGGCCGCAGGCGCCGGCGCGGGCGGCCTCTCCCGCTCGATCTCCTCCATCCGGGCGATCTCCTCGCGCTTGCGGATCACGTCGGGGTGGCGGTCCGTGTAGCGGGCGCGCAGCTCGGCGAGCTCGTCTTTGAGCTGGTCCAGGCGCGAGGGGGGCGCGGGCACCACGGCCCCGGAAGAGCTCCGGCGGGCGCGGTACTCGGGGTAGCGCACGTCGGCCATCTCGCGCTGGAGCACGAGCTTCCGGGTCTCGGCCCGGTCGAGCGCGTCCATGTTGATCTCGAGCTTGGACTGGAGCTGCTCGATCTGCCGCAGGTTCGTGTCGCGCTGCTCGGGCAGCTCGCCCATGTGCACCTGCTTGATGGCCGCGATCCGGGCCTCCTGAAGCTCCAGGCGCTTCTTGGTCGCCGCGAGCTCGGCTTCGAGGAAGGAGGAGGTCCCCTGGGCCTGGTCCTTGCGGAGCTTCAGGTTCTGCTCGATGAACAGCTCGGCGATCCGGTTGGCCGTGGCCGCGACCTTCGCCGGCTCCTCCCCCTTGAAGGTGATGAAGAAGGTATCTCCCTGGAGGCGCACCAGGAGGTCCTTTCTCGTCTGATCGACCAGGCGGTCCACGGACCACTCGCGGCGGAGCTCGGGGTAGAGGTTCATCTCGCGGATGATCCGCTCGATGTTCTCGCGGTTCTTGATCTGCGGCTCGATCGTGCGCAGGCGCTCGTCCATGCTCGTCGTCACCGTCGGCTTGACGTAGTCGGCAGGGACCTTCTGCGGCTCGACCAGCACCTGGGTGGTCGCCTGATAGGTCGGCGGCAGCACTTGCAGGGCCACCAGGGCCCCGGCCACGCCGAGCACCAGCGGCCCCAGGAACCAGGCCGGCCGGCGCCAGAGGGACTTGCCGAGCTCACTCAACGTCAGGTTCTTCATCGGTCTGTTCTCCCAGGCGGCTGGGCTCCTGGGGGGTCTCCCCCGTGCTGTAGAGGCGGACGGCCACGCCCAGGAAGAAGCGGTCGTAGGAGAGGTCCTCGAAGGGCCCCGCCCCTTGGGCGTCCTGCCAGATATGCGAATAGCCGCCGTCGATCCTCAATCTCTGGGCCAGGTTCCAGCCCAGCCGGACCGAGCCGGCGATGAACTCGGTGTCGAAGGATTCGTTGCCGAAGTCGTCGAGGCCGTCGCCGTCCGCATCCACGAACGGGCGGTCTCCGATGTCGGTCTGGCGCGAGGCGCTGCCGTCCACACCGAACGTCCACCGCCTCCCCAGCGAGGTCGAGAGGCCGAGGAAGAGGTTGTCGACCTCCATGGCCCGGCCGAGCCCGGCGCCCGGAGACACGTCGTGGGAAAGGCCCGCGGACCAGCGGACGAGCTCGCGGCCGTAGGAGAGCTGGAGCCCGCCCCGCCAGCCGGTCTCGGTCTCCTTCTCCGCATCCGGGTCCACGAGCACGCCGCCCGGGCCGAACCGCTCGCGCGACTCGACCGACCAGGCGCCGCCCTCGACGCGGATCTGGCCGTCCCGCCCAAGCTCGCGGGCGTAGCCCACGCCGAGCAGGCGGACGTCGGCCTCGTTGTCCGTCTCGTAGTCGTAGTGCGAGAGGCCCGCGTAGGCGTCGATCCGGCGCTGCCGCGCGAGATCCCAGGCCGCTCCCACGCGCGCCCCCAGGCTCTCGGAGTCGATCAGGCCGGACTCCTCGTAGGTGCGCCGGCCGTGGGTCAGCCCGAGCGTCAGGGCCGAGCGGCGCGAGAGCGCGTGGTCCAGGGCGACGTCCAGGCTGTGCGTGAGCTGGTCGCCGCGCCGGGCGACAGCGATGGTGTCGGGGTTGACGACCGGCTGATAGAGGTCCAGGTTCGGGCTCTTCTGCAGGCGCTCCTGGATCGAGAGGGTGAGGCGCTGGGTCAGCTCTCCCACGAGACCGAAGGCCAGGCGGTGCGACGTGCCGGACGCCCTGCCCGAGCCCTCCTCGCCGCCGTCATCCAGGTTCCTCTCGTAGAAGGGGCTGTAGGCCAGGGCCAGATTCATCCGCTCGAGGGCGTAGGAGAGCCGCAGGTCGAGCCCGGCCCGCCCGATCGACTGGTAGTCCTGTCCCTCGTTCTCCTGATCCACCTGGCCGTAGTTCCCGTCGCTCGTCACCCCCGCCTGCCCTTCGAGGACCACCCGGAGCTCCCCGGCCGCAAGCGGGCCTGCGAGCAGTCCTGCGAGCAGGAAAGCCAGAGCCGCGAGCCGTGCTCCATGACGAGGCTCCCTTGTGCACGACTGGGTTTCCAGGCTCATCCGTTCGTTTTCCTCTCCGGGCTCTTGAAGACAGAGAAACCGGCGCATCGTTGGAAGCGGCCGGTTTCGAGGATTCCCACTCCCGATCAGGGGGACGGAGGTTCTATCCTCGAGCTTTCGTGGTCAACACCTTTGACGTTGCTCCGCCTTCACGGGCTACAAAGTGCAAGAGAGGTGCCAGAAGAAGGCCTTTCGTTCCTTCAACTTTCCTCTCGAAAAAAGGCCCTGGCGCATGCCCTCCGCGTGTAGGTTTTTCCCCTGTGGAGCCCGCTTTGAGGCATCTCCTGGCAGGAAGGTTTTTGCAATGGGTGGACATGGACACATCAGAAACCGTGCAAGGGTTTCGATCACTCCCCATCACCGCTGGAGCTTCTATGTAGATGGCGCTTTCTTGCACCGGCCGGCGTGGAAATTTGACCGGCCGGTCGGCTCAAGGGATGAACAGCGTGTCTCCGGGGAGGAGCACGATGTTGTCCCCCGGGCGTTTGCCGGACACGATCCCGTCGATGCTGATCTCGTAGCGCCGGTCCGCCTTGCCGTCGCGGCTGTCGCGGAGCACGATGACGCGCCCCTTGGCGTAAGGCGTGAGCCCGCCGGCCAACGCGATCACCTGCATCAGCTTGGTGCGAGGCTGGAGATCGTAGGCCCCCGGGGTGTCCACCTCGCCGGTGACGAACACCTTGCGCGAGTTGATCTCCTTGATGACCACCGACACGCCCGGCGCAGTGACGTACTCCTTGAAGCCGTCGGTGAGCGTCTGTTTCAAGGCGAGCGGGGTCATGCCCGCGGCCTGGATGTCCCCCAGGAGGGGGACGGAGATGCGGCCGTCCGGCCGCACGGGCACGGTCACCGACAGCTCCGGGTTCTTCCATACCGAGATGTCGAGCACGTCACCGATCCCGATTGCGTAGGCGTTGGGAGCGTCGTCCTCGGTGCGGATCACCGCTCCCTCCCGGGGAATGGAGAAGGAGTCCTCCGCCGGCCTGTCGTCCGCGGGCCTCGGAGCTTTCGAGGCATCCCGGTCCCGGGTCGAGTTCCGCAGGTTTTGGAAGAACGTCCTCGGACCGGCGGACGCCGGAGAGCTCCCGAGGGGAAGGGTGAGGGCGATGATTCCTAAAACGGTCAGGGTTTTGATCCCCATGAGCTTCCTCCGAGTCGGCGGGCGGCGTAAGGAACGGGCCCGGGTGAACGAGACACCTGGGTGCGCGAGGTGCAAGAAGCGTTCCCAGGGTTCGCCTTCGTGGCCCGGTCGTTGCATTCAGCGTCGCCTGCTGGAATTTTTTCCCGGAGGCCTCGAACAATGAAGAAACGGCTGCTCGATTGGATCGTCTGTCCTCACTGTGGCGAGAGGCCGCGGCTCCAGGTCTTCAAGGAGGAGAGGGTCGAGCTCCCCTCCCCGGTGGCCTCGCCCGCCTGCTCCTTCTTCTGCGGCCGGCACGACATCGCTCCTCCGCAGGCGATCACGCCGCCGCCGGACTGTACATCCTGCTACCGGGAGGAGATCGTGGAAGGCGCGCTCTCCTGCGTCTGCGGTCTCGTCTACCCCATCATTTCCGGTATCCCCCGGATGCTCACCAACGCCAAGGAGGAGTACCGGGACTTCTTTGCCCGCCACGGCCTGGCCGGCGTGCCCAAAGAGAGAGAGGAACAGGTCGCCGACCCTAGAAGCTCGAAGAGCTTCGGCATGCAATGGTCGATCTACCGCGAGGGGGACAACACCTGGTTCAAGGACGACGCGAATCTCCGGAAGCGCGAGTTCCTCTACAACCTGGACACCACCCCCGAAGAGCTCCGCCAGAGCACGCTTTTAGACGGCGGCTGCGGCAACGGCGAGCTCACCCGGGCAGTCGCGGAGTACGGGCCCGAGATCGTGGCCATGGACTTTTCCCGTAGTGTTGAAGGGGCGAGAAAGCGGCTTTTCGAAAAGGGATTCGACGTCTCCCACAAGGTGCATTATCTGCAAGGGAACATTCTCGAATTTCCCCTCCTCGCCCAGAGCTTCGACCTGGTGCACACCTCCGGAGTGCTTCACCACACGCCCAGCACCTACAAGGCCTTCCGCGCGATCAGCAAGGCGGTCAAGCCGGGCGGCAAGCTCTACGTGCAGCTCTACCGCCGCCGGCCCACCTGGATCCACGCGGTGAACGTCACGCTCCGGGCCGTCACCACGCGAATGCCCATGCGCCTGCTCTACGGCCTCTGCTATGCGGCGACGCCCGTGCACTCCGCCCTCTCGCGGCTCATGCACTTCCTTCGCCGCGAGCCCGCTCCGCCCACAGCCACCGCCCGCGAGCGCGCGGTCCAGATGTTCGACAACTACAGCCCGCCCTACCAGTACCGCCACACGGTGCCGGAGATCGTAGACCTCTTCAAGAGCGAAGGCTTCGTGGGGATGAAGGACGTGACGCTCGACAACGAGGCGCGCCACATGCTGGCCGTCCTGGGCCGGAAGCCCGCGGCCGGGTCGCCCGACCGGTCGCAGGCAACCTCGGAGCCTGCCGAGAATCAAAAGGTTTTCAGTCGATGAGCTTCCGGTGCCACTCCTCGAGCACCAGAAGCTGCCAGAGCACGCGGTGGTGGTCCTTCTCCCCCGCCGCGTGCTCGGCGAGCATCCCCCGCACCACCTCCGGCTGGAAGTAGCCGCGGTCTGAAAACCGCTCGCTCGTGAGCACGTCTTCGACGTAGCCCCGCATCTCGCCTTTGAACATCAGGGCGAGCGGCGTCGGGAAGCCCATCTTTCCGCGGTGGAGAATCTCGTGCGGGAGGTAGGGCTCCATGGCCTTTTTCAGGATGTGCTTGGTCGTCCACCCCTTGATGCGATAGCGCGGCGGAATGCGTCCGCCGAGCTCGACCACGCGATGGTCCAGGAACGGCACGCGCAGCTCGACCGAGGTCGCCATCGTCATCTTGTCGGCCTTGATCAGAAGGTCGTCCGGAAGCCAGCTTTTGACGTCCAGATACATCATCCGGAGCAGCGGATCGAGCCCCTCCGTCTTCTCGTAATACCGCCCGACGAGGCCGGGCATCGCCGAGCCATTGAAAAGGTTTCTTACCTCCGGCCGGTAGAGCGCGTTCTTGACCGGCGTCTCATAGAAGGAGACCCCCGTATAGCGCTTCGCGAGCGGCTGATTCGAAAGCTCCGTGTACTTCTTCCACTTGCCGCCCAGGAGGTTCAACGCCGGGTTGATCACCCCCTTGCGGAGCGCTCCCGGAACGTTCCGGTAGCGCTCCAGGGTCTGCATGTACTTGTAGATCGGATAGCCGCCGAAGACCTCGTCCGAGCCTTCGCCCGAGAGCACGACGACGACGTCCTCCCGCGCGAGCTTCGAGACGAAATAGAGCGAGATCGCGGCCGATTCCGTAACCGGCTCGTCCATGTGCCAGACGAGCTGCGGGATGAAGTCCTGAAAATCCCTGGGGGTGACGAAGATCTCGCGGTGGATGGTTTTGAACTTCTCCGCCACCATCCTCGAGTAGCGGGTCTCGTCGTAGGCCGGCCCGAAGTCGTAGGCCACCGTGAACGTCCGGATGTCGCGGATGCCCATCTCGTGCATCAGCGCCACGACCGCGGAGGAATCGACGCCACCCGAAAGGAAGACGCCCAGCGGCACGTCGCTCCGGAGCTGAAGGCGGACCGAATCCCTCAGGAGATCGAGCGACCGGCGCACGCACTCCTCTTCGCTCATCTCCTCCGGCTCGGGCGCCAGGTCCCAGTACTCGCGGAGGTGGACGCCCTCCGCATCCACCCGCAGGCACCAGCCGGGCTGGAGCTTGTCGATCCCCGCGAAGAGCGTGTGCTCCGTGGGTACGTAGCCCACGCTCATGTAGGCATCCAGCATCGGGAGGTTCACCTGCGGCTTTTCCCCCGCGACCGCGAGGAGCGCCTTGATCTCCGAGGCGAAGGAGATGCCATCGCGATCCAGCCGGTAGTAGAGCGGCTTGATGCCCAGCCGGTCGCGGGCGATGAAGAGCGTCTTCGCCGAGCGGTTCCAGATCGCGAAGGCGAACATGCCGTTGAGCTTCGCGAGCATGGCCTCGCCTTCCAGCTGGTAGAGGCGGAGGATGACCTCGGTGTCCGTCTGGGTGTCGAACGTCTCGCCCCGGGCTTCGAGATCCGCCCGGAGCTCCAGGAAGTTGTAGACCTCGCCGTTGAAGATGATGGCGATCTGGCCGTCCTGCGTGAACATGGGGTTGCGCCCGCGCCGGGAGGTGTCCAGGATGGTCAGCCGCTTGTGCGCGAGACCGAGCGGGCCCTCCTCGAAGTAGCCCTCGTCGTCCGGTCCCCGGTGGGCGAGGCACGCCCCCATGGTCCGCAGCTCTCCTGGATCGACCGGCTTGCCCGAGCGGAAGTTGTACAGGCCCGCGATGCCACACATGATGTCCCTCCTCCGCGCTCGAAGAGCGAGGTAATCCCTGGGGGGAGGGTAAGCAAGAAGCGGGCCTTGGGAGGAAAGCA
>DATEIO010000804.1:0-6590 GCA_035278895.1 Thermoanaerobaculia bacterium | reverse complement strand
GCACCATCCTCTACAACATGGTGGTGAATCCGGCGAATGGAAAGGTCTACGTCTCGAACACCGAGGCGGAGAATGAAAAGCGTTTCGAGGGGCCCGGTGTCTTCGCCGGCCACACCATCCGCGGCAAGTTCAGCAAGAGCCGGATCACCGTCCTCGACCCGGCGGGCGGCGTCACCCCGCGGCACCTCAACAAGCACATCAATTACGACCAGTGCTGCGACGCGATCCCGAACGCCGAGAACGACAAGAGCCTCGCTCTCCCTCAGGAGATGGTCGTCACGAGCGATGGCAGCACCCTGTACGTCGCGACGCTCGGCACCTCCAAGATCGGCGTCTTCGAAACCAGCGCTCTGGAAAACGATACGTTCGTGCCGAACACCGCCGATCAGATCAAGGTCGCCGGAGGCGGCTTGATCGGCCTTGTGCTCCACGAAGACAAGAACCGCCTCTACACGCTCACCCGCTTCGACAACTCGATCGCGGTGATCGATACGGCCGCGGGTGTCGAGGTCGCGCATGTTTCCATGCACAACCCCGAGCCGCAGAGCGTGGTCGCCGGGCGTCCGTTCCTCTACGACACGACGCTCTCGTCGAGCCACGGCGATTCGTCCTGCGCGAGCTGCCACGTCTTCGGCGACTTCGACAGCCTGGCCTGGGACCTCGGCAATCCGGACGGCGCGGTGGCGCCCATTCCGGGGCCGTTCGAGGTCGCGCCCTCGGTCTTCGGGCTGCCGGACACCCATCACCCGTTGAAAGGCCCCATGACCACGCAGAGCCTGCGCGGCATGGCGAACCACGGGCCCATGCACTGGCGCGGCGACCGCACCGGCGGCATCGACAACCCGAGCGCGCAGCCGGACAGCGGATCGTTCAACGAGGTCGCGGCCTTCAAGGCGTTCCTGGGAGCCTTCCCCAACCTCCTGGGGCGCAACGAACCGATCGACGAAGCGGACATGGACAAGTTCACCGACTTCATCCTTCAGGTCACGTATCCGCCCAACCCGGTCCGGAGGCTCGACAACCAGCTCACCCCGAGCCAGCAGGCGGGGCACGACTTCTTCATGAACAACGTGTCCGACTTCACCAACCAGGGCACCTGCGTTTCCTGCCACGTGACCGATCGCAACGCGAACGCGGAGTACGGTGTCGCCGCTCCCGGCTTCTTCGGCACCGACGGCCGCTACACCTTCGACGGAGGAACGGAAGGGGTCAAAACGCCGCACCTCCGAAACGTCTACCAGAAGATCGGCATGTTCGGAATGCCGACCAGCCCGGGCCTCCCCACCAGCGACGCCTTCCTGGGTCCCCAGGTCCGCGGCTTCGGCTTCAATCGCGACGGCAGCATTCCGACGATGTTCGACTTCATGAGCGCCGTCTCCGACGGGGCGGGCTTCAACCAGTCTCCGACGACCCCCGGCGGATTCCTCCCCGGGCCGGCCGGCGAGCTCCAGAAACGGCAGGTCGAGGACTTCCAACTCGCCTTCGACAGCAACCTGGCCCCCATCGTCGGGCAGCAGACGACGCTCACCCAGACGAACGGCGCCGCCGTCTCCGCACGGATCGATCTTCTGATCAACCGCGCCCAGGCCGGGGAGTGCGACCTGGTCGTCAAGGGCGAGAGCAACCAGGGAGAAAGGGGCTATTTCTACGACGTCGTTTCCGGCCGGTTCATCGGCAACCGGGCTGCTGACGCCCCCGTCACCGATGCCAGCCTGCGGCAACTCGCCGCGCAGAAGGGAGGCGAGTTGACCTACACCTGCACCCCGCCGGGCTCGGGGGTGCGCATCGGCATCGACCGCGACGCCGACGGTATCCTGGACGGCGACGAAAAGGACGCCAAGAGCAAGGCCCCGGCGGCTTCTTTAGCGTCGGCGGGTTGAGAGCCCCTAACAAAACCGGCCCAACGGGCCGGCAGACTTTAGCCCAGGGCTGAGGCCGAAAGCCGATGCCCTGGGACAAAGCCCATATCCCGGTAAGCGGCCTGAAAGGTCGCGAGAGTGGGAGAGGAGTCGGCTCCCAGCAGAGCTCTCGCGGCCTTTCAGGACGCCTTGGTTATCTCGCCCTTCCTCCCAGGGCATTGGCCTTCGGCCTCAGCCCTGGGCTAATCGGGATAGGGGGGGAGCCTCGCGGCTCCCACCCCTCCCACACCACCGTGCGTACGGGTCCGTACACGGCGGTTCGGCTGGTTAAGCCGTGGACCAGGTTTCCAATGTCGGAAGCCCTAGGGATTGAAGGTAGCGATTCGAGAGGGCCTGATTCATGGCTCTGTTGCTGCTCATGCGCCAGGGTCCTGAGGGACTGCCGGCGGACACTTTGGCCCATTCGGCCTTGACTCCCAGCCGTCGGAGCTCTCGGTATCGTTGGCGTCCGTTCTGCCACTGTTTCCAAACGGCGCAGCGCAGCCGCCGCCGGATCCAGCCATCCAAGTTCTTCAGGTCCGTTCGCCTTTCGCAGAAGCCGAAGTAGCCGATCCACCCCGTGAGGTATTCAGATAGCTCCTTGACCATCTGTTGCAGGCTGATGCCCCGGGTGCGACCGGTCAGCTCAGCGACCCGATGGCGGAGGCGCTTTATCGCCTGGGGGGCGACGATGCGCTTCGGCTCGGGCCCTTCCGAGAAGCTGAAGCCGAGAAACTTCCGGGTCGAAGGTCTTGCCACAGCACTCTTGGTGATGTTGACCTTGAGCCGGAGTTTGCGGGTGAGGAAAGCACTGACGCTCTCCATCACCCGCTGACCTGCTCGTTCGCTGCGCACATAGATGTTGCAGTCGTCGGCGTAGCGCACGAACGGCAAACCCCTTTTCTCCAGTTCCCGGTCCAACTCGTCGAGAACGAGATTGGAGAGCAAAGGCGACAAAGGGCTGCCCTGGGGCGTACCCTCTGGCGTCGGCCGTACGAGGCCGTCCTCCAGAATCCCGGCATTGAGGAACGCCCGGATCAGCTTGAGCAGGCGTTTGTCGGTTATCCTCCCGGCGACCCGCGCCATCAGACGATCGTGATTGACCCGGTCGAAAAACTGTTCCAGGTCGATGTCCACGACCCAGCCGTGGCCCTGCGCAATCATCTCTTGCGCTTGGGCTACAGCCTGATGGGCGTCCCGCTCGGGGCGGAAGCCGTAGCTGTGCTCGGAGAACGTGGGGTCCCACTGCTTCTGAAGCACCTGCAGGATGGCCTGCTGCACCAGACGATCCAACACCGTCGGGATTCCCAGCTTCCTCACTCCTCCTCCCGGTTTGGGGATCTCGACGCGTCGGGCCGCCCGGGGCTTGTAACTCCCCTCGAGCAGTTGGGTCCGGATCTGAGACCAGTGTTTACCCAGGTAACGCGGCAGCGCCTGGACTGTCATCCCGTCGATGCCGGGGGCTCCCTGGTTTTGGCAGACTCTCTGGAGCGCTCTCTTCAGATTTCCTGGGTCGCAAATCTCCTCCATCAGATTCTCGGTTCCGGCCGGACCCCGGCAGTCGTGGGCTGTCCGCTGTGTTTCGGTCCCTTTCTTCCCGAGGTTCGGGGCTTCACCCTTCTCCATCGGGACAAAGGCCAGCTCCAGCTGGTTTTTCTGCCGCTTGACACTTCGGCTGCGCATGGCTCGGGTCTCTCCATTTACCCCCCTGACGCCAGGGGGGGACCGTTCGGGCCTTCGTGCCGACCGTTCCCGCCCCATACGACCCCTACGGGTTCTCCCCTTTCGGGCGAGTGTCCCGGTCGAGTAGGGCGGCGGCATCGGCCTACTATGCCCTCTGCTGACTTCTGCCCGCTGCTCGCCAGACTGAGGCTGGGCGAGCCCGGCAGATCTCTCGGGGTAAGCTCAACCGCCTTCCTCGCACACCCGCTGGATCTACAGCCTCGGCCTTTGATGGAAAGGGACTTTGTGGTAAACCGCCCACTCGTCCGGCCGAACTTGCCTCATATCCAATTTCTGTTCGTCGGGTCGCGATTTTGCTCCGCGCTTCCTTCGGACGGCCCCTCGCGGGACCTTATTTACCCTTGCGCTTCGCTAGCACTTCGCCTCCATCAGGCTGTGCAGGGGACTTTCACCCCCAAGCTGTTGAACATGCCCGACACACGGCTCTGCCGGCCCGTTGGGCCGGGTTTTGGTAGGCGCTCTAAAGGAAGAAACGTTCTGGACGGCGCTGTCACTGTTCCATGGAGGACTGACTCCGGTGGTAGCCGGGGAGGGATCAGGGCTTTGGAGACGGTAGACCTGCGGAAGCTGTTTCTTGATCTCCAGACGGAGCTTGCCGCCAGCCTTCAAACCGATCGGAATGCGAGCAGCCATGCGCCTACAAAAGGCGCTGCCTCGGAGCGAGGGTGGCGGGAGATGCTGCAGAAGAAGCTCCCCAAGCGGTACTGCGTATCCGATGCGTTCGTCATCGATTCGACTGGCGGACGAAGCGACCAGATCGACCTTGTAATCTACGATCGCCAGTATTCGCCGTTCCTGTTCAATCATCATGGGATCTGCTACATCCCCGCGGAGAGCGTCTACGCGGTCTTTGAGGTCAAGCAGGAGATCAGCCAGGCGACGATTCGGGATGCTGTAAGCAAGGCGGCTTCGGTCCGCGCCCTGGCTCGAACCAACGTAAGAATTCCTACGGTGGATGGCCGAAGGGCCAGGCGGGATCTGTATCCAATCCTCTCCGGCCTTCTCTGTCTGGACAGCTCCTGGAGCCCCCCTTTGGGCAAGCCCCTTCTCGATGCTCTCAAGGCGAGCCCGGTCGAAGGGCGGCTGGACCTCCTCTGTGCCTTGAAGCACGGCACGGTTGAAATCCGCTATCCGGAGGGCGGGGAGATCGAGGTGGACCGCAGTGCTCCGGACACGGCTTTGATCTTCTTTTTCCTCCGTCTCCTGGAGCGGCTGCAGGGTCTCGGCACCGCTCCCGCGATGGATCTGCGGAAGTACGGCAAGGTGTTGGAAGGCTGAGCGTGGGCCACGTTCTCATCGTGACGCTCGGGCCGGTGCAGGATTTCATCGCGGCCGCTCGCCGGAGCCGGGATCTGTGGTTCGGTTCGTGGCTGCTGAGCGATCTTTCCAAAGCCACGGCCGAGGCGATGGCTCTGGAGTGCGGAGTCGAGTCTCTGGTCTTTCCCGGAGTCGAGAATCTGTCCGAGCTGCGCAGCGATCGGCCGACTTCCGTGGCCAACAAGATCGTGATTCGGGTGCCGGAGGGGAAAGATCCGGCTACGGTGGCTGACCAAGGCAAGGCCGGGATGGAAAAGCGCCTCGAGAGGCACCGGAAAGACGCTTTCGCCGGTATCGCGCCTGAGTATTTCGTGGTTCCCACCGCCATCGCGCAGGTGAACGATTTGATCGAGTACTCCTGGGTGAGCGCGCCGGAGCACGGGGAGGACGGCTATGCGGATGTCCGGCGGCGGGCGGAGGCCCTGCTCGCGCAGAGGAAGAACACGCGCCTCTGGAATCCGGTGACCTGGGGGAAGGACGTTCCGAAATCTTCGATCGACGGGGAGCGGGAGTCGGCCCTCCACGAAAGCCTGTTCGACAATCTGACGCCGGAGCAGATCCGTGTGGACTACGGTGTCGGGCCGACAGAGCGGTTGTGCGGCGTGGGGCTCCTCAAGAGGCACGGCCGGCACCCCAATCCCAATAACAAGTACACGCACCGCTTCCTGAGCACGGGGCATCTGGCCGCGTGGCCGGTCTACAAGCGGGCGGAGGCGCTCAAGGGGGATCCGGATCTGGCGGATCTCTGGAGCCGGTATCTCAAGGTGCTGGCCGCGGGAGGCGTGATTCTCAACGAGCAGACGATCGTTCAGGGTGGCGGGTGGATGCATCCCGTGTTCGGTGCCTACGATGGCAGCCTGCTTTTCGAAAACCGTCTTCCGGAGCTGTTCGAGGAGGTCACGGACGAGAACCGGCGCAAGGCGGCGGTGCAGGACGCTCGCAAGGCATTGGCCGCGGTCCTCGTGCGGGTCGGAGTCACGACGCCTGTTCCCTATTACGCGATCCTGGTGGCGGACGGCGACCGGATGGGCAGGGCGATCGAGCGCCAGACGGGATTTGGCGAGCACCGGAAGCTTTCCAAGGTGTTGGACGAGTTTGCTCAGAGTGCGCGTTCGCTCGTGGAGAACAAGCACGGCGGCGAGCTGATCTATTCGGGCGGAGACGATGTGCTCGCCTTCGTGCCGCTTCACCAGGCGATGGCCTGCGCCTTGGCGCTGGCCAAGGATTTCGCGAGGAGATTGGAAGGTTTCACCGTGGACGACGAGGGGGGCACCCCGACGCTTTCGGCCGGCATCGGCATCTCCCATTTCATGGAGCCTCTGCGGAGGGCGCTGTCGACGGCTCGCAAGGCGGAGAAGCTGGCGAAGCGGGACCGGAATTCTCTCGCGGTGATCGTGGACAAGAGGTCCGGACTGCCGGTGTCGGTAGTGGGGCCCTGGGGCGCGCTCGACCGGCAGTTGACCGACTACGCGCGAATGCATCGCGAGAAAGTCGACCAGATCCCCGACGGCGCAGCCTACGAGCTCCGGGAGCTCGCGCGTCTGCTGGACGGAGCGGAAGGCGAAGCCAAGGAGAGCCTGGAGAAGCTGGTGAAGAAGGAGGCCGAGCGGATTCTCCGCCGCAAGCAGCCGG
>DATEIO010000803.1:0-5603 GCA_035278895.1 Thermoanaerobaculia bacterium | reverse complement strand
TGCTCCTGGGCTCGCCGGTCTCGCTGCGGACGGGTCCTTTTACCTCGGCCCTGGGCTACTTCGTGGAGCTGACGGTGCTGCGGGAGGACGTCTCCGGCCGGGCCTCGTTCACGGAGCTTCTAAGGCGCTCCCGGCGCGAGGCGTTTTCGGCGCTCCGGCACGCGGGCTATCCCTTCGCCCTTCTCGCCGAGCAGCTTCAGGCGGGGCGCGATCCGAGCCGGCACCCGCTCGTCCAGGTCCTCCTGGCGCTCCAGGGCGCGGGCCTCGCCGCCTTCGCCCTGGCGGAGGAAGGGGACCGGACGCCGCTGGGCGATCTGGAGCTCGAAGGCGTCGCCATCCCTGAAAGGCGGCTCCCCTTCGATCTGGTGCTCCTGGCGGCCGAGGCGGAGGGTGGGCTCGCGATCTCCTGCCAGTACAACGCGGCCCTGTTTGACGGTACGACCGTGGAGCGGCTCCTCGCGGCTTTCGAGACCCTCCTTTCGGGGATGACGGCGGAGCCCGTCCGGCCCGTGGCCGAGCTTCCCCTGCTGGGGGAGGTGGAGCGGGCGCAGATCCTGGAGGAGTGGAGCGGCGCGGGTGTCGAGGTCTCCGGCGAGGAGTGCCTCCACGACCTCGTCTTCGCCCAGGCGCTCCGGACGCCTCAGGCAACCGCGGTGATTCATGGCACAGAGAGGACGACCTACGAGGAGCTGGCCCACCGGGCGGAGGAGCTTGCCACCACCCTGCGAGGGATGGGGATCGCCCCGGAGGCGCGGGTGGGCGTGCTGCTGGACCGTGGGACGGACATGGTCGTCTCCGTGTTGGGCATCCTCGCGGCCGGAGGCGCGTACGTGCCTCTCGATCCGGCCCATCCGGAGGAGCGGCGGAGGATGATCCTGGAGGACGCCGGGATCTCGGCCCTCGTCACCTGGAGCGGCATCGAGGCCCACCATCCCGGAGGCGTTCCGGGCCGGCCTTTGCCGGAAAACCTCGCGTACGTGCTCTACACCTCCGGCTCCACGGGGCGGCCCAAGGGTGTTGCGGTCGAGCACCGGAGCGTCGTGGCCCGGGTGCGATGGGCCGGGGAGGCGTATTCGCCGGAGGAGCTGGCCTGCGTTCTCGCTTCGACATCGCTCGGCTTCGACCTTTCGGTTTTCGAGCTGTTCGTCCCCTTGAGCCACGGCGGCGCCGTGATCCTCGCGGACGACGCTCTCGCCTTCCCGGATCTCCCGGCCCGCGGGGAGGTCACCCTGATCAACACCGTGCCGTCCGCGATCGCCGAGCTGCTCGGGGCGGGCTCCGTGCCGGAGTCCGTGCGCACGGTGAACATGGGCGGCGAGGCGCTCCCCGCGGCGCTCGCCCAGGAGATCCACCGCTGCCTCCCCGGCATCAGGCTGTTGGATGTCTACGGTCCGACCGAGGACACGATCTACTCGACCTTCGCGTCCGTGGGGCCCGGGGAGGCTCCCACGATCGGCCGGCCGCTCACCGGCAGCCGGGTCTACGTGCTGGATCGGGAGATGCAGCCGCTCCCCGCGGGCGTTCCGGGCGAGCTGTTCCTGGGTGGCGCGGGGCAGGCGCGCGGCTACCTCGGCCGGCCCGACCTGACGGCCGAGCGGTTCGTCCCCGACCCCTTCGGACCCTCCGGTGGGCGGCTCTACCGGACGGGCGACCTCGTCCGTTTCCGGGCCGACGGCGTGCTCGATTTCCTGGGGCGGATCGACCACCAGGTGAAGGTCCGCGGCTTCCGCGTGGAGCTGGGGGAGATCGAGGCCGTCCTCGGCCGGCATCCGGCGGTCGAAGCGGCGGTCGTGATCCTGCGGGAGGACCGGCTGGTGGCGTACGCCGTGGGGTCCGTGACGGAGGACGATCTGCGCTTCTGGCTGCGGGCGAGCCTGCCGGGGCCCATGATCCCGTCGGCCTTCGTGATCCTCGACCGGCTGCCGCTGACGCCCAATGGCAAGGTGGACCGCCGGGCCCTCCCGGCGTCTCCGGATACCTCCACGGAGGAAGCGGCTCCGGCCAATCCCACCGAAGAGATCCTCGCGGGGATCGTGGCGGATGTCTTGGGTGTGGAGCGCGTGGGAATCCGCGAGAGCTTCTTCGACCTGGGAGGCCACTCGCTCCTTGCGGCCCGGGTGGTCTCCCGCGTGCGGGAGACGCTGGGCGCGGAGTTGCCGCTGCGCGCCCTCTTCGAGGAGCCCACGGTGGCCGGCCTCGCCCGGCGCATCGTGGATGCAGAGGCCCCGGCCGCCCCGCCGCTCGTCCCCCGGCCGCGGCCGGAGGCGATCCCCCTCTCCTTTGCCCAGGAGCGGCTCTGGTTCCTCTGGAGCCTGGCCCCGGAGAGCCCGTTCTACAACATGCCCGCGGCCCTCCGGCTTACCGGGCCGCTCTCCATCCCCGCCCTCGCCGGAACCTTCGAGGAGATCGTCCGCCGCCAGGAGGCCCTGCGCACCCGCTTCCCCGTGACGGAGAGCGGCCCGGTCCAGGCGATCGATCCGCCGTCCCCCGTGCCGCTGCCCGTGGTGGACCTGGAAGGCCTCCCGGAGGCGGCGAGAGAGGTAGAGCGCCTGAGCCTCGAAGAGGCGCGCCGGCCCTTCGATCTGGCCACGGGACCGGTCCTCCGCACGACTCTTCTGCGGTTTGGGAGAGAGGAGCACCTCCTCCTCGTGACGATGCATCACGCGGTGTCGGACGGCTGGTCCATCGCCGTGCTCCACCGGGATTTCGTAGACCTCTACCCGGCGCTCGCGGCAGGGAGGCCGTCACCGCTCGCGCCGCTGCCGGTCCAGTACGCGGACTTCACCCTCTGGCAACGGGAGCAGCCGCTCGAGAGGGAGCTCTCCTGGTGGCGGGAGCGCCTCGCGGACCTGCCGCCGGGCGACCTCCCCTCGGACCGGCCGCGGCCGGCGGCGCAGACCTTCCGCGGCGCCACCCTGCGCGGGCAGATCCCGGCGGAGCGGACGGCGGAGCTGCGCGCCCTTTCGCGCAGGCTCGGGACGACGCTCTTCATGACCCTCCTCGCCGGCTTCGAGGCCGTGGCGCTGCGCTGGACGGGCCGGGAGGACGCGGTCACGGGCGTGCCGGTCGCCGGGCGCGACCGCCCGGAGCTGGATGGGGTGGTGGGATTCTTTGTAAACACCCTCGTCCTGCGGACCGATCTCTCCGGCCGGCCGGGCTTTGCAGGGCTCGCCCGCCGGGTGCGGGAGACGGCCCTCGCCGCCTGGGCCCACCAGGCGCTCCCCTTCGAGCGGCTCGTGGAAGAGCTGGCGCCCGAGCGGGACCTGGCCTTCCAGCCCCTCTTCCAGCGGATGTTCCAGCTCCTGGAGATGCCTCCGGAGCGGATCGGGCTGGGAGATCTCGCCGTCCTACGCACCGAGATCGAGCAGGGGACCGCCACCTTCGACCTCGCCCTCGACCTGGTGGATGATCCCGGCGGGGTGATCGTCAAGGCGGTCTACGCAACCGACCTCTTCGACGAGACCACGATCGAGCGGTTCCTGGGCCATTTCGAGCGGCTCCTCGCGGCCGCGGCGGCCGATCCGGAACGGCCGGTGACCGGGCTGCCGATCCTCTCCGCGGCGGAGAGCCGGCAGCTCGAATCGTGGAGCGCCGGACCGGAGATCCCCGAAGGAGAAAGCCTCCTCGACAGCTTTGCCCGGCACGTGGAGCGGACCCCCGAGAGGGTGGCGGTGGTCTTCGAGGGGCGGATGCTCACCTACGGCGAGCTGGACCGGCGGTCCGATCGCCTCGCCCGGATTCTCGTGACCCGGGGGGTGCAGCCGGAGCGGGTCGTGGGGGTGCTGCTCGACCGTTCGCCGGAGCTGATCGAGTCCCTCCTGGGCATTCTGAAGGCGGGCGGAGCGTACCTCCCCATGGACTCGGGGACGCCCCGCGAGCGTCTCGCCTATTTCGTGGAGAACGCGGGCGCGTCGCTGGCCCTCACGATTCCGGAGCATGCCGGAAAGCTCTCCGGGGTGGAGACGGTCCTGCTGGACCGGCTTGCCGAGTTGGGAGAGGAGGAGCGGAGGACGGTCCCGCTCCCGCAATCCCTTGCCTACCTGATCTACACCTCCGGCTCGACCGGCCGGCCCAAGGCCGTGGGGGTCTCCTACGGCGTGCTTTCGGCCCACGTCCGGGCCATGGTGCAGGCCTACGGCGTAGGGCCCGAGGACCGCATCCTGTCGTTCGCCGCTCCGGGCTTTGACGTCTCGGTCGAGCAGATCCTGATGGCGCTGACGTCCGGGGCCGCCGTCGTCCTCCGGCCTAACGAGCTCTGGGAGCCCGCGGGGCTGCCGCAGCGGATCGCCGATCTCGGGGTCACCGTGGCCGATCTGCCGCCGGCCTACTGGAACCAGCTCGCGGTGGAGCTCGAAGGCCTGTCCGTGCCGGAGGCCCGGCCGCGCCTCGTGGCCGCGGGGGGCGACGTCATGCAGGCCGGGCCCCTGCGGCGCTGGATGCGGGGGCCGTGGGCCGGAGTCCGGCTGTTCAACGTCTATGGCCCCACGGAGACGACGATCACGTCGACCGCGGCGGATGTCACCGGCCGCGGGCCGACCGCCTGGGAGCGGGTCCCCATCGGCCGGCCGCTGCCCGGCCGCACGCACTACCTGCTCGACCCCGAAGGCAACCCGGTCCCGCCGGGCGTTCCCGGCGAAGTCTGCGTGGGCGGGCCGCTTCTCGCCCGGGGCTATCTCGGCCGGCCGGATCTGACGGCTGAGCGGTTCGTGCCCGACCCCTGGAGCGCCGGGCCCGGCGGCCGGCTCTACCGGACCGGCGACCTCGCGCGCTACCTGCCGGACGGCGAGCTCGAATTCGTGGGCCGGACCGACACGCAGATCAAGATCCGCGGCTTCCGCATCGAGCCCGGGGAGATCGAGGCGGTGCTCGCGAGCCATCTCGCGGTGCGGCAGGCGGTCGCCGTGGCCCGGGAGGACCGGCCGGGCGAGCGCCGGCTCGCGGCCTACGTATCCCTCGACCCGGGCGGCCTGGAGGCCGAGCAGGTCGAGGAGTGGCAGGAGGTCTACGACGACGACGTCTTCGGGAAGATCGCGGACCCGGCGTTCAACATCCAGGGGTGGGACAGCCGTTACACCCGCGGGCCGATCCCGGCGGACGAGATGCGCGAGTGGCGGGACGGCACGGTCTCCCGGATCCTGGCGCTCTCTCCCCGGCGGGTGCTGGAGATCGGCTGCGGCACGGGCCTCCTTCTCTTTCCGATCGGGCCGCGGACCGAGCGCTACCTGGGCCTCGACTTCTCGGAGCCTTCGCTCGCCTACATCCGCGCCGTGCTGGACGAGCGGGGGTGGCCCGCGGGGACCGAGCTGCGGCGCGGCCTCGCGGACGACGAGAGGGTCTTCGGAGAGGAGACGTTCGACACCGTCGTCCTGAACTCGATCGTCCAGTACTTCCCGAGCCTCGCCTACCTGCTGCGGGTGGTGGAGCAGGCCGTGGCCCGCGTCCGGCCGGGAGGAGCGGTCTTCCTGGGGGATCTGCGGAGCCTGCCGCTCCTCGAAGCCTCCCACGTCTCGGTCGAGCTGTTCCGCGCCGAGGACTCTATGGACCGGGAGCGCCTGCGCCGGCAGGTGGACGCCGCGCTCGCCGCCGAGCCCGAGCTGGTGTTC
>DATEIO010000802.1:0-4398 GCA_035278895.1 Thermoanaerobaculia bacterium | reverse complement strand
CTGCAGACGATCGAGACGCTCAAGGCCACGGGCGGCGAGTCCGACCTGTTCACCCGCTGGGCGGGCTACCAGGCCAAGGTGGTCAACGGCCGGCAGGACCTGGAGCGCTACACGCAGATGCTCGACGCCGTGCCGCCCCTGCTCGCGGCGGTCAACACGGCCCTCATCCTGGGGATCGGGGGCCTGCGCGTGATGAACGGCGAGCTCACCCTGGGCGGTCTCGTGGCCTTCCAGCTCCTGATGGCGTCATTCATCGCGCCGGTCAACCGGCTGGTGAGCCTGGGCGGGCGCCTCCAGATGGTCGAGGGGGACATGAACCGGCTGGACGACGTCCTTCGCTACCGGCTGGACCCCGGAGCCGGCGCCGCCGCTTCTGAGCCGCCGCCCGAGGGGGAGCCGGTGAAGCTCGCCGGCTCGCTCGAGCTGCGCGGCGTCTCCTTCGGCTACAGCCGGCTCGATCCGCCGCTCATCGAAGGCTTCGACCTCACCCTGAAGCCCGGCTCCCGGGTGGCCCTGGTCGGCGGATCGGGGAGCGGCAAATCGACCCTCGCCCGGCTGGTCACCGGCCTCTACCGCCCCTGGAGCGGCGAGGTCCTCTTCGACGGCCGCCCCCGCTCCGAGATCTCCCCGGGCGTGCTGACCAACTCCCTCGCCACGGTCGACCAGAGCGTCTTCCTGTTCGAGGGGACCGTGCGGGAGAACCTCACCCTGTGGGACGACACCATCCCCCTGCCGGAGGTCGTGGCCGCGGCCAAGGACGCCCGCATCCACGAGGAGATCGCGGCGCGGCCGGGCGGCTACGACAGCTCTGTCGAAGAGGCCGGAGCCAACTGGAGCGGCGGGCAGCGGCAGCGGCTGGAGATCGCGCGCGCCCTGGTCGGCCGGCCCACCCTGCTGGTGCTGGACGAGGCGACGAGCGCGCTCGACCCCACGACCGAGAGCGAGATCGACCAGAGCCTCCGCCGCCGCGGCTGCACCTGCCTGATCATCGCCCACCGCCTGAGCACGATCCGCGACGCGGACGAGATCATCGTCCTCGAAAAGGGCAAGGTGGTCCAGCGCGGCACCCACGACGAGCTCAAGGGGCTGGACGGCCCCTATGCGCGGCTGATCAGCGCGGAATGAAAGCCATGATCCGCTCGGTCCAGAAACGGGAGAAGGTCTGGCCGGCGGACGAAATCCCACTCGCCGGCAACGCCCCCCTGCTCCTGGATGAGCCCCGGCAGCTCTGGGTCGTCGAAGAGGGCACGGTCGAAGTGTTCGCCGTTCTGCGGGGCGGCGGTCCCCGGACGCACTTGGCGACGGTCGCCGCCGGGGAGCTCCTCTGGGGCCCGGGGCTCCTCGCGGTGGGGCACGCGGGCACGCGCCTGCGCCGGCTTCCCGAGCCCACCTTCGCCGCCGCGGATCTCGCGGCCCGGCTCGACCGCTGGCTCGCCCGGCTCTTCCAAAACCTCGCTCCCGCCGCCGGCCCGAAGAGCTTCGAAGAGCTGCGCCCCGGCACTGAGGTCCACCTCCCCGAAGCCGGGAGGGTGGTGCGCCCCCGGGAGGGCGTCGCCTGGGCCCGCCACCTCGCGGGCGGCTCTCGCCTGTTCGGCGAAGAGCGGCTCGCCCTCCGGGAGGGAGACCTTGTCCCGCTGCCCGAGGAGAGTTGGCTGGTGAGCGACGGCGAAACCCGGATCGCCGCCCTGGGGACGGTCGACCTCCTGGGAACCGGCGATCTCTGGCGGGGGCTCGACCGGATTCACGCCCTTGCCCTCGACGCCGTCGCCTTGCAGATCGAGCGGGAGGAGCAGCACGAGCGCGAGCGCCTCGCCCGCAAGGTGGACCTCGACCGCGCGGCGCTCCAGGGCGCTTATGCCCGGCTCGCCTCCGTCCTTCTGCCCTCCTCTCAGGAGGCGGCCCCGCTCGAAGAGACTGCGGATCCCCTCCTCGCGGCCTGCCGGCTCGTGGGGCAGGCGCAGGGCATCGCGATCCGCGCCCGTCCGGAGTGGCAGACCGGCGCCCGGCAGGGGGACCTCCTCGCCCACATCTGCGCGGCCTCCCGCGTCCGCTCCCGGCGGGTGATCCTGAGAGACGACTGGTGGCGCCGCGACAACGGGCCGCTCGTGGCCTTCCGCTTCCTGGACGCCGAGCAGAAGGTCCGCCGCCCCGTCGCCCTTCTGCCCACCTCGCCCCGAAGCTACGACCTGGTGGACCCGGTCGAGCGGACACGGACGCCGGTCGACGCCGCCGTGGCCGAGAGCCTGGCCGGCGACGCCCACATGTTCTACCCGCCGCTCCCCGAGCGGCCGCTGACCCGGAGAGACCTCCTTCGGAGCGCCCTGGCGGACCGCCGGAGCGACCTTCTCACGATCCTCTGGATGGGGGCCGCGGGCGGTTTCCTGAGCCTCCTCGTCCCGATTCTCACCGGCCAGGTCTTCGGCAACGTCATCCCCGCGGCGGATCGCGGGCAGCTCGTCCAGATCACTCTGGCACTGGTCGTCAGTGCCCTGGCCGGAGCGATCTTCCAGTTGACCCGGAGCCTCGCGGTCCTGCGCCTGGGAGGCAAGATCGACGGCACCCTCCAGGCCGCGGTCTGGGACCGCCTCCTTTCCCTCCCGGTCTCCTTCTTCCGCCGGTTCACCGTGGGCGATCTCGCCAACCGCTCGCTGGGGATCAACGCCATCCGGGAGATGCTCACGGGAAACGTCCTCACGCTCCTCCTGGCCGCGGTCTTCTCGCTCTTCAGCTTCGCGCTCCTCTTCTACTACAGCGCCCGGCTGGCCTTGGTGGCGACCGGGCTCGTCCTCCTCCTCGCCGCAGTGACCCTGGGCCTGACCTGGCTTCAGCTCCGCCACCAGCGCGAGATCCTCCACGTCCAGGGGAAGATCGCAAGCCTTCTCTTTGGCCTGATCCACGGCATCGCCAAGCTCCGGGTGGCCGGAGCCGAGGCGCGGGCCTTCGCGCGCTGGGCCGAGCGCTTCGCCGAGCAGCGGCGCCGCACCCTGGCGGCCCAGCGCGCCGCCAACGTCCAGGCGGCCTTCAACGCCATCTACGGCGTCCTCGCCTCCCTCGCCATCTTCGCTGTCGTGGGGTTCTCCGCGAAAGAGACCCTCTCGCTCGGCGAGTTCCTTGCCTTCAACGCCGCCTTCGGGCAGTTCCTGGCCGCGGCCCTGTCGCTTGTCTCCGTGTTCTCGAGCGTGCTCGCCATCGTGCCGGTCTACGAGCGCCTGACGCCGATCCTCGAAACCGTCCCCGAGGTGGACGAATCCAAGGCCGATCCCGGAGAGCTCTCCGGAGAGATCGAGTTCAGCCACGTCTCCTTCCGTTATCAGAAGGACGGGCCGCTGATCCTGGACGACGTCTCCTTCAAAGCCGGCCCGGGGGAGTTCATCGCCCTGGTGGGGCCCTCGGGAGCGGGAAAGTCCACCTGCCTGCGCCTGATCCTGGGCTTCGACAAGCCCACCTCCGGCTCCATCTACTTCGACGGGCAGGACCTCGCCAGCCTCGCCGTCCAGTCCGTCCGCCGCCAGATCGGAGTCGTCCTCCAGACCGGCCGTCCCATGGCCGGGAGCCTCTTCTCGAACATCACCGGAAGCTCCAACCTGGGGATCGACGCCGCCTGGGAAGCGGCGCGCATGGCCGGGCTGGAGGAAGACATCAAGGCCATGCCCATGGGCATGCACACCGTCATCTCCGAGGGAGCCGAGACCTTCTCCGGAGGCCAGAAGCAGCGCATCCTGATCGCCCGCGCCATCGTCAACCGCCCCCGGATTGTCCTCTTCGACGAGGCCACGAGCGCGCTCGACAACCGCACCCAGGAGATCGTGAGCCGCAGCCTCGAAGGCCTGAAAGCCACCCGTATCGTCATCGCCCACCGCCTGAGCACTATCCAGAACGCGGATCGCATCTACGTCGTCGAAGCGGGAAGGGTGGTCGAAGCGGGGACCTACGGTGAGCTGCTGAGAAGAAACGGCCCGTTCGCCCGCCTGGCGGAGCGACAGATCGCCTGAAGGGAGCCGCGGTATGAGAAAAGTCCTCTTCCTCTTCGGCCAACTGAACGACGATGACGTCGAATGGATGCTCACCGCCGGCTCCCGCCGCTTCGTCTCAGCCGGGGGCACCCTCATCGAGCAGGGGATTCCGGTGGACGCCGTCTTCATCCTCCTCGAAGGGAAGCTCGCCGTCTGGCTGAAGCCCCGCCGAGGCCCCGAAAGAGAGCTCGCCCGCCTGAACGCCGGGGAGATCGTGGGGGAGATGTCCTTCGTGGATGCCCGGCCGCCCTCGGCGACGGTGCGGGCGCTGGAGGACTCGACGGTCTTCGCCATCTCCAAGTCGGTCCTGAACGCCAAGCTCACAACGGACCAGGGCTTCGCGGCCCGGTTCTACCGGGCGCTGGCGATCTATCTCTCGACGACG
>DATEIO010000801.1:0-2133 GCA_035278895.1 Thermoanaerobaculia bacterium | reverse complement strand
GCGCTTTGCCGGCGCGCCTCCCGTCCGCTACACGGAGCTCAACGGCTTCGGCCACGACACCGCGCCGTTCCACGCGTTCATGCTGCACTGGGCGGTCCTGGCGCTGCTCCTGGCGACGTTCTCTGCCGCGCTCTGGCGGCGGATCGGCGCACCGTTCACGGAGCGTCTCCGCCTTCTGAAGCGCCCCAACCGGACGGCCCTGGCCCTCGCGGCGGCGCTCGTGGCGACGGGTGGCTGGATCTTCTACAACACGAACGTGGCCCGCGCCTACGTCACCACAGGTGAGCTGTTCGATTGGCAGGCGGATTACGAAAAAGCCTACAAACGCATCGAAACCCTGCCCCGTCCGCGGATTCTCGCCGTCGACAGCGAAGTCGACCTCTACCCCTCCGAGCAACGCTATCGAGTGGCGGGGCGATACACGCTCGTCAACGAATCCGCGCAGCCCATCGCGAGCGTGTACGTGAGCACGCGCCGGGAGGCCCGCGGGACCACCTCCATTCCGTCGGCACGCCTCGCTGAGAGAGACGATCGGTTCGGCGTCTCCCGCTTCGACTTCCAGCCGCAGCTCGCTCCCGGCGCTCGCGCGGAGCTCCGCTTCAACCTGTCCTTTGACGCCCGTGGCTTCGCCCGCGGCCAGCAGGACGACGCCGTGGTCGAAAACGGAACGTTTCTGATGAATCTTCGCGCCTTCCCGACTCTGGGTTACCGCGAAAGTTACGAGCTCGCGGATCTGCGCGAGCGCCGCAAGAGAGGTCTCGCCGGCACGCGCGCCGCCACCCTGGGGGAAGACGGAGCGCACGGCGCCGTCGATGCTTCCGTGGACGAGTGGGTTGATCTCCGCACGACCGTGTCCACGGAAGGCGATCAGATCGCCCTGGCCCCGGGCCGTCTCGAGCGCGCCTGGCGACGCGGCGGGCGGCTCTTTTTCCGCTATCGCACCGACGCGCCGATCCTCAACCGGTTCGCCATCGCCTCCGGCCGCTACGCGGCGGCGAAACGGCAGCACGGCCCCGTCGACATCGAGCTCTACTGCCACCCGGCGCATGGCGCGAACGTGGCGCACATGCTCGACGCCGCGGCCGCGACGCTCGACGTGATGCAGAGCCGCTTCGGGAAGTATCCGCACGGCCAGTTGAGGATCGTCGAGCTCTCCTCCTACTGGCCCATGGCGGGCTACGCTCTCCCCGGCACGATCTACCTGCGCGAAGACCGGGCCTTTCTCACCGACGCCCGCGACGAGAGCCGGCCCGATCTCGTCGCGCGGCGGGTCGCCCACGAGGTCGCTCATCAATGGTTCGGTCATCGCGTGCAGGTCGCCAACGTCGAGGGCGCGTCGGTGCTCGTCGAATCGTTGACCAAATACGCGGAGCTGCTGGTCATCGAGCGCCTGCACGGGCGGGAGCACGTCCGGCAGTTGCTGGAGATCGAGCTGGACCGGTATCTCTCCGGGCGCGCGGGAGACACGTACGCCGAGGTGCCGCTCTACAAATCCGAAGACCAGGCCTACCTCTTCTACAGCAAGGGCGCGATCGTGCTCTTCGCCCTCCGCGACCTCCTGGGACC
Organism: Thermoanaerobaculia bacterium; assembly: GCA_035278895.1. GTDB lineage: Bacteria > Acidobacteriota > Thermoanaerobaculia > Multivoradales > UBA5704 > DATARR01. The sequence goes on along the minus strand of DATEIO010000801.1, from coordinate 567 downwards.
GGAAGCCATGGACCACGCCATCCGCGCGATGATGGAAGAGAGCCGTCCCACGAGCCTCAGCCTCGTGCGCCATCTCCACGACGTCGCGGATCCCCGGCAGGACGCGCTGATCGATCAATGGATGAAAGAGATCGTCCTGTACGACCTGCGGGTCGACTCCGCGGAAGCGCGCCGCCGCGCCGACGGCCGTTATGACGTGATCCTTAGCATTCACGCTGGCAAGAGCCGCACGGACGGCCAGGGCCACGAAAAGCCTCTCGCCTTTGCCGAGCCGATCGAGATCGCCCTTGCTACGGAGACAAAGGTACTCGACTCCCAGAAGCACCGGCTCCGGAGCGGGATGAACGAGATCCGGCTCGTTGTCGACGCGCAGCCGTCGTCCGTCACCGTGGACCCCCGGATCACGCGGATCGACCGGAACCCGAAGGACAACGGGAAGCGGCTCTGAATCCTCCTCCCCGAAGAGTAGTAAGGTTCCCGGGGAGGAGGAGCTTCCGATGTGGACATCGACCCCATTCACCGAGCGGTTCGGCTGCCGCTATCCGATTGTGCAGGGCCCCATGGGGG
>DATEIO010000800.1:0-9522 GCA_035278895.1 Thermoanaerobaculia bacterium | reverse complement strand
GGCTGATTGAAGCTCGCGCGGCGAGGGCGAAGCCAGGGAGTGCCAGAGCTTGTGCTCCCATCGAGGAGATCTCGAGCTCCTTTCTCCTGTCGATCCTGGAGCAACCACCAAAGCTGCCCCCGAAGCTCAGCCTGGCTTTTCGTGAGTACATGCGCTGAGAGCCGCAGCGCATCTCGCACAAGCCGGAGCTCTCCGTCTTTCTCTGCAAAGGCGGAGTAGTCGGCGAGCAAGGCATTGATATTTGTAGCTGCCAATTTGGAGGCGAGATACTGGAAGTCCAATAAGAGAGCCCGGCAGACGTCGCTCTGTCCGGCTCCGAGAAGGTGATGGACCAGATGATTCCAGAGATAGCTCTCGTCTTCTGGCAGATCCGGCCACCGGCCGCTGGCGGGGCGGCAGGCATCGAGGAGGCGGCGGTGCCACTCGGGCAATTGGCTCTCCCCCTTTTTCAGAAGATAGGCGCGAATGACGTCGTGAAGGCGGATTGTGCCCGAGAGGAAATCGAAGTTTCGGAGCAGAGAGAGGTCGAAGAGCCGCGAGGCGAGCTCCTCGACATCGAGCGGATCGAGTTGCCAAAGCTTCTCCAGGACGGTGAGGGATACGTTCGTATCCTCGGGGAAGATTGCCAGCTCGGCGAATCGCGTCCGCTCTTCTGGGGAGAGCCGCTCCAGACTGACTTCCAGAGTCAAGGCAGAAGCCTGCGAGCGCTCCTTCGCATCTTTCGGGTCGAAATACGTCAGCCCCCTGGCCTTCAAGGTGTTTTCGGCCCGATGAATGGCCTCGCGGAGATCGAGGCCTTTGCTGATCCAGCTCGACACCTGCCGGTTGACGATTTTGAGCAGCAGGGGCCATTCGCCCAAGAGAGCCGCGAGAGCTTTCAGCTCGGCCTCGGCTCCGGCAGGGAAGCCGGCCCCCAACAACCGAACCGCCTCCGGAACCTCCATGGCGTCCACATGGATCGGCACCGAATCCGCCGGCAGCGTCCGGCTGTCCCGGGTCGTGACGAGGAGCGCGGCCCTGGGGCCGAGACCCTGGAACGGGGCGACATCCTCGGGGCGCCACACGTCATCCACCACCAGAAGCACCCGCTTGCTGTCGAGATCCTCTCGGAGGTACGCGCTCGCCGCGGAGACGGTCTCGAACGCAGGCGGATCCTCATCCGTCCACCAGCGGATCAGGTCGAGGACCCGGGCCGAGCGACCGGCGGCGTCGATCTCCTCGCCCATGGTGGTCCAGAGGATGCCGTCGGGGTAATGCTCGCGGACCTGTTCGTCGTAGCAGAGCTCGATGGCCAGAGCGGTCTTGCCGAATCCGCCGGCGCCATGAATCGCCGTGGTGATGCCCACGGTTGCGCCGCGCGCAGAGCCGTTCGCGAGCAGAACGTCCCGGACCTTCGCGTACTCGCTGCGCTGGACGAAGGTCTCCCGGGCCGGGGCCATACATCGATAGGGAAGAAGCGGCCTCTCCGCTCCCCCGCCGGGCTCCAACTTCTCACCTCGAATGCCGGCGAGGAATCGGCGGAAGGCCGTTTCATCCTCGAGGGAGGCACGGAAGTCGACCCAGGTGAAGAGCTTCAGGAATTGAGAGAGCCTCTCGTCAGCGCTCTGATCTACCCCAGGGAGAAGAACGGGAATGATCCGGAAGGAATCCTCACCGGCTTCCCGCACCAGGGCCACTTCCACTTCCCGGGTTCGCCAGGCGCCACCCGCAGACTCGGGGCCGAGGAAGACAGCCATGGTCCTGCTTTGCGTAAGGGCTTCCTCCAGGCCAGGGATCCAGCGCTCGCCAGGAATGAGATGCCAGATGTCGAGGAACGGCTCAAGCCCCGCCTCTCGAAGCTTGTGGGCGAGGCGCTCCACGGCCGGTTTGTCGGCACTGGCGTGGCTGAGGAAGATGTCGTAGAGGGACATGCGCTTTGTCGAGATTGTATGCCCTTCGCCGGGGCGACGATAGACGCTGCCCGCCCGTATACCCTCGGTGGGACACCGCCCGATCGATCCCAGCACCGGAGCTCTGGCGAGCCCAGAGCCTGGTGCCTGCAGTGTTAGTATCGCGAAGGTTGCCTCGCGAGAGGCAACCGGGTTCGATCCAGGGATCGGCCTTTGCAGGGGAGGTTCTATGTGGCGATGCATCGCGATCAGCGCGGCAGTCATGTTTCTCGCTCCGGTGAGCTACGCGCGGCTCTCCGGCGAACAGAGCTCCGGTCAAGAGTTACTCCAGCAGGTGAAGCAGGCTCTAAAAGCCCCCGGCAAGGCTTGGGCGGGGACGATGGTTTCGGGGAAAGCCGTTCGAGGCGGCGTCGAACATGCCTATTCCTTCGCCTTTCTGCCAGACGGACGGTTTGTGCAATCCTTCCAGGGACCGGATTCGAAAACTCTCGGAAACGATGGAAGGCGATACTGGCAAGAGGACTCTTCGCATTTCGTGCAAGAGCTCGATCTTGCAGACCGGGATCGGCAAATGGCGATCAATCTTTTGCTCTCCGGCAACTGGCTCTCCGCGCCTGCACCCATCCAACTTACAGCCAGCGAAGGGGTTCTCCACCTTGTCTTCCAAGAAACGGGCGTGGCTATCGATGTTCACGTCGATCCCAGCACTCATCTTCCAACGGACGCCTCTTTTCAGATCCCAGGTGGGACAGTGCTTAAACTGAGCGACTGGCGAGTTGCAGGGGACCGAAGAATTCCGATGCACGTCGAGGTTACGACCGACGGCGATACTGAGACCTACAGCGCCGACAAAGCCAGACCGATTCGCCCCGGCGACGTTCATACCACGATGCCGAAACCGAACGTCTCCGACTTCACGTTCGATCCGGCAAAGCCCGCCACCGTCGAGGCGAGTTTCGCAGGGAAGACCCACATCATGGTTCGCGCCCTGGTCAACGGCCAAGATGTCGGGTGGTTCCTCTTGGACAGCGGCGCCGGCGCCATGGTGATCGACAAGGCGCTGGCGGATTCGCTCCATCTCAAACGCCTCAATCGTGGGTCGGCATTAGGAGTTGGCGGCATGTTTGAGTCGAGCGCCCGCGCCGTCGACAAGTTTGAGATTGGCCCCATGACGTTGCGCAACGTTCGGTTCGGGGACTACGACTTCTCTTCATTCAACAAGGGATCGGGCCCGCGAATCGCCGGAACCATCGGCACTCCGCTTTACCGCCGGGCGGTTGTGGTAACGAACTGGAAGGGGCCTACGGTTGAGCTCTACAACCGAGCCAGCTTCAAGCTGGAGAAAGGCGCCTGGCAGCCTCTTCGATTCAGCAGCGATAATCCTGCCGTGCTGGGCAGGGTTGCGGGAACGCCCGAGTCCTGGTACCGGCTCGATACCGGCGCGAGCGGATCTCTAACGCTTCACACGCCCTTCGTCGAAAAGTGGAAGCTGCTCGAAGGAAGAGAAACCACGGCATCAAGCTCCACCGGCCTGGGCGGAGTGGTTTCCGCGCGCACTGGGACAATCGATTGGTTTGAATTGGGGCCTCATCGGTTCGACAATCCGACGGTCGTTTTTTCAACAGCTACGACCGGGGCTTTCACTGACTCCTACCTGGCTGGAAACATTGGGATCGATGTGCTGAAATCGTTCACGGTGGTTTTGGACTTTACAGGCTCCCGGGTCGCGTTTCTCAAATAGGATATGGCCTCCTCCAAACGGCATACTGCAGACAGCCACGATCTGATCCGGGTTCAGGGCGCCCGGGTGAACAACCTGAAGGACGTCAGCGTCGAGATCCCCAAGCGGCGGCTGACGGTGTTCACCGGCGTCTCGGGATCGGGCAAGTCGTCGCTGGTGTTCGGTACCATCGCCGCGGAGTCGCAGCGGCTGATCAACGAGACCTACAGCGCATTCGTGCAGGGGTTCATGCCGACGCTGGGCCGGCCCGAGGTCGACGTCCTCGAAGGGCTGACGACCGCGATCCTCGTCGACCAGGAGCGGATGGGCGCCAACTCCCGCTCGACGGTCGGCACGGCGACCGACGCCAACGCGATGCTGCGCGTGCTGTGGAGCCGCCTCGGCAAGCCGCACATCGGCTCGTCCAACGCCTTCTCCTTCAACGTCCCGTCGGTCCGCGCGGCCGGGTCGATCACGGTCGAGAAGGGCGCCGGCAAGACCGAGAAGCGCGTCTTCACCGTCACCGGCGGCATGTGCCCGCGATGCGAGGGCATGGGGTCGGTCAACGACATCGATCTGTCGCAGCTCTTTGACGACAGCAAGTCGCTCAACGAGGGCGCGATCACCGTCCCCGGCTACACCGCGGACGGCTGGTCGGTGCGGATGTTCGCCGAGTCAGGGTTCCTCGATCCGGACAAGCCAATCGGCAAATATACGAAGCGCGAGCTGCACGACTTCCTCTACCGCGAGCCGACCAAGGTCAGGATCAACAACATCAACATCACCTACGAGGGCCTGGTCCCGCGGATCCAGAAGTCGTTCCTGTCCAAGGACGTCGACGCGATGCAGCCGCACATCCGGGCGTTTGTAGAGCGCGCGGTCACCTTCACCCCCTGCCCCGAGTGCGGCGGCACCCGGCTCAACGAGGCCGCCCGATCCTCGAAGATCGAGGGGATCAACATCGCTGACGCCTGCGCGATGCAGATCAACGATCTGGCCGAGTGGGTGCGCAGTCTGGACGAGCCGTCCGTCGCACCGCTCTTGGCGACGCTCTCGGAGACGCTCGACTCCTTCGTGGAGATCGGGCTGGGCTACTTGAGCCTCGACCGGCCGTCCGGCACGCTGTCGGGCGGTGAGGCACAGCGCACCAAGATGGTCCGCCACCTCGGATCGTCGCTCACCGACGTGACCTACGTCTTCGACGAGCCGACGATCGGGCTGCACCCCCACGACATCCAGCGGATGAACGACCTGCTGCTGCGGCTGCGCGACAAGGGCAACACCGTCCTCGTGGTCGAGCACAAGCCGGAGGTGATCGCGATCGCCGATCACGTCGTCGACCTCGGCCCCGGCGCCGGCACTGCCGGAGGCGAGGTGGTCTTCGCGGGCACGGTCGAGGGCTTGCGGGCCAGCGGCACGCTCACGGGGCGTCACCTGAGCGACCGGGCCGGGCTGAAGCCGTCGGTGCGGAAGCCGTCGGGTGTGCTGGAGGTGCGCGGCGCCCGCACGCACAACCTGCAGAACGTCGACGTTGACATTCCGCTCGGCGTGTTGGTGGTAGTGACCGGCGTGGCGGGGTCGGGCAAGAGCTCGCTGATTCACGGCTCGGTGTCGGGCCGGGACGGCGTGGTGTCGATCGATCAGACCCCGATCCGGGGCTCGCGGCGGAGCAATCCGGCGACATACACCGATCTCCTGGAGCCGATCCGCAAAGCGTTCGCGAAGGCCAACGGCGTGAAGCCCGCGCTGTTCAGCGCCAACTCCGAGGGCGCCTGTCCGACCTGCAACGGCGCCGGAGTGATCTACACCGACCTCGGGATGATGGCCGGCGTCACCACGGTCTGCGAGGACTGCGAGGGCCGGCGGTTCCAGGCGTCGGTCCTCGAGTACCGGCTCGGCGGGAGGAACATCGCCGAGGTGCTCGACCTGCCCGTCGCAGATGCGGCCAGCTTCTTCGATGCCGGCGAGGCGCGCACGCCGGCCGCGCACGCGATCCTCGAGCGCATGTCCGACGTGGGGCTCGGCTACCTGCGGCTCGGCCAACCGCTCACCAAGCTGTCGAGTGGCGAGCGGCAGCGGCTCAAGCTCGCGACGCACATGGGGGAAGAAGGCGGCGTCTACGTGCTCGACGAGCCGACCACCGGGCTACACCTGGCCGACCTCGAGCAGTTGCTCAGGCTGCTGGACCGGCTCGTCGACTCCGGCAAGTCGGTGATCGTGATCGAGCACCATCAGTCAGTGATGGCGCACGCCGACTGGATCATCGACCTCGGGCCGGGCGCAGGCCACGACGGCGGGCGCATCGTGTTCGAAGGCACCCCGGCCGACCTGGTGGCGGCGAAATCGACGCTGACCGGCGAGCACCTGGCGGCCTTCGTTGGAAGCCCGACTCGGGCTCGTCAGAGGAGATCCCAATGAGCTGGAACCAATGGATTCGACAGATCCACCGCTGGGTGTCCATTGCCTTTACGGTCACCGTCATCGCCAACTTCGTCGTCCTGGCCCAGGGAAAGCAGCCTCCCGCCTGGATAACCTACGCGCCGCTGCTCCCGCTCGCCGTGCTCCTGTTCACCGGTCTGTACTTGTTCGTGCTGCCGTATGCCATCAAGCGGCGCAGCGGGCGACGCACCGGCTGAGCGGGCGGCAGGACGCACGGCGAAGGCCGCGTCAACCCCATCGCCCAGATTGCACGCGCCCTGGCCAGGCGGTACACGGCTAGGAGCGCTGGACCTTGCTGCGACCGGACGCGGCGAGTGGTATACTAACTCCAGAATCGACAGGAGATCTGATGCGCTCGCCCTTCCTGTGGCTGACGCTGATTTTTGCGTTTCTCGCCTGCGTCCCCGGCGGCGGGCGGGTCACGGTCCGCGAGAGCAGGGATGTCGAGGTCGACTACGTGCAAGCCGCCAAGATTGCGACGAAGCTTGCCGGCTCCCTGCGTACGATCGAAGCTTCGCTTGCGCGCTGGGAGAGCTGCCTGAAGCGGCAGTCCTGCACGCCGGAAAAGTTTCTATCCCGGACCGAGGAGGAATTGCTGAAAGCCTTGAGCGCGCCCGAGTTGGCCGGAATGCGCGACTGGGTTCGGGAAGATTTCCGGTCTTCTGCTCAGACGATCGAATTTTATAGGTCCCAGACGAGTTCGTTGAGCAGCACTGGCGAGGTCGCCAGGGTTTTCAACCGCGAGTGGAGTCACGGGATGAGGCGCGATGAGGCTAGCGATGCCTTCCCGGAGCCGAGAGAGACGGGCAGGGTGCTTGCGATGCGCCCGCCTCTGGCGGCTCAAGGACTGGTCCGTCCCGCGGTACTGGCTCAGTTTTCCTGGGATAAATTCTTTACGGAGGCGGTGATGCCATCCGTCTTCGCACAGGTGGTGCGGCTCGTCCGTCGAACGCGCGAGCTGGCGGAAAGCAACGATCTGGTTGCCGAGCTCTGCGTGCAGAGCAACCCCGGGGGAGCCCAGTTCATGCTCTGGCCGAGCAGCGAGCCCGTACGAAGAACGAGCGGAGTGAGCATCGGCACCCTGGTTATTTATCGAGGGCTCTACGCCTACGACATCGCCGTGGCTGGGAATGATTTTCATTGCAACCCTGACGCGGGAGATGCCTGCTCGAAAATCGACCTGGTCAACGATGGGCGACCTGTCTTCCATTGCGCTGACGTAGACAGCCGGGACAACGCGTGGGAGTGGCAATGCAGCCGGCGCGAGGGCCCCCTCGATGGATGCACAGCGCGACCCTGACGACCAAGCTCAGCGGCCCCCCTCTCCGCTCACTCGCCGGTGGGTGCGCTTGGTCCTCGGCTTCGGCGTCGGCATTGGTGTAGGCTTGGCTCCCTTCCTCGGCAAGCTGCCGGTCCCCGGCTTCGACGCTTTGCTGACCGTCTTTCCCGAAAGCCTCCGTCCGTCGCTCATCCCGCTCTCGGCGTTCCTGATGGGCCTGGTGGCTACAGGAGTGCAATTCCTCTATGGGGAGCGCCCGCGGCGCACGTACCTCCAGGCCGGTTTCATCGTCGCATTCACAGCGGTCCTGGTCGGCTTCTTCTGGTTGCTCATGGGCTACGACGAGCTGGTGGTGCGCATCGACATTCCGGCGGAACGCACCGCCCGCACATTCGTGATCGCACCCGAGCGTCGCCCGCAACCCACCTGCCCCTGCCCGGAGGCGTGGTCGGATGAGGAGTGCATCCGTGAGACCTTGGATCCCGGCAGGATCGAGAGGTGCTGGGGAAGCCCCGCTCTGCGCCGCAGCCGGAAAGTGCTTCGCACCAGCTATCTGCTGCTGACGGGCGGCTTCGGCGCAACGATCGGGTTGCTGCTGTTGCAGGAGCGGCCCGCGAGACCGGCAAGATCCTCGCGCAAGCGGAAGCGTTCCACCACCTGATTACGCCTTACCCGAGCCCTACGGCCCGCGCGATCAGTAACAACCCGGCCCCGACAACGAAGGCCCCGAGAGCTCGCGCGACGCGCTCGCCGGCCGGGGAGAGGCGTTCGACGGTGATGGCTGCCGTCACGGCAGCCATCGCGCGAAGGTCCATGATCCCGAGGACCAAGAGGATCACCATCAGATTGCCACAGCAGCCGGCGCAGAAGAGCCCGAGGTGCAGGCCGTGCCGCCAAGCCGTTCCGGCGTCGGCCGGCAGCATACGGCCGGGCCCGGGGGCCTCCCGGCAACAGGTGAGGTGACCCGCCTTCCACGCGGTGAGTTGGAAGGCGCCGGCGAGCAGGATGACCACGCCGACGGCGAGCGGTACGGAGCGCGACAGCGCCAGGTTTTGCATCTCGATCGCCGCCAGCGCGATGCCCAGCGGAAAAGCCGCCAATCCGAACAGAGTCCAGACGAAGAAGTAACCGGCGCCCACGAGCAGGGTCCGCCGACCGAGCCGCGTCCCGGCGAGGCTGCCCATGGCCTGGCGGTAGCGCAGCAGCATGGGGACGAGGGATGGCAGCATCATCGCCACCATCATCACGATCCACATGCCCAGGAACGACGCCGCGGCGGCGGGCCACGTCTGTCCGGGCATCCGCATCCATGCCATCGACATGGTCCAGCCGCCGGGCATCGGCATCCCGCCCCCCATGGACGCGCACGCGTGAACCGTCAGCGCCGCGCTGGTGGCGAAGAGCAGCGCCGAGATGCCGAAAAACGCTCGATCGGAAGCCATGCTCGTCAGCCCTGGGGGTACTCGTCGTGGCGGCGCCACCAGACCCCCGGTTCGTTGCGGCCTTTGGGGGCACGGTCGAGCCACGGGTACATGCCCCAGAGGGCGTCCACGCCGCGCGAGTAGGCGGAATAGGTGTGATAGATCACGCCCTCCTCGAGCGCGAAGGCGCTCAGACCCGGCCTCTCGCGCGTAAACGTCGGCATGTCGACGCCGGCACTGGCTGCGATCTCGGAGGTCGGTCCCTGGCCACCGGCGTCCGGGGGCAGCGGGCGTTCCTGATGGTAGTTGTATTGGATGCCCTCCCCGCGCTGTTGCGCCTCGGTGAACCCGACGCCGAAGTCGAAGTTGAAGTCGCTGCCGGACGAGGACGCCCACGGAAACGTCCATCCCATGCGCCGCTTGTAGGCCTGGAGCTTTTCGAGCGGCGCGCGCGACACCGCCCAGAGCATCACGTCATGGTTGGCCAGGTGGACCACGGACCCATTGAAGCCGTCCGCGATCGCGGAGCAGGAGGGGCAGCCGGCGGTGAAGTCGGGCCCGAACATGAAGTGGTAGACGAGCAGTTGCGAGCGCCCTTGAAAGAGGTATGCCAGCGAGCCGCTCCCCTCCTCGGTGTCGAACCGGTATTCCTTATGGATCCGGACCCACGGCAGTTCCTGCCGCTTGCGTGCCAGCTCATCGCCGCGGCGGGTCAGCGCCTTCTCTTCCTGGAGCAGGGCCACCCGGGCGGCCAGCCACTCCTCGCGGGTTCCG
>DATEIO010000799.1:0-3333 GCA_035278895.1 Thermoanaerobaculia bacterium | reverse complement strand
AAGAATCCTCCGGCGGTGTTCGTGCTGTCGCCGCCGCGCTCGGGCTCGACGCTGCTGCGGGTCATGCTGGGCGGCCACCCGGCGCTGTTCGCTCCGCCGGAGCTGGAGCTGCTCAATTTCGACACGCTCTCCGAGCGCCGGGACGCCTTCCCAGGCCGCGACGCCTTCCGCCTGGAGGGTCTGCTGCGCGCTGTCATGGAAGCGCGCGGGTGCGGAGCCGACGAGGCGCGGGAGATCGTCTCAAGCTTCGAGTCCACCCAGGAGATGTACCGGCGGCTTCAGGATTGGATCGGCGGCCGCACCCTGGTGGACAAGACGCCGACCTACGCGTGGGACCCGGAGACCCTGCGCCGTGCCGAGGCGGGATTCGAAAATACGCGCTACGTCCACCTCGTGCGCCACCCGCTGGGAATGATCCGCTCCTTCGAGGAGGCGCGGATCGACCAGATCTTCTTCCACGAAGACCACCGCTTCAGCCGCCGGGAGCTGGCCGAGCTGCTGTGGGTGCTGGCCCACGAGAATACGCTGGCGTTCCTCGACACGATCCCGGCCGAACGGCAGCACACGGTTCATTTCGAGGATCTGCTGCGCGATCCGGAAGGGGAGCTGCGGCGGACCTGCTCGTTCCTGGAGATTCCGTACGACCCGGCCATGGCCGCGCCATACGAGTCGAAGTCGGCGCGGATGACGGACGGCCTGCACGCCGAGTCGCGGATGCTGGGAGACGTGAAGTTCCACCAGCACGAAGGGGTGGACGCGAGCGTGGCCGAGAGGTGGCGCGAGGAGTACGGCGAGGAGTCGCTGTCCGATCTCGCCCGGGGCTTGGCCGCGCGGCTCGGCTACGAGCTGGCGCCCGCGCGGAGGCACTTTGCGCCCATTCAGAGGGTGGAGACCGGGCCTCGGCCGCTCTCCTTCGCTCAGGAGAGACTCTGGTTCCTCGACCAGCTCGATCCCGGCAAGGCGACCTACAACATCCCCAACGCCCTGCGCCTGACGGGCCGTCTGGACGTGGCCGCGCTCGGGGCGAGCCTCGCGGAGGTCGTGCGCCGCCACGAGGTGCTGCGGAGCACGTTCGCCCTCGTGGACGGCCAGCCTGTCCAGGTCGCCGGACCGCCCGCGACCGCCATGCCGTTGGTGGACCTCTCGGGTCTCCCCGGAGAGCAGCGCGAGGGGGAGGTCCGGCAACGGATGGCCCAGGAGGTGGACCGCCCGTTCGACCTCTCCCGCGGCCCCCTGCTGCGCGCCCTACTTCTGCGGATCGCAGCGGACGAGCACGTGGCCGTTCTCACCATGCACCACGTCGCGAGCGACGGCTGGTCCATGGGGGTGCTGGTGCGCGAGGTGGCGGCGCTCTACCCGGCCTTCGCCCAGGGCCGCCCGTCGCCGCTCCCCGAGCTGCCGATCCAGTACGCGGACTTCGCCCGCTGGCAGCGCGGCTGGCTCCGGGGAGAGGTCCTGGAGCAGGAGATCGCCTACTGGCGCGGGACGCTCGCCGGCGTGGCCCCCCTGGAGCTGCCCACGGACCGGCCCCGGCCGCCCGTCCAGACCTTCCGCGGCGCGGCCCTCCCGCTCTCTGTCGATCCCGCGGTCGGCGAGGCCTTGGAATCCTTAGGACGGCGTTCCGGGGCGACGTTCTTCATGACGGCACTCGCCGCCTTCATGACCCTGCTCTCCCGCTACGCGGGCCAGGACGACCTCGCGGTGGGCACCCCGAGCGCGAACCGCAACCGGCCCGAGATCGAGGGGCTGATCGGCTTCTTCGTCAACACGCTCGTGGTGCGCGCAAACGCCTCCGGCGATCCGTCGTTCTCAAGCCTGCTCGGGCGCGTCCGCGAGGCGTCGGTAGGAGCCTTCGCGCACCAGGACCTCCCGTTCGAGAAGGTCGTCGAGGAGCTGCGGCCTGAGCGGGACCTCTCGCGCTCGCCCCTCTTCCAGGTGATGTTCATCCTCCAGAACCTCCGCGCCGAGCCTGTGGAGCTGCCGGGGCTCGTCCTCTCGCCCCAGCCCTGGGAGGTCACCACGGCGAAGCTCGACCTCACCCTCTCGCTCTTCGAGGGAACGGAGCGCCTCGCCGGCTCGATCGAGTGGAATACCGACCTCTTCGAGCGGGCGACGATCGAGCGCATGGCGGGCCACTTGGCGAACCTGCTCCAGGGGATCGCGGCCGGTCCGGAACAGCGCCTCTCCGAGCTGCCGCTCCTCTCCGGGCCCGAGCGGCGCCAGCTCCTTTCCGAGTGGAACGAGACGGGGCGGGACTGGCCGCGCGAGACCCAGATCCACGAGCTGTTCGAAGAGCAGGCCGCGAGGACGCCCGAGGCCTTGGCCGTGACGTGCGCCGGAGAGCGGTGGACCTACCGCGACCTCGACCTCCGCGCGAACCGGCTGGCGAATCACCTGCGCCGCCTGGGAGTGGGCCCGGAGACCCGGGTGGGCCTCTGCGTGGAACGCTCGGCCGAAATGGTGACCGCGCTTCTGGGCGTGCTCAAGGCGGGCGGGGCCTACGTGCCCCTCGACCCCTCTCATCCGGCCGAGCGGCTGGGCATGGTGCTGGACGACAGCGCGGTCTCCGTGCTGCTGACCGAGGAGAAGCTCCTCGCCGGTCTGCCGCCGGTGGACGTCCAGGTGGTCTGCCTCGACGGCGAGGCGATCGCAGCAGAGAGCGAGGAAGCGCCGGAGCGCTGGGGGAACGAAGAGAATCTGGCCTACGTGATCTACACCTCGGGCTCGACGGGCCGGCCCAAGGGGGTGCAGCTCCCGCACCGGGCGGTGGTCAACTTCCTGCGCGCCATGGCCGAGCGGCCCGGCCTGGGGGAAACCGACGTTGTCCCGGCGCTGACCACGCTGTCGTTCGACATCGCGGGCCTGGAGATCTACCTGCCGCTCGCCGTGGGGGGACGCGTCGAGGTCGTCGGCCGCGACGAAGCGGCGGACGGGGCCCGGCTCGCGGCCCGGCTCCGGTCGTCGGGAGCCACCGCGGTCCAGGCCACGCCCGCGACCTGGTGGCTGCTCCTCGAATCCGGCTGGGAAGGCCTCCCGGGCCTGAAGGTCCTCTGCGGCGGGGAGGCGCTGCCGCGGGACCTGGCCGAGGCTCTCCTCGCGCGCGGCGTCGAGCTGTGGAACGTCTACGGCCCCACGGAGACCGCGGTCTGGTCCGCGGTGGGGGAGGTGGCCCCGGGAGAAGGGCCGGTGCGTCTCGGCCGGCCGGTCGCCAACACGGAATTCTTCGTCGTGGACCCCGCCTTCGGACCGGTGCCGGCCGGCGTGGCCGGAGAGCTGTGGATCGGCGGTGAGGGCCTGGCGCGGGGCTATCTGGCGAGGCCCGGCCTGACAGCG
>DATEIO010000798.1:0-16313 GCA_035278895.1 Thermoanaerobaculia bacterium | reverse complement strand
CGGAAGCCGCGGATCTTGACCTGGGCGTCGAGGCGGCCGAGGAACTCGAGCCGGCCGCCGGGCCGGTAGCGCACCCGGTCGCCGGTCCGGTAGAGGCGGCCGCCCGCCTCGCCCCGGAGCTCGCCGAACGGATCGGGGACGAAACGCTCCGCCGTCCATTCCGGATGGCCCAGGTAGCCGCGCGCGAGGCCGTCTCCTCCCGCGCACAGCTCGCCGGCCACCCCCAGGGGCACCGGCTCCAGCTGCCGGTCGAGCACGGCCACCCAGGTGTTGGCGACCGGCCGGCCGAGCGGCACCGGAGATCCGTCGCCGTCCAGGCCCGCGACCGGATGGCAGCAGGTGAACGTCGTGTTCTCGGTCGGGCCGTAGCCGTTGATCAGGAGCGTCCCCGGGAGCTCCTCGACCACCCGCCGGACGTGCGCGGGCGACAGCACGTCGCCGCCGGCCAGCAGCTGCCGGACCCCGGAGAGACCCGGCAGGTTGTCCTCCACCATCTGGTGGAACAGCCCCGCGGTCAGCCAGAGGGTGGTCACTCCGTGCTCCCGGAGCAGCTCGCCCAGCTCCAGGGGCGACGGCACGCCCGGCGGCGGCACGACCACGCGGCCGCCGTTCAGGAGCGCTCCCCACAGCTCCAGGGTCGACGCGTCGAAGGCGTAGGGCGCCAGGTGCAGGAAGACCTCGCCGGGGCCGAAGCGGGCGTAGCCCGTCTCCCGCACCAGGCGGACCACCGCGCGGTGCGGCACCGCGACCCCCTTGGGCTCGCCCGTCGAGCCCGAGGTGTACATCACGTAGGCGAGCGCCGACGCTGGGACGGCGGGGAGATCGGCCCGCTCCTCGCCGGGCTCTTCGCGGTCGATCGCGAGCACCGGGACGGCGGCCGGGGGGAGGTCCGCGGCCCGGCGCTCCTCGGTGACCAGCACCGCGACCCCGCTCGCCTCGATCAGGGCCGCCAGGCGCTCTCTGGGATGGGACGGATCGAGCGGCACGTAGGCGCCGCCGGCCTGGAGCACCGCGAGCGTGGCAACGATCCGGGCCGGCGAGCGGTCGAGGCAGAGGCCGGCGCGCACCTCGGGACCGACGCCCAGGGCCCGCAGCCGGCGCGCCAGGCGGCCGGCCCGGCGTTGAAGCTCGCCATAGGTCAGCGTCTCGCCGGGGCCCGTGACCGCCACGGCGTCCGGCCGGAGCGCCGCCTGCTCGGCGAACAGGGCGTGGATCGTGGCCTCCCGCGGGTAGCCCGTGGTCTCGCCGCTCCATTCGGCCAGGAGCTCCGCGCGCTCCGCCGCGGACAAGAGGGGCAGCTCCGCGACGCGCCGCTCCGGATCGGCCGCCGCGCCGGCCAGCAGGCGCGCGAGATGCCCGGCCAGCCGCTCGATCGCCGGTGCGTCGAACAGGTCCCGGCTGTATTCGAGAGCCCCCTGGAGGCCCTGCCCCGTCTCGGTCAGCAGGCAGGTCAGCTCGACCCGCGCCGCCCCGGTGTCCCGGCTGGCCACGGCGAGCTCCAGCCCGGGCAGCTCCAGCCGGCCCTGCGGGGTGTTTTGCAGGCCGAACAGCACCTGCACCAGCGGCGGCCGGGAGAGGTCCCGCGCGGGCGCCAGCTCCTCGACCAGCCGCTCGAACGGGATCTCCTGGTGGGCGTAGGCGGCGAGCGTCGCCTCCCGGACGCGGCCGAGGAGCTCCGTGAAGCCGGGGCTCCCGGAGAGGTCCGTGCGCAGCACGAGCGTGTTGACGAAGAGGCCGATCAGCGGCTCGGTCTCCACCCGGGTGCGCCCGGCGATCGGCGTTCCCACGGCCAGGTCGTCCTGGCCGGCATGGCGCCCGAGGAGCGCGGCGAAGCCGGCGAGGAGGGTCATGAACAGGGTCGCTCCCTGCCGCTTCGAGAGCGCGGTGAGCCCGGCGTGGGTCTCCCGGCCGATCCGGAAGACGTGGGCCGCCCCCCGCCCGGAGAGGGCGGCCTGCCGCGGATGGTCCGTGGGCAGGTCGAGCGCCGGCGGCATCCCGGCGAGCCGGCCGCGCCACCAGGCGATCTCGGCCTCCAGGCGCCCGCCGGACAGGTGCCGGCGCTGCCAGGCGGCGAAGTCCGCGTACTGCAGGGGGAGCTCCGGCAGCGGGCTCGGGCGTCCCGCCGCGAAGGCGGTGTAGAGGGCCCCGACCTCGCGCACCAGCACGCCCAGGGACCAGCCGTCGCTCGCGATGTGGTGCATCGTGACGAGAAGGACGTGCCGCCCGGGCTCCAGCGAGAGCAGAGTCGCCCGCAGCATCGGGCCCCCCCGCGGATCTCCGAGGTCGAACGGCCGCCGCGCCTCGGCGTCCGCCAGGCGGAGGGTCTCCGCGCGGACCTCCTCCGGCCGCAGGCCGCGGAGATCGACTTGCGGCAGGGCGAAGGGCGCGGCCGGGGCGACGACCTGTGCCAGCTCGCCCGCCGGGGCCGAGTAGGTGGTGCGCAGCACCTCGTGCCGCCGCACCACCTCGGTGAGCGTCGCGGTGAGGGCCGGAACGTCGAGCCGCCCGGTCAGCTCGATCGTCGCGGGGAGGTTGTAGACCGGGTTGCCCGGCGTGAGCTGGTCCAGGAACCAGAGCCGCTGCTGGGCGAAGGAGAGGGGCGGCGGCTCGTTGCGCGTCTCCCGGGCCAGGGGCTCCGCGAGGACGTCCGGAGCGTCCGCCAGGTCGAGGAGCGCCTCGGCGACCGCGAGGGTCAGCCCTTCCACGGTGCGGGCCTCGAACAGCGAGCGCACGCCCAGGTCCACGCCCAGGGCCTGGCGCATCCGCGCCACCACCTGGGTGGCGAGCAGCGAATGGCCGCCCAGCTCGAAGAAGTCGGAGCGGACGCCCACGCGCGGGAGGCCGAGCACCTCGGCCCAGAGGCCGGCGATCAGCTCCTCGATCGGCGTGCGCGGCGCCACGTAGTCCTCGGCCGGGGCCTCGGCCTCCGGCTCCGGCAGGGCCGCCTGGTCGAGCTTGCCGTTGGCGTTGACCGGCAGGACCGGCATCGCGACGAACGCCGACGGCAGCATGTGCTCCGGCAGCTTCTGCTTGACGAGGGCTCGCAGCTCGTCGAACAGCCCGTCGCTCTCCCCGGCGGGCACCACGTAGGCCACCAGGCGCGGGCCGTCGTGCCCGGGCCGGGCCACCACCGCCGCGTCGCGCACCCCGGGGTGGCGGGCGAGCAGGGTCTCGATCTCCCCCAGCTCCACCCGGAAGCCGCGGATCTTGACCTGGGTGTCGATGCGGCCGTGGTACTCGATCCGGCCGTCGGCCAGGTAGCGCGCCGAATCGCCCGTGCGGTAGAGCCGCGCTCCCGGCATGCCACTGAAAGGATCCGGCACCAGCTTCGAGGCGGTGAGCACCGGGTCGTTCAGGTAGCAGCGGGGCGTGCAGGCCCCGCCCGCGTAGAGCTCGCCCGCGACGCCCAAGGGCACCGGCGCGAGCCTCGCGTCCAGCAGGTGGATGCTGACGTTGTCGACCGGCCGTCCCACCGCCGGGATCGCCGGCCAGCCGGCCGGATCGCCCGAGAGGGTCAGGGCGGTCACCACGTGCGTCTCCGACGCGCCGTACTGGTTCGACAGGGTGCAGCCTGGCAGGCGCTCGAAGAGCGAGCGCACGGCCGGCGTGACCTGGAGCTGCTCGCCCGCCGTGATCACGGTCTGGAGCCGCGCGGGGAGCCGCTGGCCGGTGGCGGCCTCGGCCAGGTGCTTGAGCGCCGCGAACGGCAGGTGGAGGCGGTCGATGCCGTGCTCTTCGAGGAAGAGGGAGAGCGCCGGCAGGTCGCGGCGCGTCATCTCGTCGGCGAGCACCAGGGTGCCGCCCGAGCTCCAGGAGGAGAGCATCTCCTGGAAGCTGACGCAGAAGCCGAAGGTGGCGAACTGGACCGTTCTCCCGCCGGGCCGGAGGCCCGGATCGCCGAGCTGCCAGGCGAGGAGGTTCGAGAACGCCCGGTGGGTGACCACGATCCCCTTGGGCTGGCCTGTCGAGCCCGAGGTGTAGATGGCGTAGATCGGGTGGTCGGGGTCGACCGCCACGCCCGGGCTCTCCGCGCTCTCCTCCGGGAACGGATCGTCGCCGCGCTCCAGGAGGAAGGCGATCTCCTGGTGCTCCGGGAAGTGCGCGAGGAGCGACGCCTGGGTGAGCAGCACGGCCAGCCGCGCGTCGTCGATGATGGCGGCCAGCCGCTCCCGCGGGTAGGCCGGGTCCAGGGCCACCAGCGCGCCGCCGGCCTTGAGCACGGCGAGCGCCGCCACCACCATCTCGAGCGACCGCTCGACGCAGATCCCCACCAGCGCCTCCGGCCGCACTCCGCGCCGCGCGAGGCCGCGGGCCAGGCGGTTGGCGCGGGCGTCGAGCTCGGCGTAGGAGAGCGTCCGTTCGCCGTCGATCACGGCCAGGGCGTCCGGCGTCCGCGCGGCCTGCTCCTCGACCTGAAGGTGGACGCAGCGGCCGGCCCACACCTTCCCGGCCGCCGCTTCGGAGGCGCCGTTCCACTCCGCGAGGATCTGGTGGCGCAGGGCCTCGTCCAGGAGAGGCAGCGCGCCGATCCGCATCTCCGGATCGTCCAGGGCGGCTTGGAGCAGCGCCTCGTGGTGGCGGTAGAGGCGCCACGCCGTGGTTTCGTCGAAGAGGTCGGAGTTGTGCTCCAGGAGCCCGGAGAGGACCCCGCCGTCCTCGCGCCAGAAGAGCGTCAGGTCGAACTTGGCCGTGCCGCTGTCCACCGGCAGCGAGGTGATCCGGACCTCCCCCATGGGGGCTTCCGGCCAGGGCTGGTTCTGCAGCACGCACATGACCTGGAACAGGGGGTTGCGGCTCATGTCGCGCTCGGGCTGGATCTCCTCGACCAGCTTCTCGAAGGGGAGGTCCTCGTGGGCGTAGGCGCCCAGGGTGACCTCGCGCACGCGGGAGAGCAACTCGCGGAACGAGGGATTTCCCGCGAGGTCCGTGCGCAGCACGATGGTGTTGGCGAAGAAGCCGATCACGCCTTCGACCTCGCTCCGGTAGCGGTTGGCGATCGGCGAGCCCACGGGCAGGTCGGTCTGCCCCGTGACGCGCAGCAGGAGGACCTTGAAGACCGCGAGGAGCGTCATGAACAGGGTGACGCCCTGGCGGGTGGAGAGCTCGTGCAGGCGGTGGGTGAGCTCCGGGGAGAGCGCCACCAGCCGCTGCCGGCCGCGGAAGGTCTCGACCGGGGGGCGCGGCCGGTCCAGGGGGAGCTGCAACCCCGGCACCCCGGCGAGCCGCTCGCGCCAGTAGGCGAGCCGGGCTTCCAGCTCCGCGCCCTGGAGATAGCCGCGCTGCCAGACCGCGTAGTCGGCGTACTGCACCGGCAGCTCGGGAAGCTCCGGCGCCCGGCCGGCCGAGAGCGCGCCGTAGAGCTCCGCGATCTCGCGCAGGAGGACGGTCATCGACCAGCCGTCCGAGATGATGTGGTGCATCGTCGCCACCAGGGCGTGCTCCTCGGGGCCCAGGCGGAAGAGCGGGAGGCGGAAGAGCGGCCCGCGTACCAGGTCGAAGGGGCGGCACGACTCCTGGGCGACCTGCCGCCGCATCTCGCGGTCGCGCAGCGGCTCCGGCAGCCCCGAGAGGTCGACGAGCGGGACCAGGGCGGGAGCCGTGGCCGCGATGACCTGGAACGGCCGGCCCTGCTCGTCGCCGAACGTGGTGCGCAGCGACTCGTGGCGGTCGACCAGCTCCGCGATCCCCTGCCGCAGCGCGCCGACGTCTAGCGGGCCGGTCAGCCGGGACGCCAGCGGGATGTTGTAGAACGCGCTCCCCGGCTCCAGCTGCTCCAGGAACCACAGGCGTTCCTGGGCGAAGGAGAGGGGGAGGCGGCCGTGCCGCTCCACGCGCGCAAGCGGCGGGGCCGCCGGCCGGGCCGCGGCGGGTTCCTGCGCCTCGATCCGGCGGGCGAGACCCCGGAGCGTCGGCTCCTCGAAGAGAGCGCGCACCGGGAGCTCGACCCCGAGCCGGTCGCGCAGCCGGGAGACGACCTGGGTGGCGAGCAGCGAGTGCCCGCCGAGCTCGAAGAAGCTGTCGTCGCGGCCGATCCGCGGCTGCCCGAGCAGGTCGCTCCACACCGAGGCGATCGTGAGCTCGACCGGAGTCTGCGGCGCGGTGGAGCGCGGGCGCTCCCCCGTAACCTTCGCCCGCGGCGCGCTCCGCTCCGGGGTCTCGACCGCGCCGGCTCCCGCGAGGCGCGCGAGGCGCGTCAGGGCGGCCTGCTCGGCCGCGTCGAGGAGAGGCAGCTCCGTCACCGGCGCCGCGAGGTCCGAGACGGCGGCGGCGAGCAGCCGCGCGGTCCAGCGCAGGAGCTGTCCGGCGGTGGCCGCCTCGAACAGGTCGGTGCTGTATTCGAGGGCCGCTTCCCACACCCCCTCCGACTCGCGCCAGACCAGGCTCAGGTCGGCCTTGGCCGTCCCCGTTTCGACCTCGACCGGGGAGATCGCGAGGCCGTCGAGGCGCAGCTCCGGCCAGGGCTGGTTCTGCACGGCGAACAGGACCTGGAAGAGCGGGTTGTGGCCCAGGGAGCGCTCGGGCGCGAGGTGCTCGACGAGCTTCTCGAACGGGAGCTCCTGGTGGGCGTACGCCGCGAGCGCGTGCCGGCGGGTGCGAGCGAGGAGGTCTTCGAACGATGGCGCGTCCGCCAGGTCCGCGCGGAGCACCAGGGTGTTGACGAAGAAGCCGATCAGGTTTTCGACCTCGGCGCGCGGGCGGCCGGCCACGGGAGTGCCGACGGTCAGGTCGGTCTGGCCGGAGAGGCGGGAGAGCAGGGCCGCGAACGCGGCGAGCAGGACCATGAACGGCGTGGTCCCGGAGCGCAGGGCGAGGGCGCGGATCTCCCCGGCCAGCCCGGCTTCGAGGCGCAGGCGGCAGCTCGCGCCGCGCCCGCTGGGCTCTGTGGGGCGCGGCCGGTCGGTGGGGAGCGCCAGCCCGGCCGGGGCGCCCTCCAGGCGCTCGCTCCAGAAGGCGAGCTCGCGCTCCAGGGTGGCGCCTTCGAGGTGGCGGCGCTGCCAGAGGGCGAAGTCCGCGTACTGGACCGGGAGCTCCGGCAGGACGCCGGCCGCGTAGAGGGCGCCGATCTCGCGCACGAGGAGACCCACGGACCAGCCGTCGGCCACGATGTGGTGCAGGGTGAGGAGCAGCAGGTGCTCGTCGTCCCCGAGCCGCAGCAGGGTCGTGCGCAGCAGCGGTCCGGCCGCGAGGTCGAACGGCGCCGCGGCCTCGGCTGCGATCAGGCGCCGGGCCTCTCCGGGAGACGCGGAGAGGTCGATCAGCGGGAGAGGGACCGGGGCTGGCGGGGCGATCCGCTGGCGGGGCTCGCCGTCCACGGCTGGGAAGGTGGTGCGCAGCGTGGCGTGGCGGCGGACGATCTCGCCGAATCCGGCCGCGAGCGCCGCCGGATTCAAGGCGCCGGCGAGCCGGACTGCGGCCGGGACGTTGTACCGGGCGGTGCCGGGGTGGAGCTGCTCCAGGAACCACAGCCTCTCCTGGGAGAAGGAGAGGGCCTCCTCCGCGTCCCCCGCGGCTGGGATCGGCTCTTCGAGGCCCCCCCCGATCCCCTCGATCACCGCGGCGAGATCGGCCAGCGTCGAGGCCTCGAACAGCACGGGCACGGGCAGCTCGACCCCGAGCTCCCGGCGCAGGCGGGCGACCACGCGGGTGGCGAGGAGAGAGTGGCCGCCCAGGGCGAAGAAGTCGTCGTTCCTGCCGATCCACGGCCGGCCAAGGAGGTCGCTCCAGATCGCGGCGATCCGCCGCTCGAGGGGGGTCGCGGGCTCGCCGCCGCGGGCCTCCGCGTCGCCGGTGGACCGGAGAGCCGCCAGCGCCTTGCGGTCCACCTTGCCGCTCGCGTTGAGCGGCAGCTCCGGCAGGAACGTGAAGGCCGCGGGCACCATGTAGGCGGGGAGCGTGCGGCCGAGGAACTGCCGCAGCTCCAGGCCCTCCGGGGCGGCGACGTAGGCCACGAGCCGGGGCTCGCCGCCCTCCTGCCGCACGGCGAGGACCGCGCAGGAGCCGACCTCCGGGTGCGCGGCGAGCGCGGCCTCGATCTCCTCGAGCTCGATGCGGTAGCCGCGGACCTTGACCTGGTGGTCGACGCGCCCCAGGAACTCGATCGCGCCGTCCGCGTGGAAGCGCACGAGGTCGCCCGTGCGGTAGAGGCGCCCGCCGGGCTCGCGGCCGAAGGGGTCGGGCACGAACCGCGCCGCGGTCAGGTCGGGCCGGCCGAGATAGCCGCGGGAGAGGGCGATGCCGCCGACCAGGAGCTCTCCGTGCACCCCGGCCGGCACCGGGTGGAGGCGGCGGTCGGCGACGTAAAGCCGGTTGGCGGCGGAAGGGTGGCCGATGGGGAGGGAGGACGTCCCGCGGGGACGCCAGTCCGCGGCGCGGCCCACGTCGTAGAGGGCGCAGTTGACCGCGGCTTCCGTGGGGCCGTAGCCGTTCCACACCCGGCATTGCGGTGCAACCCGGAAGGCCTCCGCGACCAGGGCCTCGGTGAGCGCCTCGCCGCCCAGGTGGAGCACCTCGACCGTGGGCAGCCCCTCCGCTCCGGCCGCGGCGGCGGCCGCGCGGAAGAACGACGGCGTAGTGTGCAGGGTGTTGACGCCGTGCGCCCGCACCTCCCGCACGTAGCCCTCGAGGTCGCTCTTCTCGGCGTCGCCGCGCAGGAAGAGCGTGCCGCCGAAGAGGAGCGTGGTGAGGATCTCGAAGACTCCGAAATCGAAGGCGTACGACAGGCTCTGGAGGACCCGCGTGCGCTCGCCGAAGCCGAACACGTCGCGGCTCCAGAGGAGGAGCGGCACGAGGTTGTCGTGGGTGATGGGAACGCCCTTGGGCACCCCGGTCGAGCCCGAGGTGAAGATCACGTAGGCGGTGCCATCTCCCGTGGCCAGGGCCGCCGGGGGCGGAGGGCCCGGCTCGTCGTCAAGGCAGACCTTGTGCGCCCCGGCCGCGATCTCGGCCGCCCGCGCGAGGTTTTCCCGGTCGGCCGCGACGACGGAGACGCCGCAGTCCGCGATCATCCGCGCGAGGCGGTCGGCCGGGAGGCCGGGCTCGAGCGGCACGAAGCCGCGCCCGGCGCGGAGGATGCCCAGCAGGCCGGCCACGAGCGGCAGGTCCGGCATCGCCATCAGGCCGACCGGGCCCTCCCCGAGGCTCGCGAGGCGGCCCGCGAGGCGGCCGGCCCGCTCCGCGAGCTGGCGGTAGGTGAGGGTCCGGCCCCGGCAGACCACGGCCGCCTTGTCCGGAGTCCGCGCCACCTGCTCCGCGAACAGCTCCTCGATGCGGACCGGAGCCGGAGGCTCCCACGCCGCCGCGCTCCAGGCGAGGAGCTGGGCGCGCTCCGCCTCTCCGAGCAGGGGGAGCTCGAGCACGCTCTCGCCGGGAGCCGCGAGGGCGGCTTCCAGGAGCCGCGCGAAGCCTCCGGCCCAGCGCTCGACCGTCGCCGCCTCGAACAGGCCGGCGCTGCCGATCAGCTCGCCCGCGAAGCCGTCCCCGTCCTCGCCCAGGGCGAGAGAGAGGTCGAACTTGGCGACCGCGGTCTCCCCGGCGAGCAGCTCGACCGCGAGGCCCGGCAGGCGGAGCGGCTCGGCCGGCGCGTTCTGCAGGGCGAAGGAGGCCTGGAAGAGCGGCGTGTGCCCGAGGTCGCGCTCGGGCTTCAGGTGCTCGACGAGCTTCTCGAACGGCAGCTCCTGGTGGGCGTAGGCCGTGAGCGCGTGCTCGCGGGTGCGGTCGAGAAGCCCGGCGAACGACGGGGCTTCCCCTAAGTCCGCGCGGAGCACCAGGGTGTTGACGAAGAGGCCGATGAGATTCTCGACCTCGGCGCGCTCCCGCCCGGCCACGGGGGTGCCGACGGTCAGGTCGGCCTGGCCGGTGAGGCGGGAGAGCAGGGCCTCGAACGCGGCCAGCAGGACCATGAACGGGGTGGCCCCGGAGGCGAGAGCGAGGGCGCGGACCCGTCCGGCTTCGAGGCGCAGCGGGCGGCTCACGCCCCGCTCGCTCCCCTGGGCCGGCCGCGGCCGGTCGGTGGGGAGGGCCAGCTCGGCCGGGGCCCCCTCCAGGCGCTCGCTCCAGAACCGCAGCTCGCGCTCCAGGGCGTCGCCGGAAAGGCGGCGGCGCTGCCAGGCGGCGAAGTCCGGGTACTGGATCGGCAGCTCCGGCAGCGGCGACGGCCGCCCGGGCGCGAAGGCTTCGTAGAGGGCCGCGGTCTCCCGCACGAGAAGGCCCACGGACCAGCCGTCGGCCACGATGTGGTGCAGGGTGAGGAGCAGGAGGTGCTCGTCTCGCCCGAGCCGCAGCAGGGTGGTGCGCAGCAGCGGTCCGGCGGCGAGGTCGAACGGCGCCGCGGCCTCGGCGGCCGTCAGGCGCCGGGCCTCCTCCGGCAGCGCGGTGAGGTCCAGGACCGGAAGGTCCACCCCGGTTGCCGGAGCCACCTGCAGGACCGGCTCGCCGTCCACGGCGGGGAAGGTGCTGCGGAGCGTCGCGTGGCGGCGGACGATCTCGCCGAAGCAGGCCGCGAGCACCGCGGGGTCCAAAGCGCCCGTCAACCGGACCGCGGCCGGAACGTTGTACGCGGCGCTGCCGGGGTGGAGCTGCTCCAGGAACCACAGCCTCTCCTGGGCGAAGGAGAGAGGGGCTCCGGCGCCGGCCACGAGCCCGTCCGCGGGCGCGATTCCGGCCTCCGCGGCCACGGCGGCGAGGCCGGCGAGCGTCGGGTTTTCGAACAGGGCGAGCACGGGCAGCTCGACGCCGAGCTCCCGGCGCAGCCGGGAGACCACGCGGGTGGCGAGCAGCGAGTGGCCGCCCAGGGCGAAGAAGTCGTCGTCGCGGCCGATCCGCTCGCGGCCGAGGAGATCGCTCCACACCGCGGCGATCCGGCGCTCGAGCGGGGTCTCGGGATCGCCGCCGCGGGACTCCGCGGCCGAGGGAGTGAGAAGAGCCAGCGCCTTGCGGTCCACCTTGCCGCTCGCGTTCAACGGCAGCTCCGGCAGGAACGTGAAGGCCGCGGGCACCATGTACGGGGGGAGCGTGCGGCCGAGGAACCGCCGCAGCTCCAGGCCCTCCGGAGCGGCTACGTAGGCCACGAGCCGGGCCTCGCCTTCCACCAGGACTGCGCAGGCGCCCACCTCCGGATGCGCGGCGAGCGCGGCCTCGATCTCCTCGAGCTCGATGCGGTAGCCTCGGACCTTGACCTGGTGGTCGACCCGCCCGAGGAACTCGATCGCGCCGTCCGCGTGGAAGCGGACGAGGTCGCCCGTCCTGTAGAGGCGGCCACCGGGCTCGCCGAACGGGTCGGGGAGGAAGCGCGCCGCAGTTAGGTCGGGCCGGCCGAGATAGCCCTGGGAGAGGGCGGGGCCGCCCACCAGCAGCTCGCCGGGCACGCCGGCCGGCACCGGCTGCAGGCGGCGGTCCAGCACGTAGAGCCGGTTCGCGGCCGAGGGGAATCCGATGGGGAGCGAAGCCCACCCCTGCGGGCGCCAATCCGCGGCGAGGCCTACGTCATAGAGCGCGCAGTTGACCGCGGCCTCCGTGGGGCCGTAGCCGTTCCACACCCGGCACTGCGGCGCGACCCGGAAGGCCTCCGCGACCAGCGCCTCCGTCAACGCCTCGCCGCCCAGGTGCAGCACCTCGACCGTGGGCAGCCCCGCCGCGCCCGCTTCCGCCGCAACCGCGCGGAAGAACGACGGGGTGGTGTGGAGGGTGTTGATCGCGTGCTCCCGCACCTCCCGCACGTAGCCTTCGACGTCGCTCCTCTCTTCGCCGCCGCGCAGGTAGAGCGTGCCGCCGAAGAGGAGGGTGGTGAGGATCTCGAAGACCCCGAAGTCGAAGGCGTACGACAGGCTCTGGAGGACGCGGGTGTGCTCCCCGAAGCCGAACACGTCGCGGCTCCAGAGGAGGAGGGGCACCAGGTTGTCGTGGGTGATGGGCACGCCCTTGGGCACCCCGGTCGAGCCCGAGGTGAAGATCACGTAGGCCGTCCCGTCGCCCGTCCCGGCGGCGGGCGCAAGGGGCGGCAGCTCGTCCTCGAGACAGATCACGGGGGCCCCGGCCGGACACCGGGCGAGGCTCTCCCGGTCGGCAGCGATGACGGTCAGGCCGCAGTCGGCGACCATCCGCTCCAGGCGCTCCTCCGGCAGCCCCGGGTCGAGCGGCACGAAGCCGCAGCCGGCCTTCAGAATCCCCAGCATCCCGGCGAGCAGCGGCAGGTCGGGCATCGCCATCAGGCCGACCAGTCCCCCGTCCCGGAGAAGGCGCGCCAGCCGTCCGGCCCGCTCGTCGAGCTCGCGATAGGTCAGGGACTCACCCCGGCAGACGGCGGCCACCTGGTCCGGAGTCCGGGCCACCTGCTGCGCGAACAGCTCCTCGATGCGGACCGGAGCGGGAGGCGCCCACGCCGCCGCGCTCCAGGCGAGGAGCTGGGCGCGCTCGGCCTCGCCCAGGAGAGGCAGCTCGAGAACGCGCTCCCCGGGGCTCCGCAGGGCGGCTTCCAGGAGACGCTCGAAGCACCCGGCCCAGCGGCGGACCGTCGCCTCCTCGAACAGGTCGGCGCTGCCGGCCAGGACCCCGGCGAAGCCGTCGCCTTCTTCAGACAGGGCCAGGGTCAGGTCGAACTTGGCCGCCGCGTTCTCCTCCGGCAGGGGCTCGACCGCGAGGCCCGGGAGGCGCAGCGGCCCGGCCGGCGCGTTCTGCAGCGCGAAGAAGGCCTGGAACAGCGGCGTCTGGCCCAGGTTGCGCCCGGGCTGGAGCAGCTCGACGAGCTTCTCGAACGGAAGCTCCTGGTGCGCGAAGGCCTCCAGCGCATCGCGGCGGACGCGCGCGAGGAATTCGTCGAAGGAGGGCGCGCCCGTAAGGTCGGCGCGCAGCACCAGGGTGTTCACAAAGAAGCCGATCAGCCCCTCGATCTCCGCGCGCTGGCGGCCGGCGACGGACGTTCCGACCGTCAGGTCGGTCTGGTCCGCGAGGCGGGAGAGCAGGGCCTGGAACGCGGCGAGGAGCACCATGAACGGGGTGGCCCCGGAGCTCCGGGCGAGGCGGATCCGGAGCGGAGCGCTCACCGCGCGCCCGCTCGGGGCCAGGGGACGGGCGTGGTCCAAAGGCAGCGCGAGCTCCGGCGGAGCCCCGTCCAGGCGCTCGCGCCAGAAGGCGAGCTCGCTCTCGAGGAAGGCACCGCTCAGCCGGCGGCGCTGCCAGAGGGCGAAATCCGCGTACTGGACCCGCAGCTCCGGCAGGACGCCGGCCGCGTAGAGGGCGCCGAGCTCGCGCACGAGGAGACCCACGGACCAGCCGTCAGCCACGATGTGGTGCAGGGTGAGGAGCAGCAGGTGCTCGTCGTCCCCGAGCCGCAGCAGGGTCGTGCGCAGCAGCGGTCCGGCCGCGAGGTCGAACGGCGCCGCGGCCTCGGCGGCGATCAGGCGCCGGGCCTCTCCGGGCGACGCGGAGAGGTCGATCAGGGGCAGCGGGACCGGGGCCGGCGGGGCGATCCGCTGGCGGGGCTCGCCGTCCACCTCGGGGAAGGTGGTGCAGAGCGTCTCGTGGCGGCGGACGATCTCGCTGAAAGCAGCCGCGAGCTTGGCGGTATCGAGCGCGCCGGAGAGCCGGACCGCGGCCGGAACGTTGTAGGTGGCGCTGCCGGGCCGGAGCTGGTCGAGGAACCAGAGCCGTTCCTGGGCGAAGGAGAGGGGAGCCTCGTCCCCGGCCTCCGCGGGGAGGGGGCCGTCGTCCGGCGCGGCTCCGGCCGCCTGTTCCACCGCGGCGGCCAGGCCCGCCAGGGTGGGGTTTTCGAACACCGTGAGGAGCGGCAGCTCGACGCCCAGCTCCTCGCGCAGCCGCGAGACCACGCGGGTGGCGAGGAGCGAATGGCCGCCCAGGGCAAAGAAGTCGTCGTCGCGCCCGATCCGCTCGTGGCCGAGGAGATCGCTCCACACCGCGGCGATCCGGATCTCCTCCGGGGTCTCCGGCGCGGCGCCGCGGGCCTCCGCCGAGGGCGGCTCCCGGCGGGCCAGGGCCCGGCGGTCCACCTTGCCGTTGGGGGTGAGCGGCAGGGCGTCCAGGAGGCCGAACGCGGAGGGCACCATGTAGGCCGGCAGCCGGGCGGCGAGCCAGGCGCGCAGCTCCGCCGGCCCCGGCGCGGAGCCCTCCCGCGGGGTGAGCCAGGCGATCAGGCGGCGGTCCTCTCCGGAGCGGCCGCGGACCACCACGGCGCACGCGGCGACGCCGGGATGGGTTGCCAGGACCGCCTCGATCTCCCCCGGCTCGATGCGGAAGCCGCGGATCTTCACCTGCTGGTCGATCCGTCCGAGGAACTCGATCGCGCCGCCGCTCCCCACCCGGCGCACGAGATCGCCGGTGCGGTACAGCCGGTCTCCGGGCTGGCCGCTCCAGGGGTGGGGCACGAAGCGCTCGGCCGTCAGGTCCGCGCGTCCCGGGTAGCCCCGGGCGAGACCGTCGCCGCCGAGCAGCAGCTCGCCCGGCACCCCGGGAGGCGCCAGGTTGAAATCCGGGTCCGCCACGTAGGCCGTGGAGTTGGCGATCGGCTGCCCGACCGGCACGGTGGCCCCCGGCGCGGGCGGCGTCGCGACGAGGTGCCAGGTCGCGAAGGTCGTGGTCTCCGTGGGCCCGTAGACGTGGACGAGGCGCTCGGGCGGACCCTGGGCGAGGACCTGCCGCACCGCGCCCGGGTCGACCGCCTCGCCGCCGAACAGCAGGTGGCGGACCCCCCGGAAGGCGCCGGGGGCCTGGCGCGCCATCTGGTTGAACAGCGCCGTGGTCAGGAACGCCACGGTGATCCCCTGTCCGGCCAGGCGCTCTGCCAGGGCCTCGGGGGAGAGCACCTCCTCGCGCGGCACGCCCACCAGCCGGGCACCGGCGAGGAGAGCCCCCCAGACCTCGAACGTCATGGCGTCGAACGAGGCGTTGGAGATCTGCGCCACCCGGTCAGAGGGCTCGATGTGCACGTAGTCGGTCCCGGCCACCAGCCGGACGACGGCGCGGTGGGGCACGGCCACCCCTTTGGGCCGGCCCGTGGACCCGGAGGTGTAGAGGACGTAGGCGAGATGACCGGCCGTCACGCCCGCGGGAGGAAGGGCGGGGACCTCCGCGGCGAGCCCCGGGAGCTCGCCCAGGTCGACCGCGGGAGCCGCCGCCGGCCCCTGCCAGGAGCCGTCGTGGACCAGGGCCGCGAGCCCGGCGTCCGCGGCCATCCAGTCCAGGCGCTCCCGGGGATAGGAGAGGTCGAGCGGCACGTAGGCTCCCCCGGCCTCGAGGATGCCCAGCATGCCGGCGACCCGGCCGGCCAGGGCCTCCACGGCCAGGCCCACGCGGTCGTCCGGCCCGACGCCCAGGCTCCTCAGGTGATGGGCGAGCTGATGGGCCCGCGCCGCCAGCTCGGCGTAGGTCAGCCGCGCGTCCCCGTCCTCGACCGCCACCCGGTCGCCCGCGGCGGCGGCCTGCTTTGCGAACAGCTCGTGGACCGTCGCCTCCCGCGGGTAGGGGGGCGTCCCCCCGCGCCATTCCGTGAGGATCTGGCGGCGCTCGGCTTCGGAGAGGAGGGGGAGCTCCCCAATTCCGCGCTCCGGGCCGGCCAGGGCGCCGCGGAGCAGCTCCGCCAGGTGCCCCAGCAGGCGCCCGGCCGAGGCGGGCTCGAAGAGGTCGGCGCTGTATTCCAGGGTGCCGGCGAGCCCCCCGTCCCGCTCGCGCCAGATCAGGGTCAGGTCGGCGCGCGCCGTGCCGGTGTCGACCTCGGAGACCTCCAGGTCCAGCCCGCCCACGGAGAGCTCCGGCCAGGGCTGGTTCTGCAGGGTGAGGAGCACCTGGAACCAGGGGTTCGCGCCCGGCTCGCGCTCGGGCCGCAGCTCCACGACGAGCTTCTCGAACGGGATCTCCTCGTGCGCGAAGGCCGCGAGCGTGACCTCCTGCGCGCGGCGCACCAGCTCGGCGAAGCCCGGCCGGCCCGACAGGTCCGCCCGCAGGACCACGGTGTTGACGAACGGCCCGATCAGCCCCTCGAGCTCGCCGCGGCTCCGGTTGGCGACCGGCGTGCCGATACCGAAGTCGCTCTGGCCGGTATAGCGCAGCAGCAGGGCTTCGAACAGCGCCAGGAGCGCCATGAACGGCGTGGCTTTCTCGCGCTGGGCGAGCGCCTCCAGGGCGCGGGCCGTATCCGGCGGGAGGTCGAGCGTCGAGAGGCCGCCGCGGAAGCTCGGGGTCGCGGGGCGCGGCCGGTCCGCGGGCAGCTCCAGTGGGGGGAGGCCGGCCAGGCGCTCGCGCCAGAAGGCGAGGCCGGCCGCGAAGGCCTCGCCGCGCTGCCGTTCCCAGACCGCGTGGTCCGCGGG
>DATEIO010000797.1:0-3684 GCA_035278895.1 Thermoanaerobaculia bacterium | reverse complement strand
GTCGTCTCCCAGTCCACACTCCGCATCCTGCGCGCCCTGGGCATCGTGCGCCTCGCCATCTTCAAGATCTTTTTGGGATCGGTCGCGGTGGCGGCCGTCCTCTCCCTCCTCCTCTCCGCCACCATCGCCCGGCCCCTCCGGCGCCTGCGGGACGAGGCCAACGACCTGCTCGACCGCCGCGGGCGCCTGCGCGGCCGGTTCCGGGGCTCCGCCAAGGCGGACGAGATCGGCGACCTGGCCCGGGCTCTCGAGCGGCTGACCACCCGGCTCGAAGAGCACCAGCGCTCGCTCGAAGCCTTTGCCGCGGACGTCTCCCACGAATTCAAGAACCCGCTCGCCTCGATCCGCGCGGCCACCGAAATGCTGGCTGAGGTGGAAGACCCCGAAGACCGGCGGCGCTTTCTCTCCCTCGTCGAACGGGAGACCGCGCGGATGGAAAGGCTCCTGACCGGAGTCCGCGAAGTCACGCACATCGACGCCCGCCTGGAGGCCGAAGAGGCCGCGCCCGTGGACGTTGCCGGGCTCGCTCGCGAGGTGGTCGAAGGGGTAAGTCGGCGCGCCGACAATGGAGTGGAAATCGTGCTCCGGGCGCCGTCCCAACCCCTCCCGGTCCGCGCCTCGGCCGAGCGCCTCACCCAGGTTTTCGAAAACCTTCTGGACAATGCCCTGGGCTTCGCTCCCGAACACGGCTGCGTCCTCCTCACCCTCGCTCCGGAAGACCGCGCCGTCCTCCTTCGCGTGGAAGACGACGGCCCCGGCATCCCCGAAACCCACCTCGACCGCGTCTTCGACCGCTTCTTCTCCTACCGTCCGGACGAGCCCCACGCCCGAAACGGCCACACGGGCCTGGGGCTCTCCATTGTCAAGGCGATCGTCGAGGGCTATGGCGGGACGGTCGCGGTGGGGAACCGGCCGGAAGGCGGAGCGCGGTTCGAGGTGCGGCTGCCGGGCGCTTAGGGACAGGAGACCTTTTCGGACTGTCCTACAGGGCGAATGCAGGTGTACCAGAGCTCCTTGTCTTTGCTCTCCAGAATCTCGGGAGGGAGATTTTCCTTGGCCACGACCTCCCCAACGCGGTAGTAATGATTTCCGATCCGTTGGACGTCCGGGTCATTAGGCGTCTCTTCCAAGGCCACGAGCGCGTGCTTCGCACCGTCCCGCAACAGCACCAGCACCTGCTTCGGGTAGTTCCTCCAGAGAGCCGACAGCGCAGCGGCTTTGGAATCGCAATCCCCGCTCCCGTCCGTCATCACCGCGACAGGAACCCGGAAACCGTGGGTCTGCCGCCCTTGGCGGTCCACGCGATTTGGGATCTCGTATCGGACCTGCTGGAAAAACCGGAGAAACAACTCTGAGCGCTCTTCGTCCTGGCTCGGCTCGGCGAGCACGGCATTAAGAGCCCGGAAACAATCCTTGAGGGCCGGTGTCGCCCGAGCGGCGATCCCCTGATAATCGACAAGGAGCACCTTGCCATTCAGGCGAAATCCATGCTGGTGATAATAATCAGCCAGAAGGTCCTGCTGGCGTTTTTTCAGTCCTTTGAGCCACTCCTTGAACTCCCGGATCCGTTCCGGAGAGCCCCCCCTGTTCAGGGGATCTCGCTCGGCCGGCCGTACGTCGGGGTCCAGCTGCCCTGAGACCTCGATCGAGAAATCATCCGTCACGCCCAGACGAAGGGCCTCTTGCCGGATCTCCTGGTCCAACTTCCGGTTCAGCTCGACCCACATCTTTTCCTTTGCATAACCGAACGAGGCCACTTCCCGCTCGTAGTCCCGCTTGCGAATCCGGCACGTGATCTCCCGGGGAATCTCGTCTCCGTCCTCGAAACGGTAGAGGACCTTCCAGGAATCGCCTTCGTCCTGCTTCTCGAATCTGCGGCGCGCCGGATCCGACTCTCCTCCCTGCTCGAAGGAGACGGCCCGGACCTCCTCTTCCCTCACAGGATCGTAGACCGACATCCCCAGGATCCCGGCGAGGCTCAGCCCGTGAAGAAGGGCCAGAGATGCGATTGGGAGAGCCGTCGAGCCTCTCATTGCAGCCGGATGATCCCCGTGTCGCCATAGGGAATCAGGGACCGCGACAGATCCTCGATCCCCTCGTTCAGGATCGCCGTGATGGCGAGCAGCACGAAGGCGTAGAAGATCGCGACCGCCATGTTGCCCTTCTTGATCTCTTCATGCTCGTTGAACTTCCCCGTGAGCTTGTTGAACAGCCGGTCCGCCAGAAAAATCGAGCCAACCGACACGGTCCCCACCGCGACGAAGAACAGAGCGGATTGAGCCAGAACCCAGCCCAGAGTCCCCCAGGACGCGTGCCCCACGAACAGGTCGCGGATCACGGCCATGATCGGAAAGACGGCGTGACGCAGCAGCAGGGCTTCGCTCAAGAGCGTCGCTCCCAGGGCTACCGCCACGGGCCGGTGATCGTCCTTCAGATCCTCCTCGCGAACCTCGTGGATGCCCCAGGAGCTCCACCGGAAAAGCACGAAAACGAGCAGGACGCTCCCCAGTCCTGCCACGACGTACGCCACGATTCCAGCCAGAATGCTGAACACGTCGAACTCAGGCATGACAGGCCCCCCTCTCACGGCGTGCAGGCTCCAGGACCTCTCTTCCTCAAGACACCCTGGCGCCGAAGATGTTTACTGAGTAACGCGATTCTATCACCTCTGGAGTACCACGCCGGAGGCCGGCTCGATCAGCACGTACTCGTAGCTGCCCGAGATCCGGCTCCCTCCCGGCGGGATCTTCCCCGGCCCTGCCACCTCGCAAAGCACGAAATAGCGGTTGCCGAGCCGCACGTGCTCCTCGCCCGGCCCGGGCCGCTCCTCCACTCCCACCAGCGCGTGGCCGGGCACCAGGATGAGGAGGACTCTGCGGGGAAAATTGCGCCAGAGCGAGCAGAAGGCGACCGCCTTCGAATCGCAGTCTCCGCCCCCGCGCGCCAGGACCGCCGTGGGCACCCAGAAACCTTGGATGCGGCGTCCCCCCTCCTCCTGGGGAGGAACCTCGTACGGCAGCCCCTGGAAGAAGGCCACGAAGAGCCTCAGCACACGCTCCTCGTCGAGGCCCCGCCCCGCCCGCCGCAGGGCTTCGAAGCAGTCCGCGAGCGGCCCCGTTCCCCGGAGGGCGACCTGCTCGTAGTCCACCGCGATCCGGTTTCCCCGCAGCCGGAACCCCCGCTCCCGCAACGCCGCGTCGGTCAGCCCGTCGATCCGGCCGCGGAGCTCGCCGTTCAGCCAGGTGTCGAGCTTCGCCATCTCCAAGAGGAGGCGCGCCTCCTCCCGACGCGGAAGGTTGCCTGGAAGGCTCCATCGCCAGTGGTAGCTCGTCTGGCCGTAGACGTCGATCTCGAAGTAGGACGCGAGCCCCCGCGCCGCGACCTCGCGGAGCACCAGATCGCGCACCCGCCGGTCGAGCTGGTCCCAGATCTCCCGCTCCACGTACCCGAACGCCGCCACCTCGCGCACGTAATCCTCCCGGCGGATCGTGCACGAGACGCGCTGGGGCCGCCCGTCGTAATCGGCAAACCCGAACGTCAGGCGCAGCCGGTCCCCCGCGCCCGCCGCCTCGAACGAGCCGAGGGACTGGATCGGCGGCGTCTCCGGCAGGGTCCGCCGGAGCCCGGGAAAGGCGAGAGCCGCGACAGATAGCCCCAGAACGCCGGCACACCCCAGCGCCGCAA
>DATEIO010000796.1:0-10418 GCA_035278895.1 Thermoanaerobaculia bacterium | reverse complement strand
AGCGCGGTCACGCCCGCCGCGGCCGCCGCCGCGACCACGGCCGTCACCAGCATCAACCGCCACGCCCGTCTCTTGGGCTCTCTCGGTTCCATCGCTCGGCTCCTCAGTAATGACCCACGTCCCAATGGCAACGGGTGCAGGACAGCTCCTGCCCCGGCCGGTGCGGCCCCTCGATCGCCGCCGTGATCGCCGCGTGGCACTTGCGGCACGCCTGCTCCGTCACCCGGCGGTTCCTCGCGTTCATCTGGATCGGCTCATGAAAGCTGCCGGTCGTGAAGTAATAGGAATGCCAGAACCCGTTCGACGCCTTGGTCGCGTACTTCGGGATCAACCCCGGCGGCGTGTGGCAGTCGTTGCACGCGGCGACCGACCGGTGCGGCGACTTCAGCCACTGGTCGTACTGCGTTCGCATGATGTGGCAGTTGGCGCAGGCCGCCGGATCGTTCGTGAGGTACGAATACCCCTTGGCGTAGATGAACGTATAGCCCCCTACGCCCGCCGCGAGGCCGATCAGGCCCCCCAGAATGACGGTGAAGATCGTGATCTTCCTCATGCGGGAAGCATCGTACAACGATCGAGAAAACTTCCATTATGCTTTTGACGCGAAGAAAGGAGATCCGATGTCGCCCCTGTCCCAGGAAACCGTGCTCGACGCGCTGCAGACGCTGGTCCGGACCCCTTCGATCAACCCCACCCTGGCGCCGGACGAGGGCACGGGCGAGGCCGCGGTCGTCGAGGCAGGGCGCGCCTGGCTCGCGGACCGGGGCGTCGAAGCCCGCGCCGAGGAGGTCCTCCCCGGCCGGCCCAACCTGGTGGCGGAGGTGGGAAGCGCGTCCGCGGGCCCCACGCTCGTGCTCTGCGCGCACATCGACACCGTGGCCGTCACCGGCATGACGATCCCCCCCTTCGAGCCGCGCGTGGAAGACGGCCGGGTCTACGGCCGGGGCAGCTACGACATGAAGGGCGGAGCCGCCGCCATCCTCTGCGCCCTGGCCGCCCTGAAGCAGGAAGAGATTCCCGGCCGCGTGATGGGCGCCCTGGTGATGGACGAGGAATACGCGAGCCTCGGAGCCCAGGCCTTCGTCGATCGCTACCCCGCCGACGCCTGCATCGTCACCGAGCCGAGCGAAGAGCGCCTCGTCCTCGCCCACAAGGGCTTCGTCTGGGTGGAGATCACCGTCTCCGGCAAGGCCGCCCACGGCAGCCGCTTCGACCTCGGCGTCTCCGCCATCGGCAAGATCGGCCGCATCATCGTGGCCCTGGAGCGCTTCGACCAGGAAGAGCTCAGGAAGCGCACCCACCCGCTCACCGGCCCCGCCTCCCTCCACTGCGCCATGGTCGAAGGCGGCGTGGGCCTCTCGACCTACGCCGAGCGCGCCGTCCTGAAGGTCGAGCGCCGCACGATCCCCGGAGAGACCCCCGACCAGGTGATGACCGAGATCGCCGCCGTGATCCACGGAGCTGGCGAAGAAGCCGAGCTCCAGAACCTCCTTGCCCGCCCCCCGCTCGACTGCGACCGCAATTCAAAGATCGCCCGCTCCGTCCGCGAAGCCGCCCACGGCGTCTACGGAGCCGAGCCTGAAGAGGCCGGCGTCGCCTACTGGATGGACGCCGCCATCTTCGCCGAAGCCGGCATTCCCACGGTCGACTTCGGCCCCGCCGGGGCCGGCGCCCACGAGGCCGTGGAGTGGGTCGATCTCCGCTCGGTGGTGGCTTGTTCGAAGGTGCTGGCCGAAGGGGCGCGGCGGTTTCTCAAAGAGGGGCGGTAAACCCCACACGGACGAACACGGACAAAACACGGACGAACACGGACTCCCTCCGATTCTGTCCGTGCAAGTCCGTGCTCGTCCGTGTCGGTCCTTCGAAGCCCTCACCCCAAGAAAAGAGCCCGCCCGAAGGCAGGCGGGCTCCTCACCCTCCTACGCGATCGGAATCGCCTTCGGCTCCGGCCCCTTCGGGGCCAGAATGGGAACCTTGAGCTCCAGGACCCCATTATTGAAGGTCGCCTTGATCAGGCCGGGATCCACCTCGAAGTTGAGCGGCAGACGCCGGTAGAAGGTCCCGTACTCGCACTCCGAGCGATAGAAGTGGTCCTCCTTGACCTCCTTCTCCATCTTCCGCTCGCCCTGGATCACCAGATAGCTCTCCTCCATGTAGACCTTCACGTTCTCCTTCTCGACGCCGGGCAGGTCCGCCTTGACCACCAGCTCCCCTTCCTTCTCGAAGACGTTCATCTTCGGGACCCAGGTCATCGCCGTCTCGGGGCGATAGAACCGGCTGAACAGGTTCGGCAGATAGGTGAGCTCCCAGTCCCGGGTGATGTCCTGGAACAGGTCGAGCGGAGTCTTGATCCGGTTCTTGGTCTCCGGCTTCGTCATCTGGGTGATCATTTTGTCTCCTCCTTGGAGCCGTTCCTCTTCCTCTCTTTCTTCCCAGGCTCCAAGCTGAGACTAGACCTCCCGTCCATCCCGGAAACCCCCCGCCCAGGTGGCCGGCGATCGCGGACGGGCAGGGCGGGAGAGCGGCCACCCGGCGGGGCGGGAAAGGCGTGTCCTCAAAATGGTTTCCTGCGGCAACTCTCTTTAGGAGATCTGAATACTCGAAAGGAGAATCGACATGAAGGAATTTCTCGAAGCGCCCGTCTCGGAAAGCTCCCGGTTGATCGATTTCGAGAAGGCCGAAGTCATCCAGGGGATCGTCCCGGACCGCTACATCCTGGTCGTGAGCGGCATGAAGCCGTATCTCAACATGGACGTGAGCCTGATCCCGCGGATCTATGCCCGCCAGCCCGAGTACTGGGGCATCGAGGTCGTGGGCACCTTGCGCGGCATCGGCCTCCCCGCGCTCGCGCCCTACCATGTGTCGCTCCCGCTCGACGGAGTGATCGGCACCCAGGGCATCGAGGTCATCGGCGCCAACCGTTCGGAAAAGTTCGACGTGCCTCCGAAGACGGAGGTCAAGCCGAAGCTTTCGGTGGGCTACTACCGCGCCGTGCAGATCTCCGGGCAGGTGATCTTCAGCGCCACGGGCTGCCTGCGCCGCGGAGGCATCCGCGTCTTCTTCGAGCAGAAACCCATCCGGATCTTCCCCCCGGAATATGACCTTCTCCAGGACGACTCCGGCTTCGGCCCCGACGTCCTCACCCCCTTCTGCGTTCTCGGCTCCTTCAACGCGGACGAGCCGATCAAAAGTATCTTCCTCCACGACGCGCGGGGGCGGCACGAGGTGGTGGTCGAGCAGGGGGAGCTGGCGGGGTAGGAGGGCCGCTGGGAGCGCAGGCCCGAAGGGCCGGCAGCGTAAAGCCTGGGGCGTCAGCCCCAGGAACCGGACCTGGGCCTGCTCAAAGAGCCCTGAAAGAGCGACAGCGGACCGGCTCGCAAAGGTCTGCGGCCGCCCCTTCGGGGCTGTTGAATCTTGAGAGGATTCCCTTCCCCGGGGCTGACGCCCCGGGCTTTATGCTGCCGGCCCTTCGGGCCTTGGATCTTCGGGACGGAGGAGAAGCAATCATAGGAGCAGAGGCACACAGGAGGAATCACCGGGAGAGATCGCCGCCGCCATCGGGGACGTCGCGCGCAACGCGGGGAGAGCGGCGGCTGCCCTCTAGGAATCCTCTTCTTCGGCGAGCATCCGGCTCACGCTCAGCCCCCTCTTCCGCCGGTCCCTTCTCCAGGAGAGAAAGGCGGGCAGAAGGGCGATCGTCACGATCGAACAGGAGAGCGCCCCCAGGATGGCGACCTTCCCCGTGGAGACGAGGCCGGGGTAGGAGGAGAACATGATCGAGCCGAAGCCCCAGATGGTGGAGATGGCCGCCGCCATCACGGCCTTGCCCGTCTCCAGGAGAGCCCGCTCGAACTCCTCATCCGACAGGTCGCGGATCTCCCGGTAGCGGTGCAGGACGTGGACTCCGTAGTCCACGCCGATCCCGATGATCATGGTGGTGACGAAGATGTTGATGAAGTTCATCTCGATCCCGAGGAGCACCATCCCTCCCGCCATCCAGATGAGGCCGATGAGCAGCGGCGTGGTCGCGAAGAGGGTCTGCCGGATGCTCCGGAAATCGAGCCAGAGAAGGATCTCCACGAGGATGAACCCGATGATGCTCGCCACCCAGGCATCCTGGATGACCTTGCGGCGCACGGTCTGGTTGACGACGTTGGTGCCCGCGAGCGCCACCTGGGGACCGAGTTGCTCGGTCAGGTGCCAGACCTCGGGCGGGGCCTCCCGGCGCCAGCGGTTGGCCGGGGGATAGAGGTAGACCGCGCCCTTCCATCCATTCTTCGTCTTCTGGAGGAACCGGTCGAGGAGCAGCTCGGTCTGCCCCGCCTGCTGGAAGTCTTCGACGCGGATGGGCCCGGGCAGGTTGACGGCCTGGGTCAGCAGGTCGAGCCCCGGCTCGAAGGCCTCGGGGCGCATCCCCTGCGCGGCGGCGGCCTGGGAGAACGTGGCCCGGACGCGGTCCATGTCGAGCGGGCCCTGGCGGCCTCGCGCGAGCCAATCCAGGGCCTCCCGCTGCCGGTGGGGCGGCGGGATCAGCGAGGTCACGCCGCTGAAGCCGTAGAGCACCCCCTGCCGGACGAGCTTCTCGGCCCCCTCGGAGGCGCGGGCTGCCAGCTCGATCACCTCGTCGGGAGAGTTTCCCGAGAGGACGAGCGTCATCGAATCGAAGCCGGAGCCGAACGTCTTCCCCACCTCGGCGGCCACGTTGATGCCGCGGTTCCCCGCGGGACGCATGGTCTTCATGCTCTCGTCGAAGCGGAGCTGGAAGGCGAGCGCGAAGGCTCCGATCGTGATCGCGACCCCCAGGAGCGAGACGATGCGCCGGTGCCGCATGCTCGCCCGGATGACCATGTCGGAGCCGAAGCTGTGGAGGAAGAGCCGGGGCGTGGTCTTCCGGCGCGCGTGGTGGTCCTCGCTCCAGGCAAGCATGGCGGGCAGGAGCAGGAGCACCGATCCCATACAGAAGAGGATGCCGGTGCCGGTCAGGAACCCCATCTGCCGCAGGCCGATGAAGTCCGTGATCATGAAGGCGTAGAAGGTGACCGTGGTGGTGATGGCGCCGGTGAGCACCGCGCGGCCGGTCGAGCCGTTCACGGCCAGGAGGGCCGACTCCAGGCTCTCCCCGTTGCGGCGCTCCTCGATGTAGCGCCCATAGGAGACGATCAGGAAGTCGATCCCCAGGCCCGCCAGAAGCCCGGCCACGGCGCTGGTCGCGGAGCTCAGGGAGCCGTAGGCGAGCTTGGCCAGGCCGAAGGTCAGGAGCAGGCCGGAAAACAGCGGCACGAGCGCGTACATCAGCGTGCCGATCCGGCGGAAGACGAAGAGGAAGAGAAGGAACACCCCGGGGATCGCGGTGGCGAGCTGGAGCACCACGTCCCGCTTGATCAGGGAGGAGTCCCCGAGCGCCGTGAAGTGGGGGCCGCCCACCCCCACCTCCGGCTTGGGCGGCGGCTCTTCCCCGGCGATCTCGCCCCAGCGGGCGAGGGTCTTGGCGACCACGCGGTCCACCTGGTCCGCCAGGTTCTCGTTGAATTTGAGGTTGCCGGGCGGCTGGATGGGCTCCGCCAGGATCAAGAGCATCCGGTGGTCCCGGGAAAGGTAGTAGCCGCTCGTCCAGTCCACCTGGAGGGTCCCCCGGGAGCTCTCCACCCGGCCGAGGAAGATGTCGGCCAGCCCCAGGGGGTCGAGCCGGGAGAGCTGCTTGGCGGCGATGCCCTGCGGCGTCGAGAGCTGGCGGCGCAGCTCCTGGACCCGCTGCCGGATCCCCTCGTCCGACAGCCGCGCCTCCAGCGCGCGCCGCCCGTTGTCGTCCAGGAAC
Source organism: Thermoanaerobaculia bacterium (assembly GCA_035278895.1). GTDB lineage: Bacteria > Acidobacteriota > Thermoanaerobaculia > Multivoradales > UBA5704 > DATARR01. Next base: position 4,603 of record DATEIO010000796.1, on the reverse strand, counting down.
AGCACCGACTTGGGGAAGAAGGTCTGCAGCAGCTCCTCGGGATCGCCGATCCGGTGCTGGACGTTTCGCAGGTCGGGGATCTCCGAGAGGCCTGCCGCCAGCTCGTCCACGAACGCCTCGTAGGGCTCCGCGACCGCGCCCTCGGGGATGTGCACCGCGACCAGCATCATGGTGTTGCTGCCGAAGGTCTCCAGCGCATCGATGTAGGCGCGCACGGCCGGCTCCTTGCGCGGCAGGAGGTTCATCATGTCGGTGTCGAAGCTCAACCGCGAGATGAGGAACACGCAGAGGACCGCGAGGACCGCGAAGGTCGCGAAGACCACGTAATACCGGTGCCTCGCGAAAAGGGCGAGGCGCTGCAGGATGGAAAGCTTCATTCAGGACCTCGAAGGAGGATCGTCGCTGGAGCCCAGGCCCCGCACGAGGATCTTGCCGAAGCGCACGAAGTATTCGATGCCGGAATAGGCCGTGATGGCGACCGTGACCCACAGCGAGATCGGAGCCAGGTGCCGGAACTCTCCGAGCTGGCTGTAGATGATGAGGAGCGAGATCGAGATGATCTGGACGGTCGTCTTGATCTTCCCCGAGATCCCTGCCGGAATGACGAGGCTCTCCGCCGCGGCGAAGCTGCGCAGGGCCGTGACCGCGAACTCGCGGGCCACGATGATGACGACCATCCACGACGGGACGACCCGCGGGAGGAGCTCGACGAGCGAGATGAAGGCGGCCGAGACCAGGATCTTGTCCGCCGCCGGGTCGAGCAGCGTGCCCAGGCGGGTGACCTCCTTCCTCTTCCGCGCGAGGAACCCGTCCAGGAAGTCCATGACCGCGGCGAGCAGGAAGAGGCCCAGGCCCCACCACTCCTTGCCGTCGAACTTGGTCAGCAGCACCACCACGAGCGGCGGCACGAGCAGAATCCGGAAGATCGAGAGCAGGTTCGGAATGTTGATCATGAGATGGCGGAGGCGAGACGGGCTCGCTTCCGGCGCATTCTATGTCACCGGCGGGCGAGACGTGCCTTAAAAACCACGGGCTAGCGCAACGCCGTCGATACGACGAGGCGGTTCTGGGCGTTGCGGGTGAGGTATGTCTTCCTCTCGAGGCCGGCGCCCCCGCTCTTTTTGAGCTGGAGGGCGGGCAGGACCACGTCCTCGCCACGGTAGAGGGCGAGGACCTTGCGCACGTAGTTGCGGGTCTCCGCGTAGGGAGGGATGCCGCCGTGCTTCTCGACCGCTCCTGGGCCCGCGTTGTAGGCGGCCACGGCGAACTCGAGGCGCCCTGAGAAGCGGTCGATCATCCGCCGCAGGTAGGTCGTGCCGCCGCGCAGGTTCTCGTCCGGATCGAAGGGATCGCTCACCCGGAGGAGCTTCGCCGTGTCGGGCATGAGCTGCATGAGCCCCATGGCGCCCTTCTTCGAGAGCGCGCGGGAGTTGTAGTTGGATTCGGCCTGGATCAGGGCCATGACGAGCCGGGGATCGAGATCCTGCGCCTCGCTGTGGTAGGCGATCATCGAATCCAGATCGGCATTGGGGACCTCCCGCAGCCGGATCGAGACCCGCCCGTTGCTCCGGGACACCGAAGTCGTCCGGCGCACACGCTGCGCGCCTCCCTCGTCCACGATGGCCTTCTTGCCATCCGGACCGACGACGACACGCACTCCAGCCTCCGCCATGGCGGGCCAGAGCGCGAGCAGAACCCACGCGAAGACCTGCTTCTTCATACTCGTCACAACCCGGGGGCCAAAGAAAGGCCCAAAAATCTACAGGGGACGGCTTGTTTTACAGCGAACTGCTGGGGGATATCTTATTCAAGGGGAAGAATATTGCAAGGGGGGGAGGGAGAAAGGCGTAGGGTGCGCTGTGCGCACGTGTCGTTTTCCGCCGCCGAACACGTGCGCACAGCGCACCCTACAAGGGAGGCTACGCCCCCAACTGCTCCCGCACCGCCTGCCGCACGTGCGCGAGCGCCTCGGGCAGCTTCTCCGGCTCTTTCCCGCCCGCCTGGGCGAAGTCCGGCCGGCCGCCTCCCCCGCCTCCCACGATGGCGGAGAGGGTCTTGACCAGGTCTCCGGCCTTGACGCGGGGGATGAGGTCCTTCGACACCGCGGCCACGAGGCTCACGTTGCCGTCGCCCCTCGTGCCGATCACCACCACGCCGGAGCCGATCTTGGAGCGGAGGTTGTCCGCCATGTCCCGCAGCTCGTTGGCCGGGGCGGGCGGCACCTCGCGGGCCACGACGCGGATGCCGTCGACCAGCATCTCCTCGTCGTCTGCGGGACCCGCGGCGCCAGAGACGAGCTGCATGCGCAGGCGCTTCATCTCCTGCTCCAGGTCGTTCTGGCGCTGGCGGATCTGCTCCGCCTTCTGGATCTGCGACTCGAAGTCCCCGGAGCGGATGCCCAGCCGGAGCACCAGCTCCTGGTAGGCCGCCCGCTGGCGCCGCGACTCCTCGAGCGCGTAGGCGCCGGTCAGCGCCTCGATCCGTCGCACGCCCGAGGCCACGCCGCGCTCGGACTGGATCACGAAGAGACCGATCTCGCCGGTGTTTCTCACGTGGCAGCCGCCGCACAGCTCCAGGCTGAAGCCGGGGACGTTGACCGTGCGCACCCGCTCGCCGTACTTCTCGCCGAAGAGCGCCATGGCCCCGGCCGCGATCGCCTCCTGGTAGCTGCGGGTGACGAACTCGGTGGCCACGGCCCGGCGGATCCACTCGTTGACCATGTCCTCGGTCTGGTCGATCTCCTGCTTGAACAGGCCGCGGTGGTAGGTGAAGTCGAAGCGCAGGCGGTCGGGCGCCACGAGGGAGCCGGCCTGCCGCACGCTTTTGCCCAGCACCAGGCGGAGCGCCGCGTGGAGGAGGTGGGTCGCGGTGTGGTTCCTCTGGGTCGCGAGGCGCAGCTCGTGGTCCACGCGCAGGCGGACCTTCGTGTGGCGCGAGAGCGTCCCCTCCTCCACCTCGACGAAGTGGAAGACGACGCCCGCGTTGTCCTTCTGGGTGTCCACCACCCGCGCCCGGCCGCCTTCCCAGAGGATCTCACCCGTGTCTCCCACCTGGCCGCCGGACTCGGCGTAGAACACGGTCTTGTCGAGGACGACCACGCCCGCCTGCCCGCGGTCGAGCGTCGAGACGCGCACGGGCGCGCCCTCCTGCCAGGTGGCGATGCGCACCACCTCGGCCGGAACGTCCATGAGCTCGGTCCGCTCGTAGCCGTCGAAATCCGTGGCCGCGAGATCCGCGTGGCCGCGCACGACCTCCCGCAGGGCCGCGAGCCGGTTCTGCAGCTCCTGGGTCGCCTGGCGGGACTTCTTCTTCTGCTCCTCGAGAGCCGCCTCGAAGCCGGCGGCGTCGACCGTGAAGCGCTCCTCCTCGGCGATGTCCCAGATCACCTCGCGGGGGAGGCCGTAGGTGTCGTACAGGCGGAAAGCCCGGTCGCCCGGCAGCTCGGTCTTGCCCTCGGCCTTGAGCTTCTCGATCTCCTCCTGCACCTGGCGGGAGCCGTTGGCCACGGTCGCGAGGAAGTTCTCCTCCTCGGTCCGGATCGTGCTGACCGACGCCTGCCGCGTGGCCGCGAGCTCCAGGTACGCGCTCCCCAGAACCTCGCCCAGCACGGGCACGAGCTTGTGGAGGAACGGCTCGGTGAAGCCCAGGCGCATGCCGTGGCGCACCGCGCGGCGGAGAATCCGGCGCAGCACGTACCCCCGGCCCTCGTTGCTCGGAATGACGCCGTCGGCCAGGAGGAACGTGACCGCCCGCAGATGGTCGGCGATCACGCGAAGCGAAACGTCCTTGTCCTCATCCTGCCCGTACTTCATCCCCGCGAGCTCCGCCGCGGCCTTCAAGATCGGCTGGAAGAGGTCGGTGTCATAGTTCGACTTCACCCCCTGGAGCACCGAGGTCACCCGCTCCAGGCCCGCGCCCGTGTCGATCGACGGGTTGGGCAGCGGATGGAGCTCTCCGTTTTCGTCCCGGTCGTACTGCATGAAGACGAGGTTCCAGATCTCGAGATACCGGCCGGACTCCGTCCCCTCGTCCCAGCCGGCGGGCGGCAGCTCGGGCGTCAAGTCCACGAAGATCTCGCTGCACGGCCCGCACGGGCCGGTCTCGCCCATGGCCCAGAAGTTGTCCTTCTTGCCGCAGCGGTGGATCCGCTCGGCCGGCAGGCCGGAGATCTTGAGCCACAGGTCGTACGCCTCGTCGTCCTCTTCATAGACGGTGGCCGAGAGACGGTCCACGGGGAGCTTCCACACCTGGGTGACGAGCTCCCAGGCGAAGCGGATCGCGTCTTCCTTGAAGTAGTCGCCGAAGGAGAAGTTCCCCAGCATCTCGAAGAAGGTGTGGTGGCGCGGGCTTGGGCCGACGTTTTCGAGGTCGTTGTGCTTGCCCGAGACGCGCATGACCTTCTGGGCGGACACGGCCCGCCTGGATTCCGGCTTGGCGGCGCCCAGGAAATAGTCCTTGAACTGCACCATGCCAGCATTGGTGAACAGGAGCGTCGGGTCCCCCTGCGGGACGAGCGGCGAGCTGGGCACCGCCTTGTGGCCGCGCTCCTTGAAGAATTCGACGAAGCTGGAACGAATGTCTGCGCTTTTCATGATGGTGTCCG
>DATEIO010000795.1:0-3706 GCA_035278895.1 Thermoanaerobaculia bacterium | reverse complement strand
CTCGCGAACCTGCGGGCCATCGGCCAGGGCGCCGGGATCGGGCCGGACGACGTGGTCGTGAGCTGGCTGCCGCTCTATCACGACATGGGGCTCATCGGCTGCTGGATGGGGAGCCTCTACTTCGGCCTCCCGCTCATCCTCATGTCGCCGCTCACCTTCCTCGCCCGGCCGTCGCGCTGGCTGTGGGCGATCCACCGCCACCGGGGCACGCTCTCGGCCGCGCCCAACTTCGCCTATGAGCTGTGCGTGGCGAAGGTCCAGGACGAGGAGATCGACGGGCTCGACCTCTCTTCCTGGCGGATGGCGCTGAACGGCGCCGAGCCGGTCTCGCCCGAGGCCATGAGCCGCTTCATCGAGCGCTACGCCTCGCGCGGCTTTTCCGCCGGAGCCATGTCGCCGGTCTACGGCCTCGCCGAAAACTCGCTCGCCGTGGCCTTCCCCCCGCTCGGCCGCCCGCCTCTCGTGGACGCGGTGCAGCGCGAGCCCTTCCAGCGCGAAGGGGGCGCGATCCCCGCCGGGCCGGGCGAGGCGAACGCGCTGCGCTTCGCCTCCTGCGGCGTGCCACTTCCGAATCACGAGATCCGCATCGTGGACGACGCGGGCCGCGAGGTGGAGGAGCGGCGGCAGGGGCGGCTCGAATTCAAGGGACCGTCCGCCACCAGCGGCTATTTCAGGAACCCCGAGGCCACGGCCCGCCTGATCCACGGCGAATGGCTCGACTCGGGCGACCTGGCCTACGTCGCGGCCGGCGAGGTCTACATCACGGGCCGGGTGAAGGACGTGATCATCCGCGCCGGGCGGAACCTCTATCCCCACGAGCTCGAAGAGGCCGTCGGCAACCTCCCCGGCGTGCGCAAGGGTTGTGTGGCCGTGTTCGGCAGCCCGGACCCCGCGACCGGCACCGAGCGCCTGGTCGTGCTGGCCGAGACCCGGGAGACGGGCGAGGCGGAGATCGAGCGCCTCCGCGAAGCCGTCCAGAGCGTGGCCGTGGACCTCCTGGGCACCCCGGCGGACGACGTGGTCCTGGCGCCGCCCCACACGGTCCCCAAGACGTCCTCCGGCAAGATCCGCCGGTCGTCCGCCCGGGAAATCTACGAGTCCGGAAAGATCGGCCGCCGGGGCGCGGCCCTCTGGTGGCAGCTCGTCCGCCTCACCGCCTCCGGGCTGCGGGGACAGATCGCCCGCCGCGCGCTGACGCTGGGCGACCTCGCCTACTCGCTCTGGGTCTACGTCGTCATCGCGCTCTGCGCGGTTCCCATCTGGCTGGGCGTCGTGCTGCTTCCCGGGCTCCGGCGCCGCAGGCGATTCGCCAAGGGATCGGCCCGGCTCCTCTTCGCCCTCGCCGGGATTCCCCTGCGGGCGGAAGGGCTTGAAAACGTGCGGAAGACGGGCCCCCGGATCGTGGCCGCCAACCACGCGAGCTACCTGGACGGCGTCCTCCTGACGGCTCTCCTGCCCCCCGACTTCGGCTACGTGGTGAAACGGGAGCTCGAAGGGAATCCCGTCTCCGGAATCTTCCTCCGCCGTCTCGGAACCCTGTTCGTCGAGCGCTTCGACGTCGCGCAGAGCGCGGGAGAGACGAAAAAGGCGCTCGACACGATCCAGGCCGGGCAGTCGATCGTCATCTTCCCCGAGGGGACCTTCCGCCGCTACCCCGGTCTCCTGCCGTTCCGCATGGGCACCTTCGCGGTGGCGGTGGACGCGGGCGCCCCCGTGGTCCCGGTCACGATCCGCGGTAGCCGTGGGGTCTTCCGGGGCGACGACAAGTTCTTCCGCCGTGGCGCGGTGGCGGTCACCGTTTCCCCTCCCGTCCACCCCGAGGGCTCCGGCTGGCACGCCGGGGTCCGCCTCCGCGACACCGTGCGCGGGGAGATCCTCGCCCACTGCGGCGAGCCCGACCTGGCCTCATGAACGTCCTCGACCTCCTCGCCATCTCCCTGCGGCGCTCGCCCGGCAAGGCGGCGATCCGCTTTCCCGGAGCGGACGATCTCTCCTATGCCGAGCTGTTCTCCCGGGCCCGCGCCCTGGCCGCCGGCTTCGCCGCCCGGGGGATCGGCAAGGGCGATCGCATCGCCTTCTTTGCCGGCAACCGTCCCGAGCTGGTGACGGCGTACCTCGCGGCCCTCTCGCTTGGGGCCGTCCTGGTGCCGGTCAATCTCGCCTACCGCCGCCGGGAGATCGCCCACATGCTGGGCGACGCCGCCCCCCGCCTCCTCTTCACCGAGCGGGACCAGATCCCGGTGCTGGACGAGCTGGCGGACGAGGACCGCGCCAGCGTCGAGGCCGTCGTCCTCGCCGAGGAGCTGGAGGGCTGGAAGGGAGATGCGTTCTCTCCGCCGCTCGTGGACGGGAGCGATCTCGCGATGCTCCTCTACACCTCGGGCACCACGGGAAAGAGCAAGGGCGCCCGGATCACCCACGACAACCTCCTCGCCACCATGACCGGCCTCCTCGCGGCCTGGGCCTGGGAGGCGGACGACGCGCTCCTCCTGACGCTTCCTCTCTTCCACACCCACGGCCTCGTCGTGGGGCTCTTCTGCGCGTTGGCCGCCGGGGCGACCGTCCACCTCCGCCGCCGCTTCGACGCGGCCGAGACGGTCGAGGATCTCCTCTCCGGAGAGCCCACCCTCTTCTTCGGCGTCCCCACCCTGTACACCCGCCTTGTCGAGGAGCTTCGCCGGCGCCGGGACGCCGGGGAGATCCCGGACCTCGCGCACCTGCGTCTCTTCTGCTCCGGGAGCGCTCCGCTGTCCCCCGAGACCTTCGAAGCCTTCCGGGACCTCACCGGCCACGACATCCTGGAGCGCTACGGGATGACCGAGACCGGGATGAACCTGAGCAACCCCTACGCCGGCCCCCGGCGGCCCGGTACCGTGGGAACGCCGCTCCCCGGCGTCTCCATTCGCATCGTGGACCTCGAGGACCGGGACGTCCCGCCCGGCGAGACCGGGGAGCTCCTGGTGCGGGGGGGGAACGTTTTCGAAGGCTACTGGCAGGCTCCGGAAAAGACCGCCGCGAGCTTTCTCCAGGGAGGCTGGTTCCGCACCGGCGACCTCGCCCGCCGGGACCCGGAGACCGGATCCGTCACCCTCCTCGGCCGGAGGCACGAGCTCATCATCAGCGGCGGCTTCAACATCTACCCCCGCGAAGTGGAGGAGGTGCTCGCCACCCTCCCCGGCGTCCGCGAAGCGGCCGTCGTCGGCCGCGCCCACCCCGACTGGGGAGAGGTCCCCGTGGCCTTTCTGGTGGTGGAGAAGCCCCTGGACCCGGCCGGGATCGTTGCCGCCTGCAAGGGCCAGATGGCGGGATTCAAGGTTCCGCGGGAGATCCGGTTTGTGGATTCATTGCCGCGGTACGCGCTGGGGAAGGTGCAGAAGCATCTGTTGCCGGCGTAGAAAGCCGAAGGACACCAAGGACTGCAAGGACACCAAGGACTCAAAGGACTAACGCAGTTGTCCTTGTCGTCCTTGCAGTCCTTGGTGTCCTTGCAGTCCTTTTTTCGGCTGTTCTGCCGCGCAGGCTTCCGGGGCTGCTGAGGGAACAAAAATCCCCCCGGGGAGCAGAAGGGGGTAAGCCCCCCGGGGGTGCACAGTCCGGCTAGGGCCGGATCGCGACTTTGAGCACTCCATCGAGCCGCTCGCCGAAGACGTGGTAGCCCTCGGTGATCCGGTCGAGCGGGAAGGAGTGGGTGAGGAGCGGTGTGAGG
>DATEIO010000794.1:0-7727 GCA_035278895.1 Thermoanaerobaculia bacterium | reverse complement strand
GTGGCGACGGCCGGCCGGAGGAGAAGGCGCCGTAGAGGGCGGACAGCTCGTAGAGCAGCACGCCGATCGACCAGCCGTCCGAGACGATGTGGTGCATGGAGAGGAGGAGCCGGTGGTCCTCCGCCCCGAGGCGCAAGAGGCTCGCGCGGACGAGCGGGGCGCGCGACAGATCGAACGGGCGCATCGCCTCCTCCCGGGTCAGGCGGGCGGATTCGGCCTCCCGTCCGGGCGCTGGGAGGCCCGCGAGGTCGACCACGGGGAGCGCGAACGGGTCGGGGGAGACGACGAGTTGGACCGGCTCGCCGTCCACCACCACGAAGGCCGTGCGCAGCGCCTCGTGCCGCCGCACGATCTCCCCCAGGGCGGCTTTCAAGGCCGCGACCGCCAGGGGGCCTTCGACGCGCAGGGCTGCCGGCACGTTGTAGGCGGCCGATCCGGGCTGGAGGCGGTCCAGGAACCAGAGGCGCTGCTGGGCGAAGGAGAGCGGGGGGAGCGCCCCCGGCCCGGCCGGAACGATGGGCGGCACCGCGAGCCCCCGCGCCCACCGCCCCGTCTCCTCGATCCGGGCGGCCAGGCCCGCGAGCGTGGGCGACTCGAAGACGGCGCGCAGCTCGACCTCGACCCCGAAGACCTCGCGGATGCGCGACACGAGCTGGGTGGCGAGCAGCGAGTGCCCTCCCAGGTGGAAGAAGTCGTCATGGGCGCCCACCGCCCGGATTCCGAGCAGGGTCTCCCAGATCGCGGCCAGCGTCTCCTCGAACGGCGTGCGCAAGGCGGCCAGCCCGCTCTCCGTTTCGCGCTCCGGCGCGGGCAGGGCCCGGCGGTCGACCTTGCCGTTGGGAGTCAGGGGGATCTCCGGGAGGGAGACGAAGCGCGCCGGCACCATGTAGGACGGCAGGCGCTCCTCGAGGTACGCGCGGAGCTCGCGCTCCCCCACCGCCCTCTCGCGCGGGACCGTGTAGGCCACCAGCCGCTTGTCGCCGGGCACGTCCTCGCGGACGAGGACGACCGCGCCTGCCACGCCGGGATGGGAGGAGAGGGCCGCCTCGATCTCACCGAGCTCGATCCGGAAGCCCCGCACCTTGACCTGGTGATCGATCCGGCCCAGGAACTCGATGGCGCCCGAGGGCTGGCGGCGCACCAGGTCACCCGTCCGGTACAGGCGAGCCCCGGGCTCCTCCACGAAAGGATCGGGAACGAAACGCTCGGCGGTCAGGTCCGGCCGATGGAGATAGCCGCGCGCGAGGCCGTCGCCGCCGATGAAAAGCTCGCCCGGCACACCGGCTCCGGCCGGCTGCCGGCCCGAGTCCAGGACGTAGACGGTCGTATTGGCGATCGGCCGGCCGATCGGCACAGTCTTCCCCTCCGCGACCGCCTCCACCCGGTGCCAGGTGGTGAACGTCGTGCTCTCGGTGGGTCCGTAGACGTGGAGCAGGCGCTCGGGAGGCCCGGTTTCCAGACAGGCGCGCACCGCGCCCGGATCGACCGCCTCGCCGCCGAAGAGCACGGCGCGCGGCGCGGAGAGTGCCCGCGGCGCCTCCCGGACCAGGAGGTTGAAGAGCGCGGTCGTGAGAAACATGGCGGTGACGCCCCGGGCCTCGATTTCCAGGGCCAGCCTCTCCGGGGAGAGGGCGATCTCGCGCGGGATCACCACCAGGGCCGCGCCATTCAAGAGCGCCCCCCAGATCTCGAAGGTCGCGGCGTCAAAGGCGGGGTTCGACAGGTGCGCCACGCGGTCGCCGGGCTCGATCTGGAGGTAGTCCGTGCCGAGGACCAGCCGGGAGACCGGGCGATGGGTCACCGCGACCCCCTTGGGCCGGCCCGTGGAGCCCGAGGTGTAGATGACGTAGGCGAGATCGCCGGCGCCGGTCTCGTCCCTGGCCGGCCGCTCAGGGCCGCCGGAGCCGTCCAGGAGGAGGAGATGGGCGCTGGGCGCTGCGAGCCCCTCCGGCAGGCGGCTGCGGGCCACCACGACGGGCGCTCCGGTGTCTTCGAGCACGAAGCGCAGCCGCTCGATCGGATCTCCGGGATCGAGCGGTACGTAGGCGCCCCCGGCCTTCAACACCGAGAGCGCCGCAAGGACCATCCTGGCGGACCGCTCGAGGAGGAGCACGACCGGCACGTCCGGCCCCACCCCCAGGGCGCGGAGCCGCCGGGCGAGGGGGTCGGATTGAAGAGCGAGCTCGGCGTAGGTGAGCCTCTCCTCTCCGGAGATCACCGCCACGGCCTCCGGAGTCCGCCGCGCCTGCTCCGCGAAGAGGCCGTGGATCGTGGCCTCCCGCGGGTAGCCGGTCGCCGTGTCGCTCCAGTCCGCCACGATCTGGTGGAGCTCTCCCGCGGTCAGGAGGGGAAGCTCCGAGAGGCGGGCCTCCGGGCGCGCGGCGATCCCTTCTAAAAGCACGCCCAGGTGCGAGAGCAGCCGGCTTATGGTCGGCCGGTCGTAGAGGTCGGTCGAGTACTCGACGCTCCCCAGAAGCTCTCCCGGGGCCCGCCCCAGGTGGAGGGAGAGGTCGAACTTCGCGGTCGTCCCTGGCGTCCCCCACTCCCGGGCCGTGAGGCCCGGGGCGAGCTCGACGTCCCCGCCGCCCAGGTGGTGGAGGGCGAAGATCACCTGGAAGAGCGGAGTGCGGGAGAGGTTGCGCTCCGGCGACAGCTCGGCCACCAGGCGGTCGAAGGGGAGATCCTGGTGGGAGTAGGCCCCGAGGGCGCCTTCCCGCACCCGGGCGAGGAGCCCGGTGAAGGGGGGATCGCCCGCGAGATCGGTGCGCAGCACCAGGGTGTTGACGAAGAAGCCGATCAGCCCCTCGACCTCGGCCCGGCCGCGGTTGGCGACGGGCGTGCCCACCGCCACGTCCTCCTGGCCGGTGAGGCGCAGGAGCAGGGTCTTCCAGGCCGCGAGGAGCGTCATGAAGAGGGTCGCCCCGGAGCGTTGTCCGAGCCGCTCGAGCGCGTCCGCCAGGGCCGCGGGGAAACCGGCGCTCTCGGACGCTCCGCGCGAGCTCCGCACCGCGGGCCGCGGCCGGTCGGCCGGCAGCTCCAGGGGCGCGGGCGGGCCGGCCAGCTGCTCCCGCCACCAGGAGAGCTGCGCGGCGAGCGTCTCCCCCTGAAGCCAGCGCCGTTGCCAGCGGGCGTAGCCGCCGTACTGGAGAGGCAGCGGCGGCAGCGGCGAAGCTTCTCCGGAGAGGGCCGCCGGGTAGAGGGCCGCCATCTCCCGCACCAGGATCTCGATCGACCAGCCGTCGGACACGATGTGGTGGGTGTTGGTGAGGAGGGCGTGGTCCTCCGGGGCGAGCCCCAGGAGGGCCGTGCGGAAGAGCGGCCCCGCTTCGAGGTCGAAGGGCCGGGCCCGCTCCGCGGCCTCCAGGCGCGCGGCCTCGGCCTCGCGGACGGGGTCCGGCAGGCCCGACAGGTCCACGAAGGGGAGGACCGGGGGAGAGGCCGGACGGATCACCTGGGCCGGCTGGCCGTCCACGACCTGAAACACCGTGCGGAGCGCCTCGTGCCGGCGGACGATCCCGGCGAGCGCGGCGGCAAGCGCGGCCGGCCGGAGCGGGCCCGCGAGCCGGTACGACACCGGCACGTTGTAGAGGGGCGAGCCGGGCTCCAGCCGGTCTAAAAACCAGAGCCTCTCCTGGCCGAGCGAGAGGGGGACCGCCTCGCTCTCTTCAGAGACCCGGGCGAGGAGGACCTCGGTCCCGGTTCCGGCCCGGAGGGCCTCCTCGACCGCCGCAGCGAAGCCCGCGAGCGTGGGCGCCTCGAAGAGGGAGCGCAAGGGGAGCTCCACGCCCAGGGCCCCCTGGAGCCGGGCGAGCACCCGGGTGGCGAGGAGCGAGTGGCCGCCCAGGTCCCAGAACAGATCTCCCAGCCCCACCCGGTCGACCCCGAGGACGTCGGCCCAGATCCGGGCGATCTCCCGCTCGAGCTTCGTCCGGGGGGCGGCGAAGGCTGTTTCGGGAGAGCCGGGGGACCCGTCCGGCGCGGGGAGCGCCTTGCGGTCCACCTTCCCGCTCGGGGAGAGCGGCAGATCGTCCAGGAACACCCAGGCGCCGGGCACCATGGCCTCCGGCAGCCGCTCCCGCAGGGCGGCGCGCAGCTCGGCCGCGGAGACCTGGGCCTCTGGGAGGCGGGCCTCCGGGCGGAGGACCACCCAGGCCGCGAGGCTCCGGTCCCCGGGCGAGCCCGAGGCTCCCTCCCGCGCCGCGACCACGGCCGCCTGCACGGCGGGATGCTCCGCGAGGGCGGCCTCGATCTCCCCGAGCTCGATGCGGATGCCGCGGATCTTGACCTGGAAGTCGTTGCGGCCCACGAAGTCGAGGCGGCCGTCCGGGAGCCAGCGCACGAGGTCGCCGGTCCGGTAGACGCGGGCGCCCGGCTCGTCCGCGAAAGGATCGGGCGTGAACCGCTCCGCCGTCAGGTCGGGGCGGCCGAGATAGCCGCGGGCGAGCCCGGTCCCCCCGACCCACAGCTCACCCGCCGTCCCCACCGGCACCGGCCGGAGGCCGCGGTCCACCACGAAGACGCTCTTGCCAGCGGTCGGCCGGCCGATCGGGGGTCGCCCCGGGCTTCCGGAGAGCTCCTCGGTCGTGGCCCAGATCGTGACCTCCGTGGGGCCGTAGCCGTTCCAGACGCGCCGCCCCCGTCCCCACCGGGCGAAGAGCTCGGCCGGGCAGGCCTCGCCCCCGAGAATCAGGCCCGAGAGCGCGGGAAGCTCCTCCTCCGGCAGCGCCGCGAGCGCCGAGGGGGTGAGGGTCAGGTGGGTGATCTCCCGCTCCCGCAGGAACCGCGCGAGGCCGGGTCCGGGCAGCAGGGTCTCCCGGTTTGCGAGGACGAGCGTCGCGCCGGCCCGGAAGGTCCGCACCAGGTCCAACATCGAGGCGTCGAAGATCAGGGGGGCCACGAGCAGCAGCCGGTCCTCCGGTCCCGTCCCGAACGTCCGGTCCGCGGCCTCGGCCAGGGCGGAGAGGCCGGCGTGCGGCACGACCACGCCCTTGGGGCGGCCCGTGGAGCCGGAGGTGAAGATCACGTAGGCCGCGTGGTCCGGGTCGGTCGTGACCGGGGGACGGACCGCCGGGCGGCGCGCGATCGCCTCGCCGTCCCGGTCGAGGCGGACGGCCGCGCAGCCGGTTTCCGGGAGCCTTCCCCGGAGCCGCTCCTCCGTGATCAGGACCCGCGGACGCGCCGTGTCGAGCATGGAGGCCAGCCGCTCGGCGGGATGGCCGGGATCCAGGGGGACCCAGGCCCCTCCGGCCTTGGTGACCGCGAGGAGAGAGACGATCATGCCAACGGAGCGCTCGAGGGCGATCCCCACCCGCTCCTCGGGGCCCACCCCCAGGCCGCGGAGGTGCCAGGCCAGGCGGTTGGCCGCGGCGTCGAGCTCCGCGTAGGTCAGGCGCTCGCCGAAGGCCTCCAAGGCGGTCCGCTCCGCGAAACGGTCGGCCCAGCCCGCGAAGAGCTCGGGCAGGCAAGCCTCGGCCGGCAGCGCGCTCCCCTCCTCCCCGCTCCACTCGCCCAGGATCTGCCGGCGCTCGGCCGCGGTGAGCAGGGGGAGGTCCGAGAGCCGCGCCTCCGGGAAGGCCACGATGCCCGCGAGCAGCACAGAGAGGTGGGAGAGGAGCCGGCGGACGGTTCCGGCGTCGAACAGGTCGGACTGGTAGACCGCGCCCGCAGTGAGGCCTCCCTCGTGGAGCGCCAGATTCATCGAGAGCTCGAGCTTGGAGGTCCGGTTGCCCACGGGCTCGGCCACGATCGAAAGCCCGGGGCCGAGGTCCGGCCGCGGGGGGGTCGCATCCTGGACCAGGAGGACCGTCTGGAACAGGGGGCTCCGGGAGAGGTCGCGCTCCGGCACCAGGGCTTCGGTCAGCCGCTCGAAGGAGACGTCCTGGTGGGCGAAGGCCGCGAGCGCCCCTTCGCGCACCCGGCCGAGGAGCTCGGCGAAGCGCGGGTCGCCGGAGAGGTCGGCCCGCAGCACCAGGGTGTTGACGAAAAAGCCGATCAGCCCCTCGATCTCCGCGCGGTCGCGGCCCGCGACGGGCGAGCCCACGGCGAAATCGTCCTGCCCGGAGAGGCGGGCGAGGAGAGCCTCGTAGGCGGCGAGGAGGGTCATGAACAGGGTCGTCCCGCGGGCCCGGGAGAGCCGCGCGAGCCCGTCCGCGATCTCCGGCGGCAGGACGGTCTCCTCGACCGCGCCGGCGAGCGAGGGGACCGCCGGCCGCGGGCGGTCGAAGGGGAGCTCGAGCTGGGGCAGGCCCGCGAGGCGCTCGCGCCACCAGGCGAGCCCGGCCTCGAGCCCGGCGGCCGTCCGGCGCCGCTCCCACACCGCGTAATCCCCGTACTGGAGGGGAAGCTCGGGAAGCGGCGAGGGCTCGCCCGCCGCGAAGGCCCGGTACAGGGCCGAGAGCTCGCGGGCGAGCACGCCGGCCGACCACCCGTCCGTCACGGTGTGGTGGAGGGCGAGCACGAGCCCGTGCTCCGTGGGGCCCGAGACCAGGAGGAGCGGGCGGAAGAGCGGACCCCGGGCGAGGTCGTAGGGGCGCCGCGCCTCCTCTTCGGCCAGGCGCCGGGCCTCTCTCTCCCGGAGGGGACCGGGCAGGGACGCCAGATCCACCACCGGCAACCCGCTCCCGGCCGCGAACGGCCGCACGGCCTGGACGGGCTCGCCGTCCACCTCTCCGAAGACCGTGCGCAGCGTCTCGTGGCGCCGCACGATCTCGGCCAGGGCCGTGCTGAGGACCGCGGGCCGCAGAGGGCCGCTCACCCGGAGGAGGCTCGTGACGTTGTAGGCGGCCGACCCGGGGAGGAGCCGGTCTAAAAACCAGAGGCGCCGCTGGGCCGAGGAGGCCGGAAGCGGACCGGTCCGCGGCTCCGGTGCGAGCGGCGGGAGCGTCGCGGTCCGCGCCGCCTCGATGCGGCCGGCGAGGCCGGCCAGGGTGGGCGCCTCGAACACGGAGCGCAGCTCGATCTCCACCCCGAACGCCTTGCGCACCCGCGAAATCAGCCGGGTCGCCAGGAGCGAGTGGCCGCCCAGGAGGAAGAAGTCGTCCCCGGAGAGCACGCTCCCGACCCCGAGAATCTCGGTCCAGATCGCGGCGAGCGCCTCCTCGACGGGAGTGCGCGGTGCCCCGTCCTCCCGCAGCCCGGTCTCCGGATCGGGCGCCCGCCGAGCGAGCGCTTTGCGGTCCACCTTGCCGTTGGGCGTGAGCGGCAGCGCGTCGAGAACGAGGAACCGCGACGGCACCATGTAGGCGGGGAGACGTCCGGCGAGGGAGGCCCTGAGGCCGGCCACGAATGCCTCTCGCAAGGCGATGCCGGAGGCGGGAACGGCGCAGGCCACGAGGCACGCGTCGCCCGAGGGCTCGCGGCCCACGACCACGGCCCCGTCGGCCACCCCGGGAGAGCGGAGCAGGGCCTCCTCGACCTCGCCCGGCTCGATGCGGAACCCGCGGATCTTGACCTGGGCGTCGATGCGGCCCAGGAACTCGAGCACCCCGTCCGGCCGGAGCCGCGCCAGGTCTCCGGTGCGGTAGAGGCGGGCCCCCGGCTCGTCCGCGAAGGGGTCGGGGACGAACCGCAGGGCGGTCCAGTCCGGGTTGCCCAGGTAGCCGCGCGCGAGGACCCCGCCCAGGAAGAGCTCGCCCGGCACCCCGGCCGGCAGCGGGTTGCCGCTCTTATCGAGCACCCAGGCCGAACGGCCGGGCAGCGGCCGGCCGATGGGGGCGAAGGCCGCGCTC
>DATEIO010000793.1:0-2752 GCA_035278895.1 Thermoanaerobaculia bacterium | reverse complement strand
CTGCAGAGCCTCGACACTGCCATCGCGACACAAACGCTCCGCAACCTCAAAGCGGAAGAAGGGCGCGCCACCCTGTTCAGAATCACCATTCCTGTAGACGAGGAGAAGCTCCTGTCAGCGTATACTGCCGAAGCGTCGCCGGTCCTGCAGCTCACGGTTACCGTGCGTGACGACAGCTGACAGCGCCCACGCCAGTCGGGGCGAGGGCGCTCCCGCAGCCATCAGTCAAAGAGACCGTCAAAGAAACCAATCTCCATAATTCTCCTCTTGAACTTGTTCTTGCCGAACACTGCCGCGGCGCGTGTCGCGAGCACGAGGGTGTGACGGATCCAATCTCGCGAGGTCTTCTCCCACTCTTCCCAGTCTGGGGGAAGCTTCTTGTCTCTGAACATCGCGGCAATTTCTTCCTTCAAAAAGGCCGGATCACGATCGTGCCGGGTTCTGGGGCTGTTGTGCAGAAAGGCCAGCAGCAACCCGAACTCGCCCGCTGACGCGAGGAGGTGATTGCCTCCTGTGATACGGGTGACGGACTGGTGGAGCTCCGCATCGGCGGGGCTGTCCTGGATGCCATCCCTCAAGCTCGGGATCACGGACTTGGAGAAGTCGGCCACCTCTTCGATCCACGTCTCGAGAGGGAAGAGCTCAGAGCGTGGGTCGCGCGCAACGTTCTGGGCGATGAAGCGGGCGATGGCGGAACGCCTGATGAAGCCGTGGTCGCTCAAGTCTTCAAGATGCTTAAAGGCTTCCTTGCTGAAGCGACCCGAATCGGGCTGAGCGGGATCGCCCATGAGGATGCCGCTGTGCCCGGCGTGGGCTCCTTGCGAGCCCGGCAACTCGAGACTGAACAGGCCCGGAGGGACATCGGCGTCGAGCCTTCCTGGCGAACCCCGCCTCTTGCCATGGTTGCCGTGGGCAAAGAATCCGAGCACCCTGCCCAGATCGCCTTTTTCCCCATTCCCCAGCTCGACCACGTCTTGAATTCTTGCCAGCGGGTTCCCGGGGTCGCTGCGCACCAGCAGATCTCCGCTGGCGACGACGCTGCCCAGGAACGGACAGGTCACCTTCTTTTCTGCTTCCGACGGCGTCAGCTCCACCACCCTCTCTTCCGGGGATTCTGCGGTTTCGGTGATCCTTTCACGGTTGGTGGCCATGGTTTCCTCCTTCGATCGAGGGATCAACTGTCTTACGGATCGGCTCCCTACAACCCTGTTCCGAGTAGACGGACGCCAGCGGTAGATTTCGAGAGGCCTCCCCGGGAGAGATCCGCTGATCCATGCCGATGTTCCTGCCACCCCGGTACGGGGGGCTTCCAGCCGGGTCGGGGCGGCGGCAGATCGTCTCCTGGGGAGCGTTGGCTATAATCCCTCGTCGGACTCTGTCCTCAGGGAGAAAACGATGCCCCTGGTCTGGTCCCACTCGATCGAAAACCTCGACTGGAACGAGCTCTCCGAGCTCTACCGGGTCGCACCTCTCGGCAACAAGTCCCCGGAAGTCCTGAAGACGTCGTTTACCAACAGCATGTTCCAGTGCCTCGTCTACGAGGACGGCAGGCTCGTGGGAGCGGGCCGGGCCCTGGCCGATGGAGTCGACTGCTCCTACCTCTGCGACATCGCAGTCCTGCCCAGCCATCAGGGAATCGGCCTCGGCAAGGAGATCGTCGCAAGGCTCGTCGAGATGTCCCGTGGGCACAGGAAGATCATTCTCTATGCGGTGCCCGGTAAGGAGCCGTTCTACAAAAAGTTCGGCTTCAAGCACATGACCACGGCCATGGCAATCTTCGAGAATCAGGAACAGGCGCTGGCGCGCGGGTACATCGATGAAACCTGAGGACTCGAGCATTTCCGAACAGAAGCCCTGGTTCCCCGCGAAGCGTCATGGATGGGGCTGGGGTCCACCTACGGTCTGGCAAGGCTGGGCGGTCCTGGGGGTCTTCTTCGGCCTGCTCATCGCCGGTGCCTTCCTGTTGCTGCCGGCGCGGGGTCCGGTGGCCTTCGTCTTGTACTCGGCTTTCCTCTGTGTGCTGCTGGTCGCGGTCTGCCGGCTCAAGGGAGAGCGGCCGCGCTGGCGGTGAGGCGACGAGGAGGGGCCCAGGTCATGAGGCCGTCCAAATCAGCGAGCTTCGGGTGAGCGAAACCTGACGAGTTATAATCCAGCCTCCATGGACGTCCGCGAAAGCTACGACTCGGCGGCGAAGGCCTATGCCGAGCATCTCGCCACGGAGCTCGACCACAAACCGCTCGACCGGCATCTGCTCAACCGGTTCGCCGAGGAGACGCAGGGCCGGGGCCTGGTGGCCGATCTCGGATGCGGGCCCGGGCACGTCGCTCGGTATCTGAAGGAGCAGGGCGTCGACGTCGTCGGTATCGATCTCTCGCCGGAAATGGTCCGGGTGGCTGCGGAGCTTCACCCGGGTCTCGAATTCCGCGTCGGAGACATGATCCGGCTCGATCTTCCCGATGCGGGCCTTGCAGGGATCGTGGCGTTTTACGCCATCGTGCACTTCTCTCCAGCCGAGCTTGGCGCGGTCTTCCGGGAGTTTCGCCGGGTCCTGAAACCCGGAGGCTTGGCGTTGATCTCGTTTCACACCGGAGACGAGGTGGTCCACGTCGACGATCTCTATGGCTCCCCCGTCTCCCTGGATTTCCGTTTTCACGTTCCAGGGGCCGTGATCGAGGCGCTTCGGGACGCGCAGCTTGCCGTCATCGAGCACGTCGAGAGGGAGCCCTACGAAGGGGCCGAATATCCGAGCCGC
>DATEIO010000792.1:0-3657 GCA_035278895.1 Thermoanaerobaculia bacterium | reverse complement strand
CGCTACATCCGCCTCTCCCGCATCCGCGAGCTCCAGGGGGAGGGCCGATTGGATTCGGCCCTCCGCTGGAGGTAGCTCCCGACTCTACGGGCAGGTCTGGAACGCCTGGGTGTCCTGCACCGGCTTGAAGGCCGTTCCCTGGGCGTTGGTGTAGGCGCGGCTGGCTCCTGTCTGGGTGTCCGTCACCACGACCGTGGCCTCGACGTCGGTCAACCCTCCCGCGAAGACCCAGTAGTGGTTGTTGACGCCGCAGCCGTCCAGCACCTTCACGATCAGCTCGATGTTCTCCTGGCTGAAGAACCAGAAGAGGCCGGAGTCCGCGGTGAGCGGCACGGCGTGGCCCGCTCCGGCCGAGCCTTCCGGGGTCTTCCAGGAGACGGCCACGCGGAAGCGCCCGTTGCGCAGGGAGAGCGTGGCGTCGGCCGCGGCGATGAAATTCGCCGTGTAGGTCGTAGCGCCCGCCGGCGTCGTGATCGTGTGCGTCGCGGCCCCGCCGTCCGACCAGGACTGGAACACGTTGGCCGTGCTGCCCACGATCTGGAGCGGGAGCGCGTCCACGGGGAAGGCGTAGCCCTCCCAGGAGGTGACGGTCACCGGGGCCGTGGCGGGGGTTCCGCCCACCAGGAGCTGCAGGCCCGGCGGGTTGGTTGCAAAGGTGAGTTGCACCTTCTTCGGCTCGAAGAACTGGCTGACGGTCGCGGAGAGCCCCTGGGAGTCGGTCGCGGTGAGGCGGATCTCCAGGCGGCTTTGCGCGGCCGCGGGGAGGTCCTCGGGAGGCGGCGCGATGAGCGGCCGGTTGTTGCCGGTGACCGGACCCAGGTAGGGGTGCGTGTGGTCGTTGTTGTGGTGCAGGAGGACCGTCCACGAGAGCTTGCCCCCGGTGAAGGGGCCGTCTTCCGCGTCCTCGGCGCGGCCGGTCAGGATGACGGTCTCCCCCACCCTGAAGGTCTGGCCGGGGGTGGGGGTCAGGATCTGGGGCACCGGCGGCGTGTTGCCCGGGGAGAGCTGCACCGTGGCCGGCACGGAGACGGCACCGTGGTTGTCGCGCACGCGCAAGGTCGCCGTGAAGGTCCCCGCCTTGGTGTAGGTGTGCTGGGCGGTGGGCTGGGCGGTCCGCTCGGTCGCGGTGCCGTCGCCGAAGTCCCAGGCGTAGGTCACCGTGTCGCCCGCGTCGGGGTCGCCGCTGCCCGTGGCGTTGAAGGTGACGGTGAGCGGCAGGGGGCCGCCCTGCGGCGTGGCGGAGAGCACGGCGGTCGGCGCGTGGTTGCCGCCGCCCCCCGTGTAGCGGATGCGGCGGATCTGCCCGCCCTCCGCGTAGGTCGTGTAGTAGAGCGCCCGCCCCTCGTCGCTCTCGGGACCGAAGGCGAGCGCCACCGCGCTGTTGGCGCCCAGGGCCGTGGCGAAGTCGGAGGCCACGTAGCGGTCACCCGCCGGGCGGAGCGCGAAGATGCCGCCGCAGACGAAGTCGGAGAACAGGTAGACGCCGTCGAAGCCGGGCCAGACGCCGTCCGGCACGAAGGCGGAGCCGGTGACCGCGTGGCAGTTCGCGGGCGCCGCGCCGTTGGGCCAGCCCGCCCCCGTGGACCATGGGATCTTCGTCCGGTGCGCGTACCCGAAGATCGGCGGGGTCAGCCCCTCGGGCATGGGATTGCACGCTCCCCGGGTGCTCTGCACGCCGTTGCCTTCGCGGCAGTTCCAGCCGTAGTCCAGGCCCTTGCCCCCCTCGTTGATCTCCTCGACGGAGTTGCCGCCAACGTCGTTGATGAAGAAGCGCGGCTCGTCCGAATTCGGATCGAAGGAGAAGCGGAACGGGTTGCGCAGCCCCGAGAGGAAGGTCTCACGGCACTTCCAGCCCGGCTTCGTGCGCGCGGTCGCGGCGCAGCTCTCGGTCTGGGCTCCCACGTAGGGATTGTCGGGAGGAATGCCGCCGTCCCGCGTCATCCGGAGGATCTTGCCCAGGACGATGTTGCTGTCGCGCGCCGCGTCGTTCAGGTTCTGGCAGCCGCTGTCGCCCTTGTAGTCGCACCCGCCGTCGCCCACCGAGACATAGAGGTAGCCGTCCGGCCCGAAGTGGATGTCGCCGGAGTTGTGGTAGCCGCCGACCGACGGGATGTTGTTGAGCAGAATCTTCTCGCTCGCGGGATCGATCACGTCCTTGCCCGCCGGGAGGACGAAGCGGCCCAGGCGGTTGACCGGAGCCCCGGGCCCCAGGTTCTCGGTCGGGCACGAGCCTGCGTTCTTCTGCGTGTAGTAGAGATAGATGAAGCGGTTGGTCTCGAACTCGGGGTCCACGCCGATCCCCGCCAGGCCGCGCTCCCGGTTGGAGCAGACCCGGCTGCGGAAATCGAGAGCCAGCCCCGGAACGAGCGTCCCGTCCGGCCGGATGATGCGAAGCTCCCCCGTCTGCTGGCTGACGAGCAGGCGGCCGTCCGGCAGGAACGCCATGGCCGTGGGCCGCGGGATCGTCGCGACGAGCTCGTCGGTGAAGTCGGCAGGGAGGGCGGCGAAGGACGGGCGAAGCCCGCCGAAAAGCGCAAGGAGGCAGAGAACGGCACCGAGGGGAAGGACACGCGAGTTTTTCATGAGGGGGGGATTCTACAACAGCATATTTGGGGATCAACGAAAGACCCGCACCACCCACGTCCCTTTCTTATTGCTGACCGCGGTCTCCTCCAGGAGCTCGTGGGCCTCCTTCAAGCGGGCGGCGATGACGTCCGCCCTTCGGGAGCGGAAGGTGGAGACGACGAGGACGCCTCCCGGGGCGAGGAAATCCTTGTAGCGGGTGACCGTGCCCACGGGATCCTCGAAGTAGTAGACGCACTCGTTGAACACGATGGCGTCCCACCGTCCCTCGGGCACGAAGGCCTCGGCGTCGGCCGCGGCGAAGGCGGTCTGGGCGTTCCGCCGGCCGGCCCCCTGCTCCACCGCGGCTTCCGAGAGATCGATCCCGAGGTAACGGGAGTATCCGAACGGCCGGAGGTGGTCGACGAGAATCCCCTCCCCGCCGCCCACGTCGAGCACGGCGCCGCCGGGAGCCAAGGCGTGGAGGTAGCCGGCGATCACGGAGTAGCGGGCGAGCTCGTCCAGGCTCCGCATGAACTCCCAGCCGCCCTGCCGGTATTGGTCCTCCCAGGCGTCCTTGCCCACGGGAGCGTCCCCGCGGCCGGTCGCGAGCTCCCAGGCGTGGACACGCCGGGCGAGCGCCTCCGAGCCGGGGAAGCGCCGGCCGAAGAGGAGGCGGTAATATAGGATGTAGACCGGTTTGAAAGCCCTGCGGCCCAGCCTCTCGATCGCTTGCATCGGGCGCAATCCTAACGCGACTCCACGATGACCCTCCCCTACGAAGCCCAGATCGCCTCGGGGCTCCCCCGGGCCAAGGAGCTGGTGAAGGGCCTGATCTCGGCCACGGCCCTGCCGCTCGGGAGCCTCGTCCGCGTGGCCACCCGGGAGCCGGCGATCGCCTTGACCTTCGACGACGGGCCCCATCCCGAGGACACGCCGCGCGTGCTCGAGGTGCTCGAGCGCCACGGCGCGCGCGGCACCTTCTTCATGGTGGGCCAGAGCGCGCGCCGTTACCCCGAGGTCGTGGCCCGCGCCGCCGCGGCCGGCCACACGGTGGCGAACCATTCCTGGGACCACCCCTCCTTCCGCCGCATC
>DATEIO010000791.1:0-9884 GCA_035278895.1 Thermoanaerobaculia bacterium | reverse complement strand
CCCGCGGCCAGGAGATCCAGGGCCAGCCACGTCCGGGACTCGGGTGTGGCCCCGGAGGTCCGGGCCACGGCTTCCTCCAGAGCCTCCGCCGCCGGCCGGCCCTCGATCGCGACGACGACGTCGCCCGGACGGAGGTCTCCGGCTCCGGGGCCCACGCCGGTGATCACGAGGCGGCCTTCCACCCGCTCCCAGGCGATCGGAAGCAGGTACGGATCGGGATCATCCCTCCGGAAAACGAAATTCGCCTTGTCGTCCCGAAGGAGGACGAGGAGCTTGCGGAGGATGTTCGCGAAGGCGGCACGGTCCGGTGCCGAGGCGGCCCCGGCGAGCGCCTCGGGAAGAGCCGCGCGCCACTCCGGGCTCTCCACGTCCAGCTCGGGGTGGAGATGCTGGAGGAGCCCCCAGAGAGCGGCCACGGCGGCGAGGCGGGTGGAGCGGGTGTCCGCCGCGACATCCACCGAAGCCCAGGGCGCCGCGAGCTCGGCCTGCGGAAGGGTCCCACGGGCATCCGCATAGAGCGTAACCGGCAACGCGGCGGCCACCCCGGCTCCCAGGTCGATCTCCACGACCTCATCCGGCCGGACGAACCGGGGAGTGGCGATCGGGTCCGCCGCCACCTCGGCGCAGCCGCCCCGGCGGCAGAGATCCCCTCGTCGAAGCGACAGATGATACCCGGCGCGGATGGTCTCATAAGGGAAGAGCCAGCCCGGCGGCTGCAGCCCCTCCTCCCCCTCTTCGAAGCCGGCATTGACGAGGGAGACGGTCTTCCCGCCCTCCACCGGTTCCAGCGAGACTTCGTCGAGAAACGCCTTGCCACCCCCGGGGAGGATCAGGGCCACCACGATCCTCTCGGCGTCCGGGGCCACGTCTCCTTCAATTTCATAGCTCCGCCACGCGCGGTCGCGGATGGGCCGGTCCTCCATCTCGTCGGTGAAGCCCGGCACGCCGCCCGGCCGGAGCACGCGCAGCCCGAGCCGGGCGCTTCCGCCCTCCCCCTCGGTCCACACCAGGGCACGCAGTCGCACCCGGCGTCCGCGCAGGGGCGCGGCGTCCACGGCCTGGGCGAGCAATCCCAGGCCGGACGGGGTCCGGTCGTCGATCCGGTCACTGCTGAAGATCTTGGAGGGAGAGCCGAAACCCCCGCCGTAGTGGCGCCAGGCCACGATCCGAACCTCCCCCCCGTCTACCGGGGGAAGCAGCTCCGAAGGCGTCGCGGGCCGCTCGCCCCGGGGGTAGACCCGCAGGGTGGGAGCCAGGGGACGGAAGAATCCTTCGAGGGCGCGCGCCAGCGCGGCCGGGTCCTCCACCCCTTCCACGGCCTCGACCCCGGCCACGGCGACCCGGTTCCAGTCCGCCGCGGCCACGGCGTCGCTCGGGTGGAAGAGGCGGACGGCGCCCAGGAGCCGGGCGAAGGCCGCGAGGTTTTCCACCGGACGGTCCTGGGCGGAAAGCGTCCCCGGAACAAGGAGGAGAAGGAGCGGGAGGAGCTTGGGCATCCTCCCGAAGTATAGGTCCGATACTTCCTACGGCTGCCCGAACACGCCCACGGCCCAGTCGAAGATCGGCCGCTCGATGTACTCCCGCCGGTCCGGCGTCATCATGTGATCGATATGGCCGAAGTCGGGCTCGAGCCGCAGGGTCTTGTCCGTCGTGCCGAAGAGGGCGAGCTGGTCTCCCATGTAGGCGCCGAAAGCGTGGCCGCCGCCGATCATGAGGACCGAGCCCGTGTAGTTCGCGAGGTTCGAGGTGTAGCCGGTCTCCGTTCCGGCCAGCGAGCAGGAGATGTCGCGCACCAGGGCATTCGGAGCGTAGTTGACGAACCGGGAGATGTTCTCGAACGCGAAGGGCTCCGAGGCGAAGAAAAGCCGGTCTTCGGCGAAGCTCCCGTTCATCTGGATGTAGTTGGGCACCGGCATGGTGATCGGTCCCGGCGAGGGGGTGGACAGGAGCAGCACCAGAACCTGGTGGTTCGTGAGTTGGGGCGGGAAGAGGGGGATCGGAGTGAGCCCGCCGGGGGTGAGCCGCGCATTCTTTACCACCTCCTTGAAGACGCCGACTCCCACTCCGTCGTAGACGGCCCCGGCGGCGAGCTGCGCTTCCACGAACGGGCAATAGCCCTGGTTGAGCGCCCGCACCGCCGGATCCTGGCTGTAGAGCATCCCCTCCCAGACGATCAGTCCGTCGTAGTCGCCCGGATGGGCGTTGCCGATGGCCACTGCGAGCATGCCGCCCAGGGAGGCCCCTCCGGCGACGATCTTCGTGCCGGGATGGAGCAGCTCGATCTGGGAGCGGATGAACGTGATGTCGTCCACCAGGGAGGCCAGATTCCATCCGGCCATGACGGAGCAGTCGAGGAGACCCGCCTCGCAGGTACCGGAGGGGATGCCGT
The DNA here is from genome assembly GCA_035278895.1 of Thermoanaerobaculia bacterium. GTDB lineage: Bacteria > Acidobacteriota > Thermoanaerobaculia > Multivoradales > UBA5704 > DATARR01. The sequence continues at coordinate 7,495 of DATEIO010000791.1, read as the reverse complement.
CGAAGCGCGGCGAGTAGCCGTAGACGTCGAAGCCGCGCACGGCGAAATACTCGGCGATCGAGGAGCCCATGGCGCCCGAGGCGTTGCGCTGCTCGTAGAAGCTGAACGTAGGACCGAGCGGCGGGAGCAGGAGGATCGAGCCCCGGAGGCTCTGCACCGGCCCGTCCTTGACCAGGCGCACCATTTTGAACCGGTCGAGAGGATGATTTCCCGCCTTGACCGTATACTCAGTGCGCACAAGATTCCCCTCCCGGCTCTCGGCGGTGCCCACGATCTGATAGGGCCCGGAAGCGCTCGCGGCCTCCACGGCGAAAGCGGCCCCCAGGGCCAGGGACAGGGCGATGCGTCGAATTCTCATGTCGTTGCCTCCTTGGGGAGGGGTCCCGGCGTTGGCGCCGGCCCTGTTGTAACCAGTGTTCGGAGAGTCGAACCTGGGGACAGACAACGCTTGAATACGGGGAAGCCCTCATTCCCCGGGGGAGCGGTCATGAGCCTCGCGAAGCAGCTCGCCGTCACGGTCAAATCGCTCGTCCGCCAGCCGGCCCTGCCGCTGATCATCGTGCTGACGCTCGCGCTCGGCATCGGAGCGAGCACGGCGCTCTTCGCCTACCTCACGGCCCTCCTCTGGCCGCGGCTGGACGCGCCCGAGCCGGACCGCATCGTCTCGGTGCACGTCGCGAACGACGAGGCGCCGCGGACCGCGACCTCCTATCCCGACTATCTCGACGTGGCCCGGAGCCAGAACGCCGTCACCCAGGTGTCCGGCTTCTCGGTCTTCGGCGTCTCGGTCAGCCACGACCGGACCAATTCGTTCTTCTGGGCGCATGCGGTCAGCGGGAGCTATTTCTCTCTCTTCGGCGCCACGCCCGAGCTGGGCCGGCTGCTTGCGCCCGCGGACGACGAGCCGGGCTCCGAAAACGCCGTGGTGCTGAGCCACCTCGCCTGGAAAAGCAGGTTCGGAGCAGATCCCGGCATCCTCGGAAAACAGTTGCGGCTCAACGGCAAGCCGTTCACGGTGGTGGGAGTGACGCGCCCGGGATTCCTGGGGCACGGCTTCCCAGCCGGCGTCTACATCCCTCTGGGCAAGTCCGACGTGGCCACGGGCCTCTCCCGGATCCCGGAGAGAGACGTCCACTGGGTGGCGCTCTTCGGCCGGCTCGCCCCCGGAGTTACGGTCGAGCAGGCGCAGGCCGCCCTCGAACGTCTCGGCCGCTCGCTCGACGAGACCGTCCCCCGAACGGACGGCAAGCGCCGCGTCACCGTCCTGCCCACCACCTCCTACGACCCGGAGCTCTACGACCAGAACCTGATCAAGGCGGCCCAGGTCCTGATGGCCGCGGCCCTGCTCTTCCTCCTCCTGGGCTGCGCCAACGTGGCCAACCTCCTCCTGGCCCGGGCCACGGCGCGGCAGCGGGAGATGGGCATTCGCGCCTCGCTCGGGGCGAGCCGATCGCGCCTCGCCGCGGGAATCCTCGGCGAGAGCCTCGTCCTCTGTTTCGCGGGCGGCGCCCTGGGGCTCGCCTTCGCCGCCGTCCTCGCCCGCCGTCTCGAGGAGTACGTGACAACCACGCCCGGCGGCCTGGGCGGGTGGGCCGAGGGGGGCGAGCTGGTCCGGCTGGACGTCAGGGTCTTCGCCTTCGCCCTGCTGACCGCGCTCGTCTGCGCCCTCCTCTGCGGCCTGGCCCCGTTCTTCCAGGTCCTCCGCCGTGACCTCCTGACACCGCTCAAGAGCGACGCCACAGGCTCCGGGACCGCCTCCTCCGCCCTGCTGTTCCGCAAGCTCCTCGTGATCGCCCAGGTCGGCCTCTCCGTGATCCTCCTCCTGGGCGGCAGCCTCCTCGTGCGCACCCTGAGGAACGCCCAGAGCGTCGATCCCGGATTCCGCTCGCAGGGCCTCATTTTCGCCACCGTCTACCTGCCGCGCAGCGCCGCTCCGGACGGGGACGTGGCGCCCATCTACCAGAAGATCATCGAGGCCGCGGCCGCCGTGCCCGGGGTCTCCGGGGTGAGCCTCTCCCACACCGGCCCGCTCGCCGGCTGGAGCCGCGAGACCGAGGTCTCGAGCAGCGAGCGCCCCGGGGAGCCGGTCGGCACCCAGTACAACCTCGTGGACCCCGATTTCTTCAAAACGCTGGGCATCCCCATCCTCCAGGGCCGGCCTCTCGAGCTCCGCGACCGGCGGGGCGCCCCGGCCGTCGTGGTGATCAGCCGCGGGCTTGCGAAAAAGCTTTGGGGGGACGCCAACCCGATCGGCCGCCGCCTCACCGTGGCCGAGCCGCCGCGCCCCGGCGAGTCCGGCCCCGAGTTCGACGTCGTCGGCGTCGTGCCGGACACCCGTGTAGCCTCGATCCTCGATCCCCGAGGGGAATTCCTGTACATCTCTTCCCACCAGCGCATCACCACGCGGATGACCCTGATTGTGCGCTCCTCCGCTCCCTTGGGCACGCTCGCTCCGGCGCTCCGCAACGCCATTCGCTCCGCGCATCCGGACGCTTCGTTCATCGAGATGGTCACCGGCGAAGAGCAACTGGCAAAAAACCTTGTCGCCCAGCGCATGCACGCGGAGATCGCCAGCCTCTTCGCCCTCCTCGGGCTGGGCGTCGCCGTGATCGGCCTCTTCGGCCTTCTGTCCTACATGGTGAATCTGCGCATCCGCGAGTTCGGCATCCGCATGGCCGTGGGAGCCGACGCCCGCGACCTCCTGCGCCTCGTGCTGCGCCAGGGGATGACACTCGTCGCGGTCGGAGCCGCCCTGGGGCTCGCAGGGACCCTGGCGCTCGCGAAGCTCCTGTCGAGCCTGCTGATCGGTATCGAGGCGACCGACCCGGTCACCTACGTCAGCGTGCCCGTGGCCCTCGCCCTGGTCGCCCTCTGCGCCTGCTACCTCCCGGCTCGCCGCGCCGCCCGTCTCGATCCGCTGAAGGCGCTGCGGCAGGCCTGAGGCGTCCGGACCCGGGACGCTGACACATTTTTCCTGTGTCAACTGACACAGCCTTGACACAGGCTGACAGATCTTGACACTCCGGGTCTCGGTGCCGTTTTGAAGAAACTGCAGAGAATCCTTCTTTGGATTGGGATTTTCCACGTCTCGGAACCGTCCGCCCAAATCTCGGGCCTATGGCATGGATCTTGGATTTAGCGACTGGACGAAGGGCTCCACCACCAACGCTCCCCCTGGCTGGTCGATCGCTGATCCCAGCAGGGGGGTCACCCCCTCTCCCGGTGGCGGCGGCGTCCAAGGGGTCGCTCCCCAGAAACGCAGTCCCTCACCACAAAGCGGGTCGGCCGTGCCGCCCCGCTCTTTTTTTGTCCATCGCAAATCAGGCGCCGCGGAGGATCTCGAATCGCAGGCTGCCTGGCTCCGCGCCGGAACCGGCCGGCGAGAACCCGGCACGCGTCAGCACGGCGGCCGAAGCCTCGTTGCCTTCCGCCGTGTGGGCGACGACCCGTTGGACGTTCGGATGGGTGAAGGCGTGCTCCAGAAGAGCCCGGACCAGCTCCGTCGCATACCCCTGACCGCGCGTTTCCGGGAGCAGCGAATACCCGATCTCCACCTCGCCCTCCGGAGACGGCGGGCCCAGGAACCCTCCCGCTCCGACCACCTGCACCGGGCCCGCGGCGTCCGCGCGCCGGACGGCGTACCAGCCGTACCATCCCACCGCCTCGTCGCCGCCGCGCTCCAGACACTCCCGGAAGAATTCCTGAGCGTCGCGGTCGTACTCGCCCGGCGGCCAGCCCTCCGGGACCTCCGCGCCGAGGAGAGAGCCCAACCGGGAGGACGCCTCGAGCTCCGCCTCCACGTGAGCGAGAGTCGCCGCGATGAGATCCAGGCGCGGCGTGCGCAAGAGCTTCGGGTTCGGCAATCGCTCGGACATGTCAGCGCCACTCTATCGCGGTGAGGGGGCGGCGGGGGATGGTTCGTTCTCTTGCCCAGACAACGGCTCCGGAGCCTCAGGAGCCGATCCCCAAGGAGAACCGAGCCCATGTCTTCCAGCCTTGCAGCGCCACAACTCGTCATCAACAGCCGCATGATCTATTCGAGCTGGATCCCCGCCGACCCGCAGGCCGCCGCGGCGCTCCTGCCGAGCCGTTTGCAGCCGGCCGCCAACGGGGCCATCTACATGAACCAGTACGTCGTCGACTCCGAGGAGCAGACCTCGGGCTTCGGCGCCTATTCGCTCACCTATCTCGGCCTCGACCTCGCCGGCATCACCGCGCCGGACGGCGTCACGCCGGGACGCTTCTTCACGAATTACTTCAACTCGTCGCAGGTGATGCGGGAGTACGTGGCCGAGCGCGGCGTGCCGGCCTCGCCGGGCTCGACCACGGTCGAGGTGACCGGCCATGAGCTCGTGGCCACCACCTCCGTGGACGGCGTGCCGATCATCCGCACCCGCGCCCGGGTCAGCCAAAAGATCGGCGTCGTGGCCCGCGGCCACCTGACCTATCTCACGCAGCTGGACGGCAAGATCATGGCCGGTAACTACGCCTACATCGGTGAGCTCGTCGATCCCTTCGAGCTCCAGTCCGTCGAGTTCCTCGCCAAGGACCACCCGGTCTGGGCGATCCGTCCCGCGACGCCGTTCCAGCCCGTGACCGCCTCGTCGTGGTTCGCGCCGCGCGATTCGTTCGTGTATCCCGGCGGGGAACGGGAAATCTGATCAGTCCGGAAAGATCCCCGGGCGGTCTGGAAATCCTTTCAGACCGCCCGTAGCGCCTCCCCCAGAAACGCGAGCTGCAGCCGCAGCTGGTCCCGCAACGGCATTCCGCGCACCCCCACCCGCGCTGCTTCGGCGTGAATCTCCTCCGGGCTCTTGCCCGCGAGCCGGCCGAGGAAAGCCTGGAAGTGAGGATCGTCCGGGCGGCCGGTCTCCCCTTCTTCCAGAGGACGCAGGAAGAGGGGCATCTCGGAGACGAGGGTGAAGGGATCGCCTCCCAGGGAGCGGACGTATTCCATGGAGCTCGGACGGAACTTCGCGGCGGTCTCGGGATCTCCCCTCTCCTCGAAGTACGCCACCATGGGACGGGAATCCGGACGGGTGGTGAAACCTTCGTCGATCCGATGGAAACCTTTTTCTCCGCCCCGGTCCACGTCGAACGGTCGATACCCCATCTCCCGCACCCGCTTCCGGAGCGCGTCGCGCAGTCCCGCCGTGCGGTCGATCCATTCTTTTTCGATCAGGAACCATGGACCGGAGGCGAAGCCCATGCCGTGGAAGCTGCCATGGAGATGGAAAGGCGCTCCCCCGGCCAGGAAGGCGGCCACGGCGCGGTTCTCGGGGCGCGCTCCGGCATCGTCCGCGCTCCTCGGAAAACCGAACTCCATGTCGTCCCCCGGCCTCTCGCGGACAACATAGCGGAGGTAGAGCGCCAGGTCGTACGCCTGGTCCTCACGGCCGAGGTGATCCGTCGTGGGGAGGGTGACGTCGCTCCAGAGGGCGTTCCGCGATTCGCCGTCCGGGTTCACGTGGGGGACGACGTACCAGGTAAAACGGGTGAGCAGGGGATCGTCCGCCGGCAGCGCTGACAGGTAGGCCACCAGACTGTGCAGCATCGCGGGCCCCACGGGCTCATCCGAATGGCAGCCGCCGATCAGACTGACGTGCGTCTCCCCCGTTCCGGTCACGAAGCCGGTGATTTTCCGCCCTTCGCGGGACCGGCCGATGATCTGGCCGGGCGGCGCCGGCGCTTCCCGCGCGAGGATGTCTTCGATCGGCAGCATCTAAAGGCGCCAGAGGTCGAGCGTGGCGGTCTTGTGGTTCCAGAAGAAGTGGACGGCGTCGCACTCGCCGCTCCCCAGATTGAGCCCTTTACATTTTTTGGATCTTTCGAAGCCTGGCAGCTCTCCGATCTCCTCCCCCGGGTCGTAGTCCAGGCTCTCCAGGGTGAGGGCGATGGGATCGCCGCACAGCTCGTCCGCCGGAAACTCCTCGGTTGAGACCTTGGACTTCTGCGTGGCCGGCCCCAGGATCACCATCACGAGGACGTCCTGGCCCTTGCGTCCTTCGAGGGCGTAGTCCTCCATGCCGTCGCAGTCGATGTCGGCCTTGAGGAGGCCCTTCCCGTTCCATGTAACCCGGGGCTCCCGAGCCTTGGCGATCTCCAGGGCGCTCACCGGCGGGCTTCCCGCGCGGCCGGCAGTGTTGGCGCTGCAGGCGGCCAGGACCAGGGGTCCGGCCAGAACGACGCAGACGACGAGTCTCTTCACGATCGCTCTCCTCTCAGCCCGCCTCCCGGGCTTCCTTGAGCGCCTCCCGGGCACGGGCGAGCACCTCGGCCGCCCGGTCGGCGCTGCGGCGGGCCTGTTCGGCTTCCTCCTGCGCCGCCTCGGCACGGCGGCGGGCTTCCTCGGCCGTCTTCTCGGACTGCTCGGCCTTCCGGCGCAGGAAGTCCTCCTCGGCCACCGCGCGTTCGACCCGCTCCTCGGCGCGCGTCACCCGCTCCCGGCGCTTCGCCTCCTCCCGCTCCTTGCGCGCCCGCTCGGCCGCCTCCCGCTTCTCCTCCGCGGCCCGGCGCCGGCTCTCGGCCGCCTCTTCGGCCTTGGAGACCTTGGCCGCCCGCTTCTCCGGCTTCTTCGGAGGCTCGGGCTCCGGCTCGGCCGGCTTCCGCCGACTTTCGATGTTCACGACGCGTGCCGGGATCTTGAGACCGGTGAAAACCTCGAAGCCGGGAGGGTCGAGGTCGCGGCCGAGCCACCCGCGGGAAGCCTCTTCGGCAGCGGCCGGGCTGAAGGCCAGGGACTGGAGGTTGGTCGCTACCCGGTCCAGCATGGCCCGGCTCGGAGCCCGCCCCTCCTCGGAAAGGATCGCCGCCGCCTTCTGCCGCAGCTCCTCCGCCAGATCCCGCACCGCGCCCATGGCCTCCCGCAGCCTCTGGGCCCCCGCGCCGGCCACGGCTTCGCGCTGGGCCGCCCGGGCGCGCTCGCCGGCTCCGAGCAGCCGGTCCATCTTTCCGGTCTCGCGCGCAAAGAGCTGGTTCACCACCCAGACCGACGGCGTCGGCTTCGCCAGCGCCTTGACCTCCTCCGCCTCCCTCTTCTTCCCCGCCTTGTCCAGCTGCTTGGCGAGCGCATTCCGGGCCGCCGTGAACTCCCCGAGCGGCAACCCGTGCAGCCGTTTCAGCTCGTCGTCCAGCTCCGCTTTGCGAGATGCCATGCCGGTCCCCTCCGAAGCCGTAGACCGGGGACATCGTACACGGGAAGGGGGTGAACCAATTCTTTCTTCTCGTCGTTATCCTCATGACGAGAGGAGATCCAAAACATGACCGCCCCCTTCCGCCGCCTGCCGCAGGTCCTCGCCGGGATGGCCCTGGCCTTGCTCGCCGCCGTGCCTCAGGTTTCGGCGCAGGCCGCGCCTCCCACCGTGACCGTCCGCCCGCCGATGCTGCTCGGTGGAGTGACCGCGAGCCGTACGCACGTGGTCTTCTCCTGGGCCGGGGACCTCTGGAGCGTGGAGCGCGGAGGCGGCGAAGCCCGGCGGCTGACCGATCTTCCGGG
>DATEIO010000790.1:0-2824 GCA_035278895.1 Thermoanaerobaculia bacterium | reverse complement strand
ACCCCGGCGCCCGGCCCCAGGTCGATCACCCAGTCCGCCGCGCGGATCGTCTCGTCGTCGTGCTCCACCACCAGCACCGAGTTGCCCAGGTCCCGCATCCCCTTCAGGGTCGCGAGCAGCCGCGCATTGTCCCGCTGGTGGAGGCCGATCGACGGCTCGTCCAGCACGTAGAGCACGCCCATCAGCTTGCTGCCGATCTGGGTCGCCAGGCGGATGCGCTGGCTCTCGCCGCCCGAAAGGGTTGCGGACGACCGGTCGAGCGTGAGGTAGCCCACGCCCACGTCGTCCAGGAACGACAGCCGGTCCGAGATCTCCTGGACCACCTTCTCGGCGATCGCCTTCTCCCGCTTGTCGAGCCGGAGCGAGCCCATCCAGTCCTTCAAATCTTCCACCGACTGGCGGGACAGCTCGTCGATCGAGCGCGACTTCACCTTCACCGCCAGCGCCTCGGGCCGCAGCCGCCGCCCCTCGCACGTCGGGCAGGGGTGGACGGACATGAACTTCTCGATCTCCGCCCGCACCGTCGGCGAATCGGTCTCCTTGTACCGCCGGTCGAGCATGGGGACGACGCCCTCGAACTTGCCCGTCCACGAGTAGCTCGACTTCTTGCCGCTCAGGTTGAAGCTGAGCTCCTTGTCCCCGCTCCCATAGAGGAGCACCCGCCGCGCCTCGGCCGGCAGCTTCTTCCACGGAGCCGAGAGCGAAAAGCCCATGGCCTTGGCCAGCGTCTCGACCATCTTCAACCGCCACGACTTCGATCCTTCGGGCCAAGGCGCCACCGCCCCGGCGAGGATCGAGCGCTCCGGATCGGGCACGATCTTGTCCTCGTCCACGCCCATGAGCGTCCCCAGCCCCGAGCAGGTCGGGCAGGCGCCGTACGGGCTGTTGAACGAGAAGAGCCGCGGCGTGATCTCGGTCAGGCTCGTGCCGCACTCCACGCACGAATAGTTCTGCGACAAAGTCTCCTCGGCCGCCAGTTGATCCCCAATTTGGGGAGCGAGCACCACGAGGCCGCCCGCCACCTTGAGCGCGGTCTCGATCGAGTCCGCCAGCCGCTTCTCGATGCCGGGCTTGACCACGATGCGGTCGATCACCACGTCGATCGAGTGCTTCTTCTGCTTGTCGAGCGTGGGCGGGCCGCCGGAGAGCTCGACCATCTGGCCGTCGATGCGGGCCCGCATGAACCCCTCGCGGGTCATCTGCTCGAGTTGCTTCTTGTACTCGCCCTTCTTGCCCCGCACGAACGGCGCGTAGATCACGAGCCGCGTGCCCTCGGGGAGGTCGAGCGCCCGGTCGACCATCTGCTGCACGGTCTGGGGGCGGATGGTCTGCCCGCAGTTCGGGCAGTGAGGCACCCCGATCGAGGCGAAGAGGAGCCGCATGTAGTCGTGGATCTCGGTCACCGTGCCCACCGTCGAGCGGGGGTTTTTGGAGACCGACTTCTGCTCGATCGAGATCGCCGGCGACAGCCCCTCGATCGAGTCCACGTCCGGCTTCTCCATCTGCTGGAGGAACTGCCGGGCATAGGAGGACAGCGACTCGACGTACCGCCGCTGCCCCTCGGCAAACAGGGTGTCGAAAGCAAGGGAGGACTTGCCCGAGCCCGAAACGCCGGTGATCACCACCAGCCGGTTCCTCGGGATCTCGAGATTGACGTTCTTCAGGTTGTGCTCGCGCGCACCGCGGACGGAAATTGAATCCATGGGACCGGTCATCCTAACAGAGAGGGAAAGGGACTCGGCAAGAGTCCGGGAGGCGAAACAGGGACTCCCCTGGGGAGAATTCCCGGAGGCGGGGGATGGGGGTGGTTATGGGGGAAGGGAACGACGCCCGCCCGGCCCTCACCTCCCCGGCCCTCCTCTCCCGGCCTCCCGTCCGCCACCGGGAGAGGAGGGAGACGATAGGCAAACCCCGGCAAGCGCTCCCTCTCCCGGTCGGGGGACGGGAGGATGGGAGAGGGTTGGGGTGAGGGCCGGGCGGCGAAGCCGACCGGTTCCACCCTTGCCCCCCGCCCCCCGCGGCGATACCCTTCCCCTCCGAGCCACTGACGGCCGCCCCGGCCCTTCGCGGGCCGGCGATCCGAGGAGGTCTTTCCCATTTCTACCGAGCCCGCCTTCCGCACCTCGTGCGTCGAGCGCTTCCTGCGCTACGTGAAGATCGACACCCAGTCCACCGAGACCTCCGACACGTACCCCAGCACGGCCAAGCAGCTCGACCTCCTGCGCCTCCTCGTCGACGAGCTCAAGGAGATCGGCCTCGCCGACGCCACGATCGACGAGCACGGCTACGTGATGGCGACCATCCCCGCCACCACGAAGAAGACCCAGGTCCCCGTCATCGGCTTCATCGCCCACGTGGACACCTCGCCCGAAATGAGCGGCGCCGGGGTCAAGCCCATCATCCACAAGAACTACCAGGGCCAGGACCTCGTCCTGCCGGACGACCCCACCGCCGTGCTCCGCCCCGCCGACAACCCGTACCTCGGCGAGCGGATCGGCGACGACATCATCACCGCCTCGGGCACCACCCTCCTCGGCGCCGACAACAAGTCCGGCGTCGCCGAGATCGTGGCCGCCGCCGAGTACCTGCTGGCGCATCCCGAGATCCCCCACGGCCCGATCCGCATCGGCTTCACCCCCGACGAGGAGGTCGGCACCGGCACCAAGTACTTCGACGTGGCGCGGTTCGGCGCGAAGTACGCCTACACCATGGACGGCGGCCCCCGCGGCGAGATCGAATACGAGAGCTTCTCGGCCGACGCCATGACGATCACCTTCCAGGGCCGCAACACCCACCCGGGCTATGCCAAGGGGGTGATGGTCAA
>DATEIO010000789.1:0-2116 GCA_035278895.1 Thermoanaerobaculia bacterium | reverse complement strand
GACCGGGCGTTCGGGGACGATCCGGCGATCGTGGCCGGGTTTGCGATGTTCCGCGGCCGGAGCGTGGCAGTGATCGGCCACGAGAAGGGGCGGGACACGAAGGAGCGGATCCACCGGAACTTCGGCCAGCCGCGGCCGGAGGGATACCGGAAGGCGCTGCGGGTGATGAAGCTCGCGGAGAAGTTCAACCGGCCGGTGCTCACGTTCATCGATACGGCCGGCGCGTTCCCGGGCCTGGACGCCGAGGAGCGCGGGCAGGCCGAGGCCATCGCGCGCAACCTCATGGAGATGGCCGTGCTCCGCGTGCCCATCGTGGTCACCGTGACCGGCGAGGGCGGGAGCGGCGGCGCGCTGGCTCTGGGGGTCGGCGACCGCGTGTACATCCTGGAGTACGGCACGTATTCCGTGATCTCGCCCGAGGGGTGCGCGGCCATCCTCTGGAAGGACCAGGAGAGAAAGGCCGACGCGGCCGAGGCCATGCGGATGACGGCTCCGGACCTGAAGCAGCTCGGAGTCGTGGACGACATCATTCCCGAGCCGCCGGGCGGCGCCCACACCGATCCCGTGGCGACCTGCCGCCGTGTGGGGGATACGGTCGAGGGGGCGCTCCGCGATCTGGAGCGGCTCCGGCCCGACGAGCTCATCGCCCGCCGCTACGACAAATTCCGCGCCCTTGGGGTCTTCGACGAAGGGTAACGCCGGGGTGTCCGCCGCGGAGTGGATCCCCGCGCCGGTCCCGGAGGCCGCCGCCGGCCTCGAAGGGGTCGGGGTTCCGGCGTGGCTCGCGACGCTGCTCGCCCGGCGTGGCGTCGTGGACCCGGCGGAGGCCGAGCGGTTCCTCAAGCCTTCCCTCGATCAGCTCCACGATCCGTTCCTGCTCGCGGGGATGGAGGAGTCCGTGGAGCGTCTGCTCGCGGCCCGGGCCAACCACGAGCGGATCGCGATCGTGGGGGACTACGACGTGGACGGCGTCACGGCCACGGCGCAGCTCCTCGCGGTGCTCGGCGCCTGCGGGCTGGACGCGCGGCCGATCCTGCCGCACCGGATGCGCGAGGGGTACGGGTTCCAGCCGGTCCACGTGGAGCGCGCCAAGGAGATGGAGTGCCGCGTGATCGTGACGGCCGACTGCGGCAGCTCGTCGGCCGCGGCGGTGGAGCGGGCGTTCGCGGAGGGGATCGACGTCCTGATCACGGACCACCACCTGCCCGGGTGCGAGCTGCCGGCGAGAACGCTGCACATCAATCCCCACCAGTCGCATTGCACGTATCCATTCCAGGACCTGGCCGCGGCGGGGCTGGCGTTGAAGCTCTCGCTGGCGCTGGCGGGGCGGTGCGGCAAGTCGGTGGACGTGAACGCTCTGCTGCGAATCGCCTGTCTGGGGACGATCGCGGACTTGGTGCCGTTGCGGGGAGAGAACCGGGTGATCGCGGCGCTGGGGCTCCGGGCCCTGGCCGAGGCGCGGTCCCAGGGGTTGAAGGCGCTCATTCAGCAGTCCGGCCTGAAACCGCCTTTTACGGCGGCAGACGTGGGCTTTCGCCTGGGGCCGCGCTTGAACGCCGCGGGCCGGCTCGACACGGCCGAGCGAGCGCTGGAGCTGTTGATGAGCCGCGACGCGCGGCGGGCCACGGAGCTCGCGTTGGAGCTCGACGGCTGGAACCGGGAGCGGCAGGACGAGGAGATGCGGGCGGTGGAGGAGGCGCGGAAGATGTTCGCGGAGCGCTCGCCGCTGCCGCCGATCCTGGTGGCGTGGAGCCCGGGCTGGCACAAAGGCGTGGTCGGCGTGGCCGCGGGCCGGATCGCCAAGGAGCTGCACCGGCCCACGATCCTCCTGTCGGTCGATGGAGTACTCGCCACGGGCTCGGGGCGCAGTGTGCCGGGGCTCCCTCTCCACGCGTTTCTAGGACAATGGAAAGACCGGCTGGAGCGCTTCGGCGGCCACGCCCAGGCGATCGGGTTGACGGCGCGGGTGGACCAGCTGCCGGAGCTGCAGCGGGAGTGGGAAGAAGCGGGGGAGCAGTGGCCGGAGTCGGTGCTCGCGCACAAAATCGAATACGAGCTGGAGCTGCCGGCCCGGCAGATCACGAACCGGCTCCTGGCGCAGCTCGGCGATCTCGAG
>DATEIO010000788.1:0-16465 GCA_035278895.1 Thermoanaerobaculia bacterium | reverse complement strand
GCTCGCGAGCTACGGCCCGGCGAGGCGAGCGGCCCGGGTGGAGCCCACCCGGGCGCTCGCGCCGTAAACGGCTAGTGGACCTGCTTCACGCGGTTCCTGCGCAGGTCGTCCACCGCGAGCGGCACGCGCTGCTCGAAGGGGAGGACCGGCAGACCGGCGAACAGATCGGGAGGCAGCTTGCCGGTGGACTTCAAGCTCGCCTGGACGGTGGCCACGTTGACCGGGTGGAACCGCAGGCAGGCGAGGTTCGCGACCTGCTGGATGTCCTTCTCACGGCGGGCGAGGTCGTCGAACTCCCGGGCCGGCGCGCCGTTGGCCGGATCGTTCCAGACGATGCCGGTCAGGAATCCGGAGAGCGCGGCCGGCAGGGCGGCGGTCGAGCCGGGGATGCTGTTGGACGGGTCGATGTGCACGAAGTGCGTGCCCGTCTCACCGCGGTGGCAACCGTTGCAGGCCGCGAGGGAGACCTGGAAGCGGGCGTTGTTCTGCGCCGGGATGGCGAGGTTCAGGCCCGGGGCGTTCCAGTGGTGGACGGGGACCGGGGCCGGCGGGTCGGGCACGATCGAGTTACCGGCCAGGAAGTTCCGGGTGCCGAAGAACAGCGGCACCGGCGGCGGGCCGCCGGGGATGGCGTTCATCACCCAGGCCAGGAGCAGGCCCGTGCCGTTCGCGTTGTTGTTGTAGGCGTCCTCGGGAGTGTCGGCCACCGTGGTTTCGTTCAGGAAGGTGAACGGGAACTGGGTGAGCTGGAACTCGCGCAGCTCCCACTGCGGGCCGCCCGGCTGGCCGTACGGCGTCGTGGAGGGCGGGAGGGCCACCTCGTTCGTCCGGAGCTGGCCCAGGTTGCTGCCGTTCGGCTGCCGCGGGTCGCCGTTCGCTCGCACGACCTCCTGGGTCAGGCGCTCGAGGCGGCCGTTGTAGTCGACGGTCCCCGGGACCCAGTTCTTCAAATCCACCCAGCGGGCCGCCCAATCCTTCACGCCCTTGCACTCGCACTTGGGGACCTTGTACTCGACGATGACCGAGAAGGGGAGAGCCCGGCAGCCATTGGCCTGGCCCGGGATCTGGACGGGGCCGACGAATCCCGTTCCGCTCCAGCCCGGCTTCAGGACGACGCCGAAGACGAACCGCATTTCGCCGGCGTCCAGGAACTTTCCGGACAGGTTGCTGGAGTAGGAGCCGCCGCCGCCCGTCGTGCGCCGCAGGTCGACCCGGGGAAGGATGGCGAGCAGGCGCAGCGGCGATTTCTTGAGGTCGAGCTTGACGCCGCCGCTGTCCGTCTTCCACCGCGCGATGAGCTGGTTGATCTGGACGCGGGCCGGGACCGTGTCGGCGTTGATCGTCTGCGTGCTCGCCCAGTGCTTGAGCCAGTTTTCGGCAAACACGGACGGGTCGATGCCGGAGGCGGCGGGATTGGCCATCTCGGTCATCAGGTGGTTGAAGGTCCAGACGCCGGCGTTGTTGCCGCCGTTGTTGCACGGATTGTAGGTGCGGGCCGGGTCGGTCACCACCGGGAGGCCGCGGATGACGAGCACCCTCTCCTGGAACACGTTGGTGCCCAGCACGACGGCCGCAGCCGAGGCCGAGACGAGATCCCCGGAGGAGGAGGCTCCGCTCACCGGGTTCTGGCTCGTCTGCGTCGCGCCCGACTCGGGCTGGATGAAGGCCACCGCCGGCTCGAGGCGCACGGGGGCGCCGGCGTCGAAGCCCTTGAAGTCGAATGGCTGGGGCGTCTCCGTGCCCACGATCGCGCGGTCTTCGAACACCGGCACGTCTTTGCTGCCGGAGCGGCTCGCCACGGTGGCCGACTCCGCTTCGGCTCGCGCGGCGAGGTCGTTCACGTCCACGGTGGCGAGGCCGGTGAACAGGCCGTCGCCAGCCTTGCCATCCCCACCGTCGCCGTCGTCGCGCAGGATCACCTGGTGGGAGAGGTCGCCGATCGTGATGAAGTCCGCGGTGCCGTTCGCCTGCCTCTCGGCGACCTGGTCCGGGGTGAGCTGGACGCTCACCAGAACGTTGCCGCGGTCGCCGAAGGCGCTCGTCTTCTGGACGAAGATCTCGGAGGGCTTTTCGTCCAACGGCGCTTCGAGGTCCGCCGGCTCGCTCGCGATCGGGACCGGGCTGATGCTGGTGGCTTCGTCCCAATCCGAGACCCACTGTCCCGAGGCCCAGACCGTGGCCGACAACACGAACACCAGGACGGTCAGACAGAGGGCTCTCTTTTTCGGGCTCAACCTCTTCCACTGGCTCATGAAAACCTCCCATCCGGCGGGCGTGCACCCGCCTTTTGTCGGGCCTCCGAACTGCACTTGCAGTCCGGAGACAGCTCAACATCGAAAGACCGCAACAACGGAATTACGGTCTTACTAGTGGGGGTGTCTGGCGAGGTGGAAGGCGAGCCTTCTCTGCGAAAGAATCGCGAAATCGAGCAAGGCGGCGCTCAGCCGCCGATCTGCATGAAGCTCACGAGATTGCCGTAGTTGCCCTGGGTGAGCATGTGCTCGGCGGGCTTTTCGGCGAGGACGCGCAGGATCTCGGCTTCGAGGGCAGCCTCGGGATTCGCGGCCGCGAGGAGGTGGCGGAGAGGATAGACCCGGTCCGCGAAGAGGCAGAGGCGGAGCTCGCCGCGGGCCGTCAGGCGCAGGCGGTTGCAGTCCGCGCAGAAGGTGTGGGAGAGCGGGGTGATGAAGCCGACCGATCCGGTCGCGCCGGGGAAGCGGAACGCCTTGGCCGGACCGGTCCGGGGGCCGGTCTCGACGGGCGAGAGCGGTCCGAAGCGCGCTTCGAGCTGGGCGCGAACGACGTCGGACGACACGAACTCTTCGGGCTGGAGGTGGCGGTTGACCTCCGTGGGCATCATCTCGATGAAGCGCACGGAGAGCGGCCGGTCGAGGGTCAAGGCCGCCAGCCGCTCGACGTCTTCCAGGTTGCTCTTGCCCAGGAGCACGGCGTTGAGCTTCACCGGGTGGAGCCCGGCGTCCAGGGCCGCCTCCACGCCGCGCCAGACCTCTTCCACGTCGCCGCGGCGGGTGATGGCCCGGAAGCGCTCGGGGTCCAGGCTGTCCACGCTCACGTTCACCCGGTCCACGCCGGCCGCCTTGAGCGCGGGGGCGAGCTCCGCGAGGCCGGTGCCGTTGGTCGAGAGAGCGAGGTTTTCGAGCCCCGGGAGGGCTTTGAGGCGCCGGGCGATCTCCAGGACGTCCTTGCGCACCAGCGGCTCGCCGCCGGTCAGGCGCACCCGCCTTATGCCCAGCCGCACGAGAGCGCCCACGATCGCCTCGATCTCGTCCGCGGAGAGAAACGCCTTGTCGCCGAATGGGAAGTCGGCGTCCTCGGGCAGGCAGTAGGTGCAACGGAAGTTGCAGCGGTCGGTGACGGAGACGCGCAGATAGGTGAGCCGCCGCCCGAACGAGTCGATCAGGCGGGTGGACCGTTCGGCCTCCGAGGAGGGGAGGGGCGGAGCGTTGAGGATCGCGAGGCGGCTCATTTCATACAATCCTGACCCCCGAGCCGCGACTCGCTACCCGCCTTTCCAAACACGGGAGGCGGCCCGGTTTCCCGGGCCACCCTGGCGGCCTGCTCCCCCGCCGGATCTCCGGGGAGGGTCCGAGCAGGCTCGGTGGGTCAGATGATTCTACACCCTGGAGGCGGTCCCGGTCCCGTTCAAGTGCCAGGTTCTCCGGAGCCGCTCGGCGACCTCGCGGTAGAGGCCGGCTTCCGCGGTCTTCTGCTGCAGGTGGTCGACGAGAAGGGTCATCAGGGCGATAACGTCCCGGTGGAGGCCCCACGAGCGCAGGATGGGGAGGACCTCCCGGGCGAGATCGAGCGCCTCGCCGGTCCGGCTCTGGGCGGCCACGAGCTCGATCAGCTCCACGGTGCTGAGCACCGCCTCCAGCCGGAAGTCCCCGCGGAGATAGCGGTCGCGAACGTCGCGCAGGCGCCGCTCCGCTTCGATCGTCCGGCCCTGGCGGGCGCGGATTCTCGCGGCGAGCCACTCGAGGCTCGTCCGCGTGGCGGTGTCCTCGAAGCGCGCGAGGAGGAAGCGGGAGCTCTCGAGCAGCCGCTCCGCCTCGGCCGGGTTCCCGAGCTCGTTGTGGCAGTAGGCTCTCGTGTAGAGCGAGGAGAGCTCGGCCCGCGGCTCGGAGCCCCGGTCGATCAGCAGCGATCCCTCTTCGGCGAGCTCCAAGGCCTGGGCCGGCTCGAGCTGCCGGAGGATGACGGCCTCGTGGAGGAGCACCTTGCCCAGGGCGCTCTTGTTGCCGGCCCGCCGGAACAGGGTAGCGGCTTCGCCCAGTTGATCGACCGCCCCCTCGAACTGTCCCAGATCCGTCGACAGGCGAGCCCGCTGGACCTGGAGCATGGCGCGGTCGGTCTCGTCCTCCGTCCCCTGCTGGAGAGAGTCGTCGGCGAGATTCAGGGCGGACCGGGCTCCTTCGAAGTCCCCGGCCGTCCGCTTCGCGTGGGCGAGCGCCAGCAGGGCTTCGCCCCGCCAATCGAACCGCAACGGGTGGTCCGGCTTGATCTGTGGGTCCGCCAGCTCCGCGAGCGCCACGGCGAGATGAGCCGCCTCCACCGCGGCCTGCGGTCTCCTCTGCGCCTCGCGGCGGGCTGCTTCGAGCGCGGCCTTGAACACGCTGTAGCGGTGGAGGCGCGAGTCCGTCTTGACCGCTTCCAGGCGCTGGGAAACGGGCAGCTGCTCGATCTCGCTCCAGGCGAGCCGCCCCGTCGCGTCGTCCGTGCGGACGGCGGCAGACTCTACGGCCAGAGGCGCGATCGCCGGAACCGGATGGAGGCCGGCGCGCGGCACGCTCCGCTTGGCGGAGAGGGCCTCGGCCACCCGCGTGCGGCAGCTCTCGCATCCGGCGAGAAGGTGCCGCACCGCGCGGGTACGGTCCGCGACCGTCAAAGTGTTTGCAACGAGACCGGAAGCCTGCAGCTCATCGAAATGCCATTCGCCGCCCATGATGAATCCTCCCGCAATAAATACGGACTCGCGGGGTCCAAGGTTTGGGGGCGGCCGAGAAGTGGTCGCCTGGCGATCACTCCCCGCTGGAGCATGCACCCCAAGGATCGATCCCGCCCCGGCAATCGGTCAGCGGCTGGGAGTCGGTGGTCGTACCCCAAGGATCGATCCCTCCTCGCGCGTCCGGGTCTTCTTCCTTATTGTAAGTGGCCGGACCCGCCAAAACATTCCAGAGGGCCGCAAAAGGAGCCGTGATTTTTTCCCAGAGGGTGACCGGCTCGGGGGAGGAGGCCAGCGGACGGGCGCTGGCGGGGAAGGAGATCAGGGTGCAGAGAAGGGCCAGGATGGCGACGATACGAACGGATTTAGCCATGAAACTCTCTCCTTAATTCAATGTTCAAAAGATTTCGCCCTGCCACCCGGGGACGGGCGGGAGGACTTTACAAGAACGTTACAGGACAGAAGTGCCGTCAGAGAGGGAAAAGAGGGCAGGTGGAGCGAATCTGTCCCTCTCTCAAGGAGAGGTCTGGTAGATGGCGGGACGATACCGAGGCTCGGGAATCGGTTTTCCCTCGGCGCGGGCGGCTTCGAGCCAGGCGGTCTTGGCCGTCTCGACTTCGGCGAGAGCCTCCGCTGGGGTCCGCCCGAAGGCTGAGCAAGCCTCCAAGTCGGGGATGTCGGCGATGTAACCGCCATCCTCCTCGCTATGGAAGATGTTGATGTGGTAGTCCTTCATCGATCCTCTCCAAGCTTCAGATTATAGCGCTCGACCAGACGCAGGAACTGGCGGATCTGATAGGGCTTGGCCTGCCCCTCCACATCCTGGAGATTGAGAAGCTCGGGGATCTCGGCGTGCACGAAGATGTGGTGGCTACCCTGGATCCGGGAAAGCTTGAATCCGAAGGCTTCCACAAGCGTGACCAGCTCCTCGAAGCGGAAATTCCTGGAGCCCGCCAGTGCCCTCTTGAGCAGCTTGAGTTTCTTCATCCAGGGCTCCTTGGGTACCTGGCATCCTTCTTGAGGTACTTTTGGAGTATATCGCGGAGCCAAGCCTCCACATCCTCATGGGAAAAACCCTCTCAACGGACAGGCCCTCCGCTCCGTATACCTGGGGTAGTCCTGCAGCACCGACCGGAAAGGAGCGACATCCTGAGATCCGTGGATCTCCGTCCATTCGTCCTCGTCCCGTTTCTGCTCGCGGGGGCCGCCCGGGCCCAGGAGGCTCCGGCGGGGCCGGCGCCCGGGTGGGATGTGAAGCTCGGCTTCTCGTACCTCGCGACCAGCGGCAACTCGGAGACCCGCTCGTCCGGCTTCGACGCCGCGTTCAACCGCGCCTGGAAGAAGTGGTCGCTCGAGGGGACCGCGAACGCGGTCTCCGCGAGCAAGCGCAACCGCAACACGGCCGAGAGCTACAACGGCCAGGTGCGGGCCAAGCGCCGGCTGGGAAGGCTCCTCCGGAGGGCCCTCCATCTCACGGCGGGGCTGCGCGGGGAGCGCAACCGGTTCGCGGGAATCGACTCCCGGACCGGAGCCGACGTGAGCCTCCTCTGGCCCGTGGCCGAGACCCCCGCGTGGAAGCTCCGCATTCTCTCCGGCCTCTCCTTCACCCGCGAAGACCCGCGTGGCAACCGCCCCGCCCGGGACTCCCTGGGCGGCCTCTTCCAGCTGGCGGGGGACGGCCGGCTGTCCGAGACGTCGACCTGGGAAGGGCAGGTGACCTTCTTCCCGGATTTCGACGACTTCGAGGACTACCGGGTCAACGGCCGGCTGGGCGTGCAGGCGGCGCTCAACCGGCACCTCGGGGTCCGCGTGGGCTACGACTGGAAGTACGACCACGAGCCGGTCGTGGGCTTCGACACCACGGACGCGACGACCAATGTGTCGCTGATTCTTCAACTGGGGCGCCGGGCGGCGAGCTAGGGCTGAACCTCTCTTCCCCCTCCGGGGACTCACCGTGTGGCCGAGTTTTTGCAGCTTCTTCAACACAGATTCTGTGTCAGCGCCGCCCTTCGGGCGGCAAGGAGGAAGAGAGATGAGAAAGGCGAGTGTCCCGGTTCTGCTCCTGTCTCTGGTCATGCTCGCGGTGGCCTCCATCCCGGCTCAGGCCCAGCCGAGGACGGTCTCTACCCGCCTGCGGGGCTTCGAGGAGGTTCCGGCGATCGCGACGCGGGCCGGCGGGCGGTTCAGCGCGACGATCAGCGAGGATGGAACCGAGATCCAGTACACCCTCCGCTATCGCCTCTTGGAAGGCGGCGTCACCCAGTCTCACATCCACTTCGGCCAGGAAGGGGTCAACGGGGGCATCGTGGTGTTCCTGTGCTCGAACCTGGGCAACGGCCCCGCGGGCACCCAGGCCTGCCCGAACGGCAACGGCTCGACCGAGGCGGTCGTCACCGGCACGATCACCGCGAGCGACGTTCTCGCCGCCGCCTCCCAGGGTGTCGCGGCCGGAGAGCTCTTCACCGTGGAGCGGGCGATCCGCGCGGGCATCGCCTACGTGAACGTCCACTCGACCCTCTTCCCCGGAGGCGAGATCCGCGGCCAGCTCGATCTGCGGGGCGGCAACGACGACCGGGCGGAAGAGGCCGGGGCCGAGGAGTAGCGCCTACCGGATGACTCCGTGCTCCTGGGGCGTGTAGGCCGGATCGGCGAACACGCTCCAGGGGTCGGGGTTGCCCAGCCGTTTTTTCAAGATCTCGGAAAGAATATCCCGGGCGTCGATCGTCAGCGCCAGGTCCTGCCCCTCGTAGAGCTCTTCGGGCGCCAGGCCGGGCCAGCGGGTGAGGACGCGCCCGCCGGCCACGGCGCCGCCCAGGACGAGCATCACCCCGGCGTGGCCGTGGTCCGCGCCGCGGCTCCCGTTTTCCCAGGCGTTCCTCCCGAACTCCGTCTGCACGATGACGACGACGTTCGTGGGGCCGCCGGCGAAAAGGTCGGCGTGAAAGGCGGTGAGCCCGCCCGCCAGACTCTTCATGAGGAGCGCCATGGCGCCGTCGAAAGGTCCCTGGTCGGAGTGCGAATCCCATCCGCCGAATTCGATCGTCGCCGCCTCGACGCCCAGGCCGGCTTTGAGCAGGGCCGCCGTGGACTTCAAAGAGCGGCCGAGCTCGTCGTCGGGATAGACGGCGCCGCCGGCCGGCTGGTAGGAGGCGTAGCGGATCTTTTCCAGGAGATCCACCGTGAGCAGGGTGCTCGCGGCCGGGGCGCGCATCGGATCGGGCGCGGCCGCGTACATGGTGGAGAGGGCCCGGCGCCGCGCGGCCACGGTGGCGGGATCTCCGGCGAATCCGGAGGCCGCGAGGTCGCGGACGGGAACCGTGGACGGCGCCCCCACCAGGCTCCGGGGAAGGCCGACGCCGTTCGCGACCGCCCGCAGCACGGCGTCCTTGTGGGAGGGGGGGACCGCCCGCAGGTGCTCGGCGATCCAGCCGTTGGCTCTCGACGAGGGCGGCGCGGGCTGCCCCACCTCGGTCAGGAACATGGCGCTGAAGTGGGAGCGGGTGCGGATCGGCAGGCCCGTGGCGTGGACGACGAGGAGCTGCCCGTCCCGATAGAGATCGAGGAGCGGAGAAAGGCTCGGCGGAAAGCCGAAGAAGCCGTCCAGATCCAGGGCCCGGTTCGGAGAGGAGCTGTCGGGGCGCGGCACCGCGAGCGTGGGGCGGAGGGCATAGTAGCCGTCGTCGCCGAACGGCGCGCAGAGGGTGAGCCCGTCGGCACCGCCGCGGAGCGAAATCGACACCAGGACGTCCCGCGCCGGGCTTCCAGAATCGGCCAGGGCCACGCGCGGAAGCCACGCCGGCAGGGCCGCGGTCGCCAGGACGGAGGCTCCAAGCCCCAGAAAACGGCGGCGCGAGATCAGGTCGTACTCCGGGCACCCCTGGCTGCTCAAATCGCGATCTCCTAGTAGTCCTGAAACTCGGGCGAGGCGAGAGCGAGCCCCACGGCCTCGCGAACCCGCGCAGGTGTCCGGGGGCCGGACCGCAGGAACGACCGGATCGCTTCCCGCGTGGGTTCGGAGAGCGTGCCGTTCGCCACCTTGCGGTCGATCTGCCGGACGAGAGCCGAGGGCGAGAGGCCGGGAGAGAGGTCCGAGAGGTCGAAACGGATCCCCGAGCCCGTCTCGCCCACCACCCGCGCCGCGAAGCTCCAGCGCGGCAGGAGGAGCCCCGACCAGTACGCCCGCGTGTCCGGATACCCGTTCGGTGGCGACCAGGTGAACGGGAGATGCCCCATGGCCTGAAGCTCTCCCAGAAGGACGTACGGGTCCGTGACCTCGGCCCCGAGCGCCTGAAGCGCCGAGACGACGAGGTGGAACGGCCGCTTGAGCTTCGCAGGGGCGATCTCCATCCATGCGGGCGTAAAGACCGTCCGCAGCATGCGGCGGAGATTCCCTCCGGTCCGCCGGTAGACGGCGGCCACCTCGTCCACGTAGCTCTGCGGCGGCTCGTAGCCCCAGAACCAGCGCAGGAGCTTCCGCGAAAGGGTCCGCGCCGTGTTGGGATGGGCGGCCAGGATCGCGAGCACGGCCTCACCGTCCTCCACCCCGCCGCCCGCGGGGATCACGCGGCCGAGCACCACCTTCTGGCCCGTGTCGTGGGCTGCCGCGTCGAAGCGGAAGGTCCCCAGCCCCTCGCCCTCGCGGACCCACGTCCAGCCGGTGAAGCAGCGGGCCACCTCCCGCACGTCCTCCTGGGTGTAGCCGTTGTCCGTGCCCAGGGTGTGGAGCTCCATGAGCTCGCGGGCGTAGTTCTCGTTCGGATGGTCTTTGTGGTTGGTGTCGTTGGTCAGGTAGAAGACCATGGCCGGGCTCTTGGCGCTCGCCTGGAGGAGGTCCGGAAACCGGCCCAGGGCGTGGCGGCGGATCACCTCGCGGTCGTCCACCGGCTTCAGATACCAGCCGTATTCGCCAAGGACGTCGACGTTGAAATGGTCGGTCCAGAAGGCGGCCATACTCTCGAAGAGCTGGCGGCGGCTCGCCACTGCCCGCAGCAGGGTCGCGATCATCAGCTCGTAGATGGGAACGGAGAAGCGGTCCTCGTAGCCCGCGTGGATCGCGGCGGCCGTCATCCCGGCCGTGGGGAGGGTCCGAGCGATCTCCTGCTCCAGGAGACTGTCGTCCAGGGTCTCGGGAGCCAGCTGCTCCTGCAGATATTTCTGATAGCCGAGCGCTGCGGCGCGGTCCACCTCGGCCTGGGGCGCGCCCAGGGCAATCCGCTGGACCAGCCTCCGCGTGAGCGTCATAGAAACATCCTTTCGTCCGTCGGGCCGAAAACGCGGGAGAGTATTGCAGATTTCGTTCCAGAAAACGGAAAACCCCCCGCCTTCCGGGCGAAGGCGAGGGGTCTCGGGGGAAGAATCGGATCAGGCGTCGAGCGTCCGGCCTTCGGCCCGGCGCCGGCTCCGGAGCGAGCTCCAGATCATCCAGACGCCGATCACCACCAGGGCCACGGGCCAGTTGTCGACCATCCAGCGGATGTCGATCAAGAGGTACTGGTCCGCCAGGGCCACGAGGCCGATCAGGGTGAGGATGACGCCCGCGGCGATTCCGCCCTGGGCGGCCCGGGGGTGCTTCGGCAGATCGACCAGCCCCAGGTCCTGGGCGTAGCCGTAGTTGATCAGCGTGGCCTGGCGATAGGCGTCCAGGACGTTGAAGATCCAGAAGAAGGCCACGGCGAAGGCAAAAGCTTCCTCCCGGTCCGCGAGCCCGATGCAGCTTATGACGATGAGGAAGAAGATCAATCCGCGCATGTAAAGGCCGTTGTAGATGTTTCCCACCCCCGGGAAGAGGGAGAGGAAGGCGGCGATCCAGGGGTTCTTCTGCATCATGGCCGGCGCCGGCTGCGGGATCGCGGCTGGCACAGGGGCGGAGTTGGAGGCGGCGGGCTCCGGATGGGGAGCCCAGCTCTCGGCGGCGTTCATGGCGTTCTCCTTTCAAGCCCGGGAGCTTCACTCTCCGGAGCGGGGGGTTCGTCTTCGTGGAACGGGTTCAGCCCGCGGGCCGTCCCGGTGATCCCGGAGCCGACGCTCGCGACGGAGCGGCGGGCTTTCTCATACCTCTCTTGGGCAGTTCCGCGCAGCGCTTCGATCTTCTCGAGGCCCCGGGTCTCCGTCACCTCGACGACCTCTTCGACCTTGCGGACGAAGGAGCCTCCGAGATCGCCGAAGAGCGCGGTCAGGAGCACCGCCAGCACGTAGCTCGCGGCCACGGCGTAGCGGGGGCTGCGGATCCAGGCCGGCAATCCCTGCCGCTCGCGGCGGGCGATCCCGCGCAGGCGCTCGTGGAGGCCTGCGGGCAGCGGCACCTGGGGCCGGGGGAAGCGGAGGACCGGGGCCTCCTCCCGGGGAGCGGCGATCGCGGCAAGGCGCTGGCCCAACGCTCCGGGAACCGGCAGGCGGAGGCCGGCGGCCCTTTCCAGCGCCTCGGCGTAGCCCCGGCACTCCGCGCAGCGCTCCCGGTGGGGATGGCGCGAGCCGGGCGCGAAGGCGGCCCGGAAGCGGCGGCAGGCCCAGCTCAGCATCCCGCCTCCAGCGCCGGGACGGGCGCCATCCCGGGAAGGGGGCAGGCGCCCAGGCGCGCAGTCACGCGGCGGCCGAGCTCCAGCCGGGCGCGGTGCAGCCGCGACTTGACGGTCCCCACGGGAACCTCCTGATACGCCGCCGTCTCCTCGAGGCTCCACCCCTGGAGATCGCGCAGCACCACCACCTCGGCCAGATCCTCCGGCATCTCGGCGAGGGATTCATGAACGGCCCGGAGCTGCTCTCTCCCCTGCGCCTCGGCCTGCGGATCGTCCGCGGCCGGCAGCCATTGGAGGACCTCTTCGGACACGACGGCGAAGCGCTGCTCGCGGCGCATCCGGCGCCAGTTGTCGATGCAGAGGTTCCGCGACAGGCGAAGGGCCCAGGCCGCGAGCGGCACGTCGCCGCGGTAGAGGCGGAGGCTCTGGTAGAGGCGAAGGAAGATCTCCTGCGTCAGGTCCTCGGCGTCGGCCGGGGAGCCCGTGAAGTGGAGGGCCAGGTTGTAGATCCTCTGGGCGTAGAGGCCGAGGAGCTCCTCCCAGGCGGCCGCCTGCCCGGCGGCGGCGCGCCGGGCGAGAAGAAGGTCGGGGGAGGAGAAGGCGTTCGTCATGGCTCTCCTCCCTAGACGAAATCGGGAGGAAAAAGGTTCGCGGCAAAGGTCAGGGGAACCGCCGCCAGCTCGTGACCGTCACGCGAATGACCAGGCGCGGCCGCCCCAGGGCGTCGCGCTCCGTGGTCTCGGTGCGCGAGACCTCCGCCCGGGCCGAGCGCTCCTTGCCCGCGTACTTCGTGGTCGCCACCACGACATACTGGCCGAGCCCCACGCTCGTCACCTGGCTCTTGACCTTGCCCCGGCCGAGCGGGTGCTCGGCAACGCCCTGGAAATCCGGCTGGACGTAGAGGCTCGCGAGCGTCTCGGCGAGAACGCCGTCGGTCAGCGCCCCCAGGTGGACGGTGTCCGCCTCCTGCTTCACGAGACGCATGCGCAGGTGGAGCGAGGCCGCGAGGAGGGAGAGCGAGACCGAGACGAGGAGCAGCACGAGAAGGGCCGTGATCAGCGCGTAGCCCGATGGCCCGCGCGGCCTCACCACGTGTTCGTCCCCAGGCCGTTGCCGCGCGGCACGAGGAAGATCGTCTCGAGCCGCGCCTCATCCTTGGGCCCCCGGTACGCTGGAAGCACAGGCAGCGGGGTCTTGACCGTAGACCGCCGCACGTAGATGAAGTCCAGGCGGAGGACGTCCGTTCCCGGCTCGTCCGGGTCGATCGGCACCACGCGGGTGGCGCTCCAGGCCGTGAGCCCGCGCCAGAGGATGACCTCCTTTTCGAGCTTCCTGCCGGAGACCAGGACCGCGCGGTGCAGCTCCTCGCCCACGTTCTCGTAGTAGATCGTCCCCTCGGGATGGCCGAAGAGGAGCAGCCGGGTGGAGACCTCGTCCATCGCCACGGCAAAGGAGCTCGCCTCCGAGACGTCGGCCCGGATGCGCGCGACGATCAGGGGGACCGGAGCGTCCTTCTGCTCCCCGGCGCTCTCCGCAAGCTGGCGGGAGCTCTCCATCAGGAGCGCCGAGGCGAGCGCGATCACCAGCATCATGAGCGCCAGGGAGACGAGGAATTCGGCGAGGGTGAAGCCTTCCTGCCCGCGCGCCCGGAGGTGGCGCGGGGTCATGGCCGGTAGTACCGCGGCAGGCGCCAGACCAGGGTCTCCACCCGCTTCTCGAGCTTCTGGCGGCCGATCGAGTAGGTCGCGACGAGGGTGACCTGGTAGAGCCCCGGCAGGTCCACGCGCTGCCGGACCGTCATCGCGAGCTTCAGGTCCTTGGGCGCCGGCCGGCCCGCGGCGGTCACGAACCCGTCGAGGGTCATGGATTCCAAGGGGATCACCCCGGCCCGCACGGATTCGAGCGTCGACTCCATGGCGCGGTACGCCTGCCGCTCGGCGTCCATCCGGCGCACCACCCAGGGGTGCTGGAGCACGAGCGCCATGCCGAGGAGCAACGCCGTCGTCAGGATCGCCAGGGCGACCAGCGTTTCGGTCAGGGAAAACCCGTTCTGGCCTCGCTCCATACGCATCCACGGAAAAGGTGAATCCAGGATAGCAGAAGGCGGCCCCCGGACGGGGTCTGCCGCTATCCCACGTGAGGCGCTATCCGGCGCGGTAGGCGAGGGCGGCCAGGAGCACCGTGGCGAGGCCGAAGGCGATCTCGCCCCAGCCGAGGCGGCGGGCGGGGAGGAGGCCGCGCGAGAGCCCGGCCGCGGCCCGGAAGAGCAGGAGCAGGGGGACCAGGAGGAGCGCGGGAGGCACGAGGCCCTGCTCGGCCGCGAAGCCCACGGCCAGGGCCGAGAGGACGTGGGCCGCGAGCGCGGGGAGATCCGGAGCCTCCTCGCCGTGGAGGCGGCGCACCATGGTCCGGGCGTAGAGGATCGACGGGACGTTGCGGGCGAGGACGATCCCCCACAGGCCCAGGGCCGCGGGCAGGCTCCAGCCGTCCGCCATCGCCAGCATCGGAGCCGTAGCCCCCAGGGCCGCGGACCCGGCAAGCTCCGGGAGGACCGAGCGGGTCTCGAGCCGCGCGTCGTACACCACCTGGACGAGCCCCAGCGGCGCGGCGAGAAGCAAAGGGAGCGCGGCTTCGGAGCCCGCCGCCGCGAGCCCCAGCGCCAGGAAGAGGGCCGCGGCCGCCGCGCAGGCTCCCGCCGCCCGCTCGGCCCGCACGGTCCGGGGATAGCGCTTCCCCCGGCGGCGGTCCGCGAGCGCCAGCTTGAGCGGCTGGCGGGTGAAGAACGCCGCCACGGCCGCGAGGCCGAGCGCCAACCCCGGCCAGGACGGCGCCACCAGGAGCCCCAGGAGGATCGGCTCGAAGAGGAACCCCCACCCGCCGTGCTCCGGCGGGAGGAGGATCCGCTTCCAGGAGGGAGCGTCAGGCATGGATCGCCATCCGCCGCTCCATCTCCGCGGCGCGGGGGAAGAGGACGTTGTTTTCGAGGTGGATGTGGAGGTGCATCTCCTTCTCCAACTGCGCGAGGCCGTAGAAGAGGGCCCGGAACGTGTTGCAGGCCCCCTCGGGCAGCTCGTAGCCGCGGGTCAGGCTCCGCATCTCCGCGAGCAGCCGGCCGGCCTCCTCGTGCTCGGCCTCCATGACTGTAATGGGGCCTTCGACCGAGCCGAACGGCGGCCGGGGCGCAGGGCCTCCTTCCGTGACCGCCTGCTCCAGGGCCACTACGAACGGGAAGAGCACGCGTTCCTCCTTCACCATGTGCGATTCGAGCTCCGCCTTGAGCGCCGAAAGGCGCGCGGCCACCGGCGGGATCATCCCGGGGAACCGCTCGCCGTGGGCGGAGAGCACCTTCGCGGCCATCGCCGCGAGGCGCGGGAGCTCCTCGCGGAGCGGCGCGTGGTAGCGGGCCAGGATGTGCTCCACGATCGCGGCCAGCGGGGCCTCGCTCCAGTTCTTCTCCTCGGCCTCCTGCGGCTCGGTGGCCTCGATCTCGCGGCGGATCTGGTCCATGGAAAGCCCGCGCTCTGTGCAGACCTCGGCCAGCGGGCGCTTGCCGCCGCAGCAGAAGTCGATGTTGTAGCGGTGGAACACCCGGGTGGCGGCCGGGTTGTGGACGACGATCTCGGAAACCTGGGTCTCAGGGGTGATGTTCATGGCTTGGTCCTCTCCTTGTTTCGAAGGGTTCTGTCATGGACCCCAGGATAGGAGAGGGAGGAAGGGGCGTCCTTGCGCTGGCGCAAGGAGAGGAGGCGTTCATTCGCCGTCGGCGGGATCCTCGGCCAGGGCCACCAGGCGGTGAGACGAGCGGATCAGCACGCGCTCCCGCCCGGCCTCCACGATGCCTTCACCCTCCCATTGCGAGAGAAGGCGGCTCACCGTGAAGAGCGTCGTGCCCGTCATCTCGGCGAGCTCCTGGCGGGAGAGCGGATGGTCCACGAGGACGCCCCCTTCCACCTTGCGGCCGGCCTGGCGGGCGAGGCGCAGGAGGGTGCGCGCCACGCGCTGGGCCACCCGCTCGGTCGCCAGCTCCCGCGTGCGGGTGAGCGCCTCGTTCATGTGGCCCGCGATGGCCTGAAGAATGTTCGTCTGGATCTGCGGATGCCTGGCCGCCAGCTCCCGCACGACCTCCCGGGGCCACGTGAGGAGGACGGCCGGCTCAGCCGCCTGCGCCGTCACCGGATAGGTGCTCCCCTGGAGCACCGCCACCGCGGCGCACATCTCGCCCGGTCCCACGAACCGCACTAAAACCTCCTGGCCGTCCGGGGAGAGCTGGGTGAGCTTCAGGCGGCCGGACTCGACGAGGAAGAGGGCCGCGGCCTCGTCCCCCTCGTGGAAGAGCACCTGCTTGCGGTCGAGCCGGCGCGTGGCCGCCCGGCCGAGCACGTCCTCTCCCACTTCGGCGGAGAGGCCCGCCACCAGCGCATTCTTCAACCCTTGGGCTTCTCCGCGCCCCCAGCCAATGCGGCGTCCACCTTCTCGATCAGCTCCGGGCTTTTAAGGCCGGCGGCCTTGCCCTTGGCCAGGGCCTCGTCCCGAGGCGTCCCCTTCTCGCGCAGCCAGGCGTAGTAGAGGGCGCCCACCCGGTTCGAGCTGGCGCAGTGGACGATCACGGGCCGCTCGGCCTTGTCGAGCTCCGCCACGAAGCGGTCGATCGCGGCCTTGTCCAGAGTGGCGCCGGTGACCGGGATGTTCACGTACGCGAGGCCGTTCGCCTTCGCCGCCCCGGCCTCGTCATAGCCCCGGGGCTCCGAATCGGGCCGCAGGTCGATCACCGTCCTGTAGCCGTCTTCGGCCAGGAGCTGGAGTTGCTCGCCCGTGGGCTGGCCGGCGGCCAGGATTCCCTTTTCGGGGAACGAGGCGTTGGGGATGCCGTGGGTGTCTTCCCCGGCGGCGGCGGGCGGCACGGTCAACCCGGCCACGAGGCATCCCGCGGCCAAGGCTCTCTTCCATTCGAGTCGCATGAGTCGATCTCCTTTCGCACGGCGCCATT
>DATEIO010000787.1:0-6514 GCA_035278895.1 Thermoanaerobaculia bacterium | reverse complement strand
GCGGCTTCAAGCATTGACTCGAATTCGTTTCAGTTCCTGATCCAGAGGGGAAGGCTCCGCGTTCGACCGGAAACAGGGCTTCGCAGACGATGGCCAACGACTCGGACGGCATTCCGGAGGAGGGCGAACCGACCCGCCGTGAGATCAGTGAGCTCATCCAGTCCGCGATCAACCCGCCCCCGCTCTCGGGTCGCACGATCTCCCATTTCCAGATCGGTGAGCCTCTGGGCGGCGGCGGCATGGGCGTGGTCTACCACGCGGAGGACACCCGGCTCGGCCGCTCTGTCGCCCTGAAGTTCCTGGCCCCGGAGCTGGTCCGCGACCCGGCGGCCAAGGCGCGGTTTCTGAACGAGGCGCGGGCGGCCTCGGCCCTGGACCATCCCAATCTCTGCACGATCCTGGAGGTGGGCGAGAGCGAGGACGGCCTGCTCTTCCTCGCCATGCCGCGCTACGACGGCGAGAGCCTGGAGCGCCGCATCGCCCGCGGCCCCCTGTCCGTCGAGGAGGCCCTGGACTTAGCCGTCCAGATCGCCCGCGGCCTCGCCAAGGCGCACCAGAACGGCATCGTCCATCGCGACGTCAAGCCGGGCAACCTCTTTGTGACCAGCGACGGCATGGTCAAGATCCTGGACTTCGGCATCGCCAAGCTCTCGGGCGAGGTGGGGCAGACCCGGCTCGGCGCGGTTCTGGGCACGCCGTCCTACATGGCGCCGGAGCAGACGCGGGGGGAGGCGGTGGACGCCCGGGCGGACGTCTGGTCGCTGGGGGCCGTGCTCTACGAGATGCTTTCGGGGAAGCGGCCGTTCGCCGGCGGTACCGGCGTCGCGGTGGTCCACGCGGTGCTCCACGACACGCCGGAGCCCCTGGCGCGGGTGCGGCCCGAGGTGCCGGCGGAGCTCAACCGGATCGTCTCCCGGATGCTCGCCAAGGACCCGAAGGACCGCCACGCGGACGCGTCGGAGGTGCTGGCCGACCTGCGGAGCAATCTGGGCCTGGCGACCACGAGCAGCCTCTCCCTGCCGCCCGCGGGCCGGCCGCGCCGCCGCGTCCCTCGCGTTGCCTGGGGAGCGCTCGCCCTGGCCCTGGCCGGGGCCGTGGCGCTCTTCGTCTGGCTCTGGGGCCGGGAGGAGGCGCCCCCGCAGCCGGGGCAGATCGTCCGCCTGACCGACCTCGCGGGGAGCGAGACCTCGCCCAGCCTCTCGCCGGACGGCACGCTCGTCGTCTACGCCAAGTCCGTGGACGGCGATTTCGACCTCTTCTTCCAGCGGGTGGCGGGCGGCAACCCGATCAATCTGACCGCGGAATCGCCGGCCGACGACGTCCAGCCCGCCTATTCGCCGGACGGCCAGCAGATCGCCTTCCGCTCCGAGCGGGAGGGCGGCGGCATTTTCCTCATGGGGGCCACGGGCGAATCGGTGCGGCGCCTGACCGACTTCGGGTTCAATCCGGCCTGGTCTCCCGACGGCCGGGAAATCGCGGTCGCGACCGAGAACGCCCACGATCCGGCGGTGCGGCTCTCGTTCAGCCGGATCTTCCGGATCGACGTGGTCACGGGCGCGCGGCGGCCTTTGGCGGTCCCGGACGGCGTTCAACCGTCCTGGTCCCCCCACGGCTCGCGGATCGCCTACTGGGGCCTCGCGCAGCCCGGGGCCCGGCGGGCGATCTGGACGGTCCCGAAAGACGGCGGAACCCCGGCCGTGGTGGTCGACGACGCCTTCTACAACTGGAGCCCGGTGTGGTCCCCCGACGGCGGCTTCCTCTACTTCGCGAGCAACCGGGGCGGCAGCATGAATCTCTGGCGGGTGGCGATCGACGAAAGCTCAGGGCGGGTGCTGGGGGAGCCGCAGCCGGTCACCACCTCGGAGTGGAGCGCCCTGCCGAGCCTCTCGCGCGACGGGAGCCGTCTGGTCTATGCCACGAACAGCGGCCGCAGCTTCGTGGAGCAGGTCCCCTTCGACCTGGAGACCGGACAGGCCGGCCCTCCGGCCCTCGTCTATCAGGGCGGGCGATCGATCCGGTCGTGCGACGTCTCCCCCGACGGGGCCTGGCTCGCTCTGTGGGCCTCCTCCCCCGCGGAGGACCTGCTCCTGATCCGCCCCGACGGCAGCGACCTGCGGCAACTGACGAACGACCTGGCGCGCGACCGCACCCCCCGCTGGTCGCCGGACGGCCGCCGGCTCCTGTTCGCCTCGAACCGCAGCGGCAAGTACGAGGCCTGGACGATCCGGCCGGACGGCAGCGGTCTGACGCAGCTCACAAAGCTTCCGGACCAGCCGGTTCTCTACCCCTTCTGGTCTCCGGACGGCACGGGCATCGGCTTCCACTACGTGGACCATGGAACGGGCCTGCTGGATCTCGCGGTCCCCCACTCCCGGCCGCGCTTCCTCCCCGGAGTCCAGGGGGGTCATACCTTCGAAGGCGTGGACTGGTCGCGGGACGGACGTTTCCTGACCGGGATTCTGCTGCGGCCGGACGAGGGGCGCGTGCCCGGGGTCGCCCTCTGGTCGCTCGCGGACAACACCTATCGACCCCTGACCCGGAAGGGGGAGAGCCCGGTGTTCTTCCGCGACGGGAGACGGGTCCTCTTCCTCGAAGCCGGCGCGGGCCGTCTCGTCGACGTGGCCACCGGAGAGGTGCGGACCCTGCTCTCTCCTCCACCCAACTCCTCGTACATCTGGATCGGCGCCGGGCGGGGGGAAGGAAACCTGTGCGCGGTGCGGGCGACGGACGAAGGGGACATCTGGAGCTTGTCGCTGGGCAGGCCGGCCGGCCCATCCCACGGGCCCGACGGCTGAACCGCGCCGTCGAGCCCAACTGCGGTGAGAACGATCGGGGCTCAGCAGCCGTCTGAAACCCCCTCTTCGAAGCCGGAAATCGTGGTGGGGCAGATCCGTTGCGAGGTTCCGCCCAGGACGTGCTTCAGGAGTTGGGAGTCCTCGAGCCTCCGGATCGTCTCGCGGTGCAGTGTGAGGCGGCGCTTCTCGTTTTCCTTTTCCTTTTTCATGGATTTCCTCCATTCCCGGTGGAAGTGCCGGACCGGCGTGGCCCGGCCTCTCCTCCTACGGTGCTGGCAGCGCCGCTCCAGGGAACAAACAGCTTTCGCGCTCTAACAGTCCCCCGAGATCTCCTGGTTGTAATTCGTGCGGCTGGTGGTGCACAGCCACTGCGAGGTTCCACCTTGGACCTGCTCGAGAAGCCGGGGGTCCTCGAGCCTCTGGATCGTTTCACGGTAGAGGGTCAGACGGCGCTTCGTGGTTTCCTGGTTCTTTTTCACGGCATCCTCCGTTCCTGGTGAAAACCCGCTTTTGAGAGAAAACGTCGCCCTTGGAATTCTGCAAGGGCTCTGCCACCCCTCAAGGGCGCTTGGAAACGTTTTCTCCCCTGGAACGGAGCGCGAAAAGCACTGTCTGACGGCTCCCTGACACGTCAGTGCACGTCCTGACAGAGGCTGACAGATCCCCCGGATCTTAATCTTTCTATTTTTCTTCCTGCGGCGCCCCCACCCCGGAACCTCACCCCTGTCCCCTCTCCCATCGCCCTCCCTTCCCCCGGGAGAGGGGGACGCCTGCGGGTGGTCTTGCCGTAGGGTGCGCTGTGCGCACGGGGAGGATGGTGGAAATAACACGTGCGCTACAAGCACCAACGCTTCAGCTACGTCCCCCCTCTCCCGGTCAGGGGGAGGGCGATGGGAGAGGGGACAGGGGTGAGGTTTCGGGGTGGGGGCGCTATCCGCAGGGGCGGTCCAAGGCCGGGGGCAGGGTCTACCAGGAAACTGTCCCGCTTTCGGAATGCTTCACACTAATAAGGATGAGACGCAGGGACGACTTAAAAACAATGACTCTTCAGCAATCTCTCCAGGCTTGGAAAAATCCTCGATATAAGGCTCGAGTTGTAGCGGATGCCTGACGTAGCATTCCCCGGCTCCGTGGCCGGCGCTCTCGCACAGCGTGCAGCGCGGACCCCCGATCGTACAGCCTACGTCTTTCTGGCAGACGGTGAGGAGGAGCAGGACCGCCTCACCTACGCGGCTCTGGACGCCCGGGCGCGGTCGATCGCCGCGGCCCTGCTGCGCTCGGCCGGGCCGGGGGACCGCGCCCTCCTGCTCTACCCGCCGGGACTGGATTTCCTCGCGGCGTTCTTCGGCTGCCTGTACGCCGGGGTGATCGCGGTGCCGGCGTATCCGCCGCGCTCGCCGCGCATGATGCCCCGGCTGCTCTCGATCCTGACCGACGCACGGCCCGCGGTGGCGCTCGCCGCGGGCGCTTCGCAGCAGCGGGTGAGCGGCTGGCTGGAACGGACGCCCGAGGCCGCGGCGCTCCCCTGGATCGCGACCGACGAGCTCGACCCCGCGCCCGCGGGCTGGGAGCCCCCGGCGCCGGGCGGGGACGCCGTGGCGTTCCTCCAGTACACCTCGGGCTCGACCTCGACCCCCAAGGGGGTGATGGTCACGCAGGCGAACCTGGTCCACAACCAGCGTGTGATCGAGGCGGCCTGCGGGCACTCGGAGGCGTCGGTCTTCGTCTCCTGGCTGCCGCCTTACCACGACCTCGGATTGATCGGAAACCTGCTCCAGGCCACCTGGGTGGGGGCGCCGTGCGTGCTGATGGCACCGGTCGCCTTCCTCCAGAAGCCTTCGCGCTGGCTCCAGGCGGTGTCGCGCTACCGCGGCACGACCTCAGGCGGCCCCAATTTCGCCTACGACCTGTGCGCGCGCCGGATGTCGCCCGCGGAGATCGAGGCGCTCGACCTCTCCTCCTGGCAGGTGGCCTTCAACGGCGCCGAGCCGGTGCGCGAGGAGACGCTCGCCCGGTTCGCCGCGGCCTTCGTGCCGGCCGGCCTCTCGCCCGGCGCCCTCTACCCGTGTTACGGCCTGGCCGAGGCGACGCTCATGGTCTCCGGCGGGCGCCCGGGCGAGGCGACGGTGATGGGCGAGGTGGGCGGCCGCCGGCTCGTGGGCTGCGGCCGCGTGCTGCTCGACTTGGAGGTCGAGATCGTGGACCCGGGCACCGCCGCTCCCTGCCCGCCGGGCGAGACCGGCGAGATCTGGGTGGCGGGCGACAGCGTGGCGCGCGGCTACTGGAACCGTCCGGAGGAGACGGCCGAGGCCTTCGGCGCCCGGCTCACGGACGGCCGCGGGCCGTGGCTGCGCACCGGCGACCTGGGTGCTCTCCTCGAAGGCGAGCTGTTCGTGGCCGGCCGCCTGAAGGACCTGATCATCCTGCGCGGCAAGAACCACTATCCGCAGGACCTGGAAGCCACGGCCGGCAAGGCCCACCCGGCCCTGGGAGACGGCACGGGCGCGGCGTTCGCGGTCGACGCGGACGGCGAGGAGCGGCTGGTGATCGTCCACGAGGTCGAGCGCCACGCCGCCGGCATGGACGAGATCGCCGCCGCGGTCCGCCAGGGGGTCGCCCAGGAGCACGAGGCGCTGGTTTACGAGGTGGTGCTGGTCCCCCCGGGCGGCGTGCCGCGCACGACGAGCGGCAAGGTGCAGCGGCGGGGCTGCCGCGATCTCTATCTTCGGGGCGAGCTCCGCGCGCTGGGCGCGAGCCGCCTCTCCCCCGCGGCCGCGGACGAAGACCCCGAGACGGAGGCCGTGCCGGGCTCGCTCGACTGGCTCCTCCGGGCCTTCGCCGCCGCGGCGCGGGTCGCCCCCGGCCAGGTGGACCCGGACCGGCCGCTCTCCGCGTCGGGCCTCGATTCGCTGGCCGCCGTGGAGCTCAAGCAGACCGTGGAGGAGGCGACCGGCGTCTCTCTCTTCCTGCCCGATCTGCTCGAAGGGATGACGCTGCGCGAGATCGAGCAGCGGGTGGCCGCGGGCGCGGAACGGACAGCGGCACCGGTCGCGGTGGAACCGAGCACGGCAACGGGCGAGCACCCGCTCTCCTGGAACCAGCGCTCGCTCTGGTTCCTCTACCGGCTGGCGCCGGAGAGCCCGGCCTACAACATCGCGGGCGCGGCGCGGCTCCACGGCGTGGGGGCCGATGCCCTCGGCCGCGCGCTCCAGGGGCTGGTCGACCGCCATCCCATGCTCCGCGCCACCTTCGCCGACACGGCCGATGGCCCGGTGCAGCGTGTGGCGGAGCGGACCGACGCCGCGCTCACGGTCGTGGACGCGACCGGCTGGAGCGACGCCCAGGTGCACGCGCGCCTTCAGGCGGAAGCGTTCCGCCCGTTCGACCTCGCGGTGGGCCCGCTCCTGCGGGCGGCCCTGGTGGAGCGCGGCGGCGAGGCCTTCCTGGCTTTGGCCGTGCACCACATCGCGGCGGATTTCTGGTCGATGACGGTGCTCGCCCGCGAGCTCGGCGCCCTCGCTGCCGGAGAAGCTCCGCCCCCTCCCGCAGGGCGTTACACGGACTTCGCCCGCCGCCAGGAGCAGCTTCTGGCCAGCCCCGAAGGCGAGCGGCTGTGGGAGCACTGGCGCGAGCGCCTGGCCGGCGTGCCGCAGCTCGACCTCCCGACGGACCGGCCGCGGCGGCCGGTGCAGGCCCTGCGCGGCGGCTCGCGGGCGGTG